>NZ_SMNT01000118.1 GCF_004348265.1 Methylobacterium segetis
CCGGCGTCCCGGGCCGGCCCGTCCAACCGGCGCCCGGCCAACCGGGCGGACCGCCCGCCGGTGCGCAGCCCCCGGCCCCCAACGCGCAACCCGGCGCCCCGCAACCGGACGGCACGCGGAACCAGGGCGCGCCCGCCACGGCTCCGAATGCCCAGCCGGGCGTTCCGGGCCGGCCCGTCGAGCCCCAGGGCGCGGCGCCCGATCAACGGCCGAATGGTCGTTTCGACGAGCGCGACCGTGACCGCGACCGCGACCGCCGCGACAGCTTCAATACGCCGGGCCGCCCCGGCTACGTGCCCGGCGGCTTCCGCCAGGAGGACGAGGACGTCCGCGATTACGAGCGCATCCGGCGCGACCGGCGCGAGTTCAGCGAGGGCGGTCGCACCTACATCCGCGAGCCCGGCCGCATCATCGTGCGCGATCGGGACGGCTACTTCATCCGCCACGACGAGAACGAGCGCTTCCGCGATCTCGACCGCGGGCGCTATCGCAGCGAGCGGCGCGGCAGCGAAACGGTGACCTATCTCGACCGGCCCGGCGGCGAACAGATCGTCACGGTCGTCGACGACGACGGGCGGCTCCTGCGCCGCTCCCGCCGCTTCCGCGACGGCCGCGAGGTCGTGATCATCGACAATGCCTTCGGCGGGCGCCCGCGCCCGATCTACGAGGACGTGGTCGTGCTGCCGCCGCCGGATATCCGCATCCCGCGCGACCGCTACGTCGTGGATTACGAGGGCGCCGACGAGCGCACCGTCTACGAGGCGCTGACCGCGCCGCCGGTGGTGCCGATCGAGGGGCGCTACACGCTCGATCAGGTGCGCTACAGCCCGCAATTGCGGGCCCGCATGCGCAGCGTCGACATCGACACGATCAACTTCGACACGGGCTCGTTCACGGTCACGCCGGATCAGGCGGCGCGGCTCTCCACCATCGCCCAGGCGATCAACCAGGCGATCCGCAACAATCCGCAAGAGGTGTTCCTGATCGAGGGCTACACCGACGCGGTGGGGGCCGACGTCGACAACCTCTCCCTGTCGGATCGTCGGGCCCAGTCGGTGGCGACCGTGCTGACCCAGCAATTCCAGGTGCCGCCGGAGAACCTGACGACGCAAGGCTACGGCGAGCAGTACCTGAAGGTGAACACGCAAGGTCCCTCGCGGGAGAACCGGCGCGTGACGGTCCGCCGGATCACGCCGCTCATCCAGCAGGGTCAGGCCCAGGGCGAGCCCCCGCGCTGAGGAAGCGACCGCCCTCCCCCTCCCCGGGGGAGGGCCCGGGGCGGTGTTGCGGGCGTTCGCGCCGCGGCGCTCGCGCCTCGGCCCGAGCGATCATCCCCGAAACGATCTTCGCACGGGGCATGGCGATCACTCAGCGTACCGTCGCCGGTGTTGACGCACCGGTCCACCGCGCCCAAACGGGCGGCTCTCAGGACGGCCGCAGCGAGGATTCATGTCGGAGGCGGATGACCGGTTGATCGAGGCCGGCACGCCGGTCTTTCGCCGCACGACCGTCGCCCTCGCGGCCGCCGGCTTCTCAACCTTCGCGGTGCTCTACGGCGTGCAGCCCCTGCTGCCGGTCTACGCCGACGATTTCCACGTCTCGCCGGCCGAGAGCAGCCTCGCCCTCTCGCTTCCCTGCGCGACGCTCGCCGTCGCGCTCCTCGTCGTCAGCCCGCTCTCGGAGGTCTGGGGGCGCAAGCCCGTGATGACGATCTCGCTGTTCGCATCGGCGATCCTCACCATCGTCGCCTGCCTCGTTCCGAGCTGGCACGGCTTCCTGGCCTTGCGGGCGCTGACCGGATTGACCGCGAGCGGCCTCCCGGCCGTCGCGATGGCCTATCTCAGCGAGGAGATGCACGGGCGCGCGATCGGCCTGTCGATGGGGCTTCTAATCGGCGGAAACGCGCTCGGCGGCATGGTCGGGCGGCTGATCGCGGGCGTGATCGCCGATTACGGCTCCTGGCGGCTCGGCCTCGGGACGATCGGCGTGCTGGCGCTGCTTGCCGCCGTCACCTTCTGGAGGGCGCTGCCCGAATCCCGGCATTTCACCGCGCACCGGATGCGATGGCGGGAGGTGCCCGGCACCTTCACCCAGCATTTCCGCGACGCGGGGCTGCCCTGGCTGTTCGCGGAAGCCTTCCTGCTCATGGGCGGCTTCGTTTGCGTCTACAATTATATCGGCTTCCGCCTGCTCGATCCGCCCTTCTCCCTCAGCCAGGCGGCGATCGGCGCGATCTTCGCCGTCTATCTCGCGGGTACCGCGAGCTCGGCGGCGACGGGCGAGATCGCGAGCCGGCTGGGGCGGCGCAAGGTGCTGTGGCTCGCCATCACGCTGGGTCTCGTCGGGATCGTGATGACGCTGTCGGACAACCTCGTCGTCATCATCGGCGGCATCGCGGTGGTCACGATCGGCTTCTTCGGCGCCCATTCCGTCGCCAGCAGCTGGATCGGCCGGCGCGCGCTGCGCGACCGCGCCCAGGCGTCCTCGGTGTATCTCTCCCTCTACTATCTCGGCTCCTCGGTGCTCGGCACGGCCGGCGGGTGGTTCTTCGCCCATGCGGGCTGGCCGGGCGTCGTCGCCTATTTCGGTGCGCTCTACGGCATCGCCCTGGCCATCGCGATCCGCCTCGCGCGCCTGCCTCCGCTGACGCGCCCCTGAGCGGGCGCATCCGGTTTCCGGCTCCGCCGCGGATCGGAACGCGGCTCGGCCGGTTGACCCGGCAGGGCGCGACCTCCATCAAGAGCGCCGCCCGTCATCATCAGAGGAAGCCCGGCGCGCCCGATCGGCGGCTCCGGCTTGATGTTCCGCAGCCGTGCTCGAGCTCGCCGTCGCCGTTGCCCTGATCGCCCTCAACGGCGTGTTCGCTCTCTCCGAACTCGCCGTCGTCTCGTCCCGCAAGAGCCGCCTGCGCTCGATGGTGGAGGAGCGCCGCCGCGGCGCCCACGCCGCCCTCGCGCTGGCGGAGGAGCCGGGCCGCTTCCTCTCCACCGTCCAGATCGGGATCACCCTCGTCGGCATCCTCTCCGGCGCCGTGTCCGGCGCGGCGCTCGGCGAGCGGCTGACCGGCATCCTGGTCGATGTGGGGCTCGCCAAGGTCTGGGCCGACACGATCGGCTACGGCCTCGTGATCGCGATCATCACCTACCTGTCGGTGATCATCGGCGAATTGGTGCCGAAGCACCTCGCCCTGCGGGATCCCGAAGGCGTCGCCTGCCTCGTCAGCCCCTCGATGCGCCTCGTCTCCCGGGTGGCGAAGCCCGCCGTCTGGCTCCTCGACGCCTCGACGCGGGCGGTGTTCCGCCTGATCGGACAGGAGACCGAGAGCGCGAGCGCCGTGACCGAGGAGGAGATCCGCCACCTCGTCGCCGAGGCCGAGACGGCGGGCGTGATCGAGACCGGCGAGCGCAAGATGATCGCGGGCGTTCTCCGCCTGGGCGACCGCGCCGTGCGCGGCGTCATGACCCCGCGCACCGACGTCGACTGGATCGACCTGCACCGGGACGAGGAGGAGATCCGGGCCGCCATTCTGGCCAGCCCGCACTCGCGCCTTCCGGTCGCGGAGGGCGGCGCGGACAACATGATCGGCGTGGTGCAGGTGCGCGACCTCGTGAAGCCGCTGATGGCGGGCGAAGGCATCGACCTGCGCCGTCACGTGCGCCGCGCACCCGTCCTGCCCGACACCCTCGACGCACTCGATGCGTTGAACGCGCTGCAGGCGGCGGAGGTGCCGATGGCTCTCGTCCACGACGAGTACGGGCATTTCGACGGGCTCGTGACGCCGGCCGACATCCTCGATGCCATCGCGGGCGCCTTCCACTCCGAGGATCCCGAGCCCGAGGCGGTGCAGCGGGCGGACGGGTCCTGGCTGATCGCCGGCTGGATGCCCGTCGACGAGATGGCCGACCAGCTCGGCATCAAGCTCGAAGCCTCCCGCGACTACGAGACCGCGGCCGGCCTCGTCATCGAGCGCCTGCAGCGCCTGCCCGAGACGGGCGAGACCTGCGACATCTCAGGCTGGCGCTTCGAGGTGGTGGATCTCGACGGTCGGCGCGTCGACAAGATCCTGGTGACGCGCCTGACGGAGGACGTCCCGGCGGGGTGACCGGCTCCGGGAGTTCTGGCGCGTCCCCCGACGCCCTTGCGGAGCGGCGAGCCCGTCCCGGGCCAGCCGCTTTCGGGAGCCTTGTCAGGCCACCGCCCGCAACCGCTCGGCCGCCCGCTCTCGACCGATCAGCGGCAGCAACGCGGAGAGGTCCGGCCCATGGTCGAGGCCGGTGAGCGCGAGGCGCAGCGGCATGAAGAGGGCCTTGCCCTTGGCGCCCGTGCGGTCTTTCACGGCCGTGGTCCACGCCTTCCAGGTCTCCGGCCCCCAGGGCTCGGCCGGCAGCGTCGCGATGGCCGCCGAGACGAGGCTCGCGTCGGTGGTGACGGGCTCGATCGGACCCGTCACGACGTGCCACCAATCCCGGGCATCCTCGACCTTCACGAGGTTTGCGCGCACCGCGAGCCAGAACGCCTCCGCCGCCTCCGCAGGGACGCCGAGGCCCGCGAGGCGATCCAGCACCGCGACCGCCGGCATCTCGTGGACGAGGCGGGCGTTGAGGCCGTCGAGTTCGTGCGGGTCGAACTTCGCCGGCGCCCGAGAGATGTGGGCAAGATCCACGAGGGCTGCGAGCTCGTCGAGGCCGGCGATGGCCCGCACCGCTTCCGCCGAGCCGGTCAGCACCGCGAGCGAGCGGACGGAAGCCGGCTCGTAGCCCGCCGCGCGCAGGCCCCGGAGCGAGAGGTGTCCGAGGCGCTTCGAGAGCCCCTCCCCGTCCGCCGTGGTGAGGAGGTTGTGATGCCCGAAGACGGGCAGTGGGTGCCCCAGAGCCTCGAAGATCTGCACCTGCACGCCGGTGTTGGTGACGTGGTCCTCGCCCCGGATGACGTGGGTGACGCCGAGCTCCGCATCGTCGACGACGGAGGGCAGCGTGTAGAGGTAGGTCCCGTCGGCCCGCACCAGCACGGGGTCCGAGAGGGAGGCGCAATCGACATGCGCCTCTCCGCGGACGAGGTCGTTCCAGCTCACCGTGCGATGGTCGAGCTTGAAGCGCCAGTGCGGACGCCGCCCTTCCGCCTCGAGGGACGCCCGCTGCTCGGCCGTCAGGCTCAGCGCCGCCCGGTCGTAGATCGGCGGAAGACCCCGGCCGAGCTGGCGCTTGCGCCGCCGCTCCAGCTCCTCGGGCGTCTCGTAGCAGGGATAGAGGCGCCCCAGGCCCCGGAGCCGTTCCGCGGCCGCATCGTGTCGCTCCGCGCGATCCGACTGGCGGGCGAACAGGTCCGGCACGATACCGAGCCAGGCGAGATCCTCCTCGATCGCCGCGGCGAATGCCGGCGTCGAGCGCTCGCGGTCGGTGTCGTCGAGGCGCAGCAGGAAGCGCCCGCCCCGCGCGCGGGCGAAGAGCGCGTTGAGGAGCGCGGGCCGGGCATTGCCGATGTGGAGGTAGCCGGTCGGGGACGGCGCGAAGCGGACGAGTGGAGACATGACCGCCCTCCTAATGGATAATGCCGGCTCTTGTGAACGATGAGGGACCGGGCGCCCGTGTTTTCCGGTGCCGGCCCCCGCCTCCATGCGAGGGGCCTTGACGCGACGGCGCGCGCCGCCCTAGAAGGCCCTCGGTCCGGGTGCGTAGCTCAGCGGGAGAGCATTCGCTTCACACGCGAAGGGTCACAGGTTCGATCCCTGTCGCGCCCACCATCCCACCTCACGAACATCGCTGCACACCTGGTCCCCCCGCGTCGCCCTGCGTCGTTTCGGTGGCCTGTGACGCGCGCAGTCCCGCGGTATATGGTCTGCCAGATTTCGGTGCCGGCCGGAGAGTACGGGTCCCATGAAGGCGCACGGTGACGCGAACGAGATCCCGCCGCCGCCGCGCAAGGGCCCGTTCCTGCTGGTGGGGTTGGTGGGTCTCGGCCTTCTCGGCTGGGGCGGCTACGGGCACTGGCAGCAGCGGGCCGCCGCCACGGAGACGCAGCGCCGAACGAAGGATTTCGTGCCGCGCCTGCGCACCATCGCGGTGGAACGCACCGACAAGCCCATCGACCTGACGCTGCCCGGCGAGACGCAGGCCTTCGCGAAGGCGGCGATCTCGGCGCGCGCGACCGGGTACATCGCCGAGCGCCGGGTGGATATCGGCACGCGCGTGAAGGCCGGCGACATCCTGCTCCGGGTCGCCGCGCCAGACCTCGACCAGCAGCTCGCCCAGGCCGAGGCGCAGCTCGGCCAGCTTCAGGCCCAGCTTCTCCAGGCCCGCGCGATGGTGGATCAGGCCCGCGCCAACGTGAACCTCGCCAACGTCACCAACAGCCGCACCTCGACCCTCGCTGTCCAGGGCTGGGCCTCGAAGCAGAACGCGGACACCTCGCAGGCCGGCGTGCTCAGTCAGGGCGCGAACCTCGCCTCGGCGGAGGCGGGCGTGAAGGTGGCGGAGGCCAACATCAAGGCGCAGGGCGCCACCGTCGACCGGCTCAAGGCGCTCACGGGCTTCAAGGACGTGGTCGCGCCCTTCGACGGCGTCGTCACCACCCGCAGCGTCGATGTCGGCGACCTCGTGAAGGCCGATGGCGGCGGCACGCCTCTCCTGACGATGGACCGGGACGACATCCTGCGCATCTCGGTGAACGTGCCGCAGAACGCGGCCGTCGGGGTCGGCCCCGGTGTCGAGGCCGCGATCCGCGTGCCGCAGATGCCCGAGCGGACCTTCGTCGGGCGAGTCGAGCGCAGTTCCGTCGCGCTGCTCAGCGCCTCGCGCACCCTGACGACACAGGTGGACGTTCCGAATCCGGAGGGGGCGCTGCGGGCCGGCCTCTACGTCTACGTGACCCTGAAGATCCCGCGGCTGGAGCCGGCGATGACCGTGCCCGCCGAGGCCCTCGTGTTCAACCAGGGCGGGACGCAGGTGGCGGTCGCCCGCGACGACGGCCGGGCCGAGTGGCGCAAGGTGCATATCCGCCGCGATTTCGGGCGCAGCGTCGAGCTGGACCAAGGCTTGTCCGGCGACGAGCGGGTCGTGCTGAGCCCGCCCGCCGACCTGCGCGACGGACAGGCGATCGAGCGCGAGCCGGAGGGGCGCACGCCGGTGCAGGCGGCCGCGCGCTGAGCGCGGCGCTCAGTTCACCCGCACGTTGAGCTTCATCTTGGGGTGGATGCCGCACAGGACCTGGAACGTGCCGGCGGCCGGAAAGGTGACCGCCGTGCGGCTGCCGGGCGCCTGATCGCCGGAATCGAAACTGAAGATCTCCGACTCGATGTAGAGGTGATGCAGGAGGTCGCTGTCGTCGTTGACGATCACGATCGTCTCGCCGCGCTGGATCGCCACGCTGCCCGGCTGGAAGGCGCGGCCCTTCTGCGAGACGAGGTGCCCGGTGGCCTGGACCCCGCCCACGTCGAGGATGCCGCCGACGAGGGCCGCCCCCAAAATTAAACCGAGAGTTGCAGCAAGGCGCCGCGGAACGGCGAGGCGGCAGGGCAGTGCAAGGGTGGCGAGCATCACGATCTCCGGCGCGAGCCGTCGGAGAAGAGAGCCTCAAAAAACTTAACGAATCTTCGGGCACCGCAGGAGACGGATCGATTTGTCGAGCCCGGGCCGAGGTTTCGGGCCGCGGACCCAAGGCCGGGCTAAGCGGCTCTTAACATGTGCAGCCCTAACTTAGGGTTCGTTCGAGGGAGAGCGTTTTCGATCCGATGCGACGGGACCGCACATTTCCGTGGCAGGAGCCGTCATCCGCGACGGCGAATCTGCCGCGGCGCATGTCAGCCGAGGTCGCGACGATCCGCGGGCGCATCTTCGTCGCGTTCCTGATCATGAGCCTGATCACCGGCGCGCTCGGGCTCTACGCGACGTTGGGGATCCGCAAGGCGGGCGATCTCGTCCAGCGCACCTACGACCAGTCCCTGATGTCGATCAACTACGCGCGGGCCGCGGCGGCGGACTTCGCGAAGATGCGGGCGGCCTTCGCGCGCCGGTCCCTCACGGCCGATGCCGCAGCGCGGACGAAGCTCGACGAGGAGATCGCCGAGCTCGCCACGACGCTGCTCGAGGACCTCACCATCGCGGTCGAGCGCTCGCAATCGGACCGGGCGATCCGTGCCGGCGTCGGCGTCCAGGCGGCCGTGCAGGCCTGGGACGAGATGCGCCGAAGCCTCGAGACGGCGGCCGCTTCGGGCTCGGCCTGGGAGGGTCTCGACCGGCAGGCCGGGATCGTCGACGGGCAGATCGACATGCTCGTGAACTACACGGCGGGCGACGGCTTCACCTACCGGCAGACCGCCCGCACCATCGTCGCCGAGGAGATCCGCTTCTACGCCGTCGCGACGGTGGTCGCCCTGCTGCTCTCGGCGCTCGTCGCGTGGCTTCTCAACCGGCGCATCATCGGCCCCGTCGCGGCGGCCTCGGCGGTGGCCGAGCGGATCGCGGCGGGCCGGCTCGACGACGCGGTGCCCGTGGGCGGGCGTGACGAGCTCGGGGCCCTCCTGCGCGCGATGGCGACCATGCGCGACAACATCCGCGCCATGATGGAGCGCGAGGTGAGCCAGCGCCGCTCGGCTCAGGCCCTGCTCGCGGACGCTCTGGAGAGCTCGCACGAGGGCGTGGTCGTGGTGGATCCCGAGGGCCGGATCGCCCTCGCCAACGCGCAGGCCGTGGATTTCTTCGACGCAGGCTCCGGTCAGATCGCCTGCGGCCGCCCCGTCGCAGGGCTGGCGGCGGCCGGCGCCGACCCGGCCTCCACCGTGCTCGACCCCGCCCTGAGCCTTGCCCGCGACGGCGAGATCCGCCTCGCCGACGACCGCTGGCTCCGGGTCAGCCGCAGCGCGACGCGGGAGGGCGGTTTCGTCGCCGTGTGCAGCGACATCAGCGTCACGAAGGAGCAGGAGACCCGCCTGACGCAGACGAACCTGCGCCTCGATGCGGCCCTCGACAACATGTCCCAGGGTCTCTGCCTCTACGATGCCGAGCAGCGCCTGATGGTGGCGAACCGGCGCTACGGGGAGATCTACGGCCTCGCTCCGGGCTCCCTGACGGTCGGGATGAGCGCGACGGAGGTCCTCGGCGCCTGCATCGCCGCCGGCAATCACCCGGGCCGCAGCGTCGCGGACCTGATCGCCGAGAGTGCCGACGCCTACGGGCAGCTGCGCAATCGCCTGCTGCAGGAACTCGGCGACGGCCGCCTCATCGCGATCGAGACCTGCCCCACCGCCAATGGCGGCCTCGTCGCCACCTACGAGGACGTCACGGAACGGCGGATGGCGGAGGAGCGCATCGCCTTCATGGCGCGGCACGACGCGCTGACGGAATTGCCGAACCGGGTCCTCCTCGGCGAGCAGATCGAGGCCGCCATCGCCCAGGCCGGGCGCGAGGGCGGCTTCGCGGTGCTCTGCCTCGACCTCGACGACTTCAAGCCGGTCAACGACGCGCTGGGTCACGCGGTCGGCGACGAACTGATCCGCGCCGTCGCCAACCGCCTCTCGGCCTGCGTCCGCGAGATCGACAGCGTGGCCCGCCTGGGCGGGGACGAGTTCGCCGTGGTTCAGCGCGGGATCGAGCGGCCCGAGGACGTGGCCGTGCTGGCGCGCCGGATCGCCGACGTGCTGAGCGCGCCCTACGCGCTCACCGACCATTCCGTCGAGATCGGCGTCAGCATCGGCATCTCGCTCGCGCCCGGGGACGGGATGAGCTGCGAGAAGCTGCTCAAGCACGCCGATGTCGCCCTCGACCGCGCGAAGGCCGAGGCGCGCGGCTCGTTCCGCTTCTTCGAGCCGGAGATGGATGCCCGCCTGCAGGCGCGGCGGGAGCTCGAGCGCGATCTGCGCGAGGCCGTCGCCGAGGAAGCCTTCGAGCTGCACTACCAGCCGATCTACGACCTCAACGCCGAGCGGATCTCCGGCTTCGAGGCGCTGCTGCGCTGGCGGCACCCGAAGCGAGGCTCCGTGTCCCCCGTGGAGTTCATCCCGCTCGCGGAGGAACTCGGCCTCATCGTGCCGCTCGGCGAGTGGGTGATCCGGCAGGCCTGCCGCGAGGCGAGCGGCTGGCCGGGCGACATCAAGGTCGCGGTGAACGTCTCGGCGGTCCAGTTCACCTCCGCGCGCCTCATCAACGCGGTCCGCGACGCGCTGCACGCGGCGGGCCTGCCGGGGCGCCGGCTCGAACTGGAGATCACCGAATCCGTCCTCGTCGCCAATCCCGGCTCGACCACGGCGATCCTGCACAGCCTCAAGAGCATGGGCGTCCGCGTCTCGATGGACGATTTCGGCACGGGGTATTCCTCGCTGAGCTACCTGCGCTCCTTCCCCTTCGACAAGATCAAGATCGACCAGTCCTTCGTCCGCGGCCTCGGCGATTCGGACGGATCCGGCTTCATCGTACGGGCCGTCATCGGCCTCGGCGCGAGCCTCGGCATGACGACGACCGCGGAAGGCGTCGAGACGGTGGATCAGCTGCAGCGGCTGCGGGACGAGGGCTGCGACGAGGTGCAGGGCTACCTGATCAGCCGGCCCGTTCCCGGCGCCGAGCTCGCGGCCCTGCTGCGGCGCTTCAACGGCGCACAGCGCGCCATCGCGTAGTCGGTCTCAAGCGTCACCGCCGCACGCGCGCGCATTCCACAGGATGCGCGAGGTCTCTCAGGAACCCGAAATCTCTCCCAATCGTTGAAGCGTGCTGAGTTTCAACGGAGAGTTGTAATGCTGAAAGGCGGCTTGCTCTGGCTGATCGGGATCCCGCTTCCGATCATCCTGCTGATCTACTTCTTCACGAACTGGCTTCACTAGAAGCGGAGCGCGCTGCGGTTTCCTCCGCGGCGCGCAAAACCGTGTCTCACTCGGCCGCGTCGAGGTGCGGACGCTCGAAGGCCGCGCGCTCGCGCTTGACGAGCTCGGCCGTCAGGAAGGCCACCTCCAGCGCCTGCTCCGCGTTGAGGCGCGGGTCGCAATAGGTGTGGTAGCGGTCCTGCAGGTCGTCCGCGGTCAGCGCGCGCGCGCCGCCCGTGCATTCCGTGACGTCCTTGCCCGTCATCTCGAGATGGATGCCGCCGGCGATCGTCCCCTCGGCACGGTGAACGCCGAAGAAGCCCTCGATCTCCTGCATCACCCGCTCGAAGGGGCGCGTCTTGTAGCGCCCGGCGGCGACGGTGTTGCCGTGCATCGGATCGCAGGCCCACACCACCTTGCGGCCTTCCCGCTCGACCGCCCGGATCAGCCCCGGCAGGTGCTCGCCCACCTTGTCCGCGCCGAAGCGGCAGATCAGGGTCAGGCGCCCGGCCTCGTTGTCGGGATTGAGGAGGTCGGCGAGGCGGATCAGCCCGTCGGCGCTCATCGAGGGCCCGCATTTGAGGCCGATCGGGTTCTTGATCCCGCGGGCGTACTCGATATGGGCGTGGTCCGGCTGGCGGGTGCGGTCCCCGACCCAGAGCATGTGCCCCGAGGTCGCGTACCAATCGCCGCTCGTCGAATCGACGCGTGTCAGCGCCTCCTCGTAGCCGAGGAGCAGGGCCTCGTGGCTCGTGAAGAAATCCGTGGTGCGCACCTCCTGGTGCGTCTCCGGATTGATGCCGATCGCCCGCATGAAGTCGAGCGCGTCGCCCATCCGCTCCGCCACGTCCTGGTAGCGGGAAGATTGCGGCGAATCCTTCACGAAGCCGAGCATCCAGCGGTGCGCGTTCTCGAGATTCGCGTAGCCGCCGGTCGCGAAGGCGCGCAGCAGGTTCAGCGTCGCGGCCGATTGCCGATAGGCCTCGAGCTGCCGGCGCGGATCGGGAACACGCGCCTCCTCCGAGAAGGTCAGCCCGTTGATGATGTCGCCGCGGTAGCTCGGCAGGGCCACCCCGTCCATCGTCTCGGTGGGCGAGGAGCGGGGCTTGGCGAACTGACCCGCGATGCGGCCGACCTTCACCACGGGCGATCCGCCCGCGAAGGTGAGGACGAGCGCCATCTGCAGGAAGACGCGGAAGAAGTCGCGGATGTTGTCGGCGGAGTGCTCGTCGAAGCTCTCGGCGCAGTCGCCGCCCTGGAGGAGGAACGCCTCGCCGGCCGCGACGCGGGCGAGCGATGCCTTCAGCTTGCGCGCCTCACCGGCGAAGACGAGGGGCGGGAAGCTCGCGAGCTGCGCCTCCACGCCCTGGAGCGCGGCGGCATCCGGATAGGACGGCACCTGCTGGATCGGCAGGTCGCGCCATGTCTTCGGTGTCCAACGCTCGCCCATGTCCCGTCTCCCAGGCACCTCGTCCGCCTGAATGCGCGCGCGAAAAAGCCGCGCGCGAGCGCGGCTTATAGGAGGGTTTGCTGGCAGAAGCGAGAGGCCGGGCCGTGCTCAGGCGGCGCGGACCGTGGCGAGGACTGTACCGACTTCCGAGCCGAGGCGCTCGGATTGGCGCGATAGCTCGGAGGCGGAAGCGAGAACCTGGCTTGCCGCCGCTCCGGTCTCATCCGCCGCGCCGGCGACGCCCGCGATGTTTCTCGTCACCTCCTTCGTGCCGGTGGCGGCCTGCGCCACATTGCGGACGATCTCGCGGGTGGCGGCGCCCTGCTCCTCGACGGCGGCCGAGATCGACGTCGCAACCGTGCTGATCTCCTGGATCCGGCCGGAGATCGCCCCGATCGCCCGAACGGCTTCCTGCATCGAGCTCTGGATCTGCGAGACCTGACCGTCGATCTCACTGGTCGCTTTGCCGGTCTGTGCAGCGAGCGCCTTGACCTCGCTCGCGACCACCGCGAAGCCGCGGCCCGCCTCGCCGGCGCGAGCCGCCTCGATCGTCGCGTTCAGCGCCAGCAGATTGGTCTGGTCGGCGATGTTCGAGATCAGGCTGACGATGTTTCCGATGCGCCCTGCCGCCTCGCTGAGGTCCTGCACGAGATGCGCGGTGGCGTCCGCCTCGCGAACGGCGGTGGCGGCGAGATCCGCGGACCCGGCGACCTGACGCCCGATCTCGCCGACCGACGTCCCGAGCTCCTCCGCGGCTGCCGCGACGGTGCCGACATTGGTCGCCGCCTGCTCGGCTGCGGCCGCGACGGTCGTCGACTGGCTGGCGGTCTCGGTGGCCGTCGCGGTCATTTGCTGTGCGGTGGCCTGAAGCTGCGTCGCGGACGATGATACGAGGCTGACGATCCCTCCCACAGCCGCCTCGAAACGGCCCGCCAGCTCCACCATGGTGCGCTTGCGCTCGGCGGCAGCGGCCTCGTCGGTGTGGCGGCGCTGCTCCGCCTCGTCGGCGGCCTTCCGGGCGACCATGCCCTTGATCCCATCCACAGCGCGCGCGACGGCGCCGATCTCGTCGCCGCGGGCGATCTCCCGGATTGTGGCGTCCGTCTCGCCCCGCGCCATGCGCTCCAGAACGGCGACGAGGCTCGAGAGCGGGCGCGTGACGCCGAACACGACGATGGCAACGGTCAGCAACACCGCCACCGACAGTCCGCCGGTCGCGGCAGCGATCAGCAGCGTGGTCGCGTCACGGGCCCGGGCATCTGCGGCATCGCGCGCCCCCTGAAACTCCCGGGTGTGCTGATCAACCTGCGCCTTGACGATCTCGTTGACCTTGGTGCGGATGGCCGTGCTCGTCGTCATGACGACACGGGACCCGGCGGCGAGCTCGTCGCGCATGGTGAACGCAATGGATTCCTCGGCACTGACGAAATAGTCGGCGATCTTCTGCCTCAGCAATTGGCCAGCCTCTCGCCGCTCAGCCGTGTCGGCGAGTGCGATCATCCGATCGGCGGCCTCGATGGTCGCCTTGGTCGCGGCGTCGTAGCGGCGCCTGTACTTGTCGATCTCACCACGGCGTTCATCGACGATCATGTTGCGGATCTGAACCGCCGCCTCGTTGATATTGAGTCCCACCTTGAGAACGGATTCGAGACGTGCGGCCTCCACGTCGACGATCGTGCGCATATCGGAGGCCAGTCCGGTCATCTGCGAACGCGCGTAGGTGACGAGGGATACGGCGATCACGATCATGATCGACACCGGAATGCAGATTTTTGTAATGAACTTCAGATTATTGAATTTGCGCATGGTCAGCCTCGGAAATCTCGATGAATTCCGATTTAGTATTGACTCTTACAGTTAATAATCGGTTAAATTGCAATATGAGCGAAGGGACTCGATTTTCAAATTAGAATGAAAACTGTCGATCCATCGGGGTCTGGATTGGATTTGAAAGAATTTCGGCCAATTACCAGCGGTCACGCGCCTCCGCGGACGGCCCTGTGGCCGGCTCTCGCTCAGCGGAAATGGCCGCCCGAAGCCCTGCCGGCTCAGCCTGTCTCCCCGTCCTCGACCTCGATCCCGTGCTCGGCCAGGATCCAGAAGATCGCCTCCAGATCCTCGGCGGTGACGTCGCGCGGCGGAAGCGCCTCTTCGAGGTCGTCGTAGGTCAGGCAGCGGGTGCGCTGCGTCTCGGCCTTGGCGAGCAGCCGGTCGACCGCTTGGCGGATATCCGGCGGCAGGGCGTGGTGGCTGGGGAGCCGGTAGGTGAAGGCGGGACGCAGGGCGTCGGCCAGCATCCCGTCGATGATGGCCTGCCGCCTCGCCTGCGCGTCGTCTCGCTTGCCCATAAGGGCAATATGGACCGGGCCGCTCCGCCGTCGAGGGTGCGAAAGCGTTCCCGCGATCACCCGACCGCGACCGGGCGTTTCGTGACCGCGGGCACGCGCATGGTCACGAGTTCCTCGCTCGCCGTGGGGTGGACCGCGATGGTCCGGTCGAAATCGGCCTTCGTGGCGCCCATGGTCACGGCGATGCCCACGGCCTGGATGATCTCGCCCGCGTCGTGGCCGAACAGGTGCACGCCGACCACCTTGTCGCTCGCGCAATCGACGACGACCTTCATCAGCACCTTCTCGTCGCGGCCGGAGAGCGTCGCCTTCATGGGCCGGAAGCTCGCCTTGTAGACGTCGATCGCGCCGTAGATCTCCCGGGCCACGTCCTCGTTGTGGCCGACGACGCCGATCTCCGGCGTCGAGAACACGGCGGTCGGGATCAGGCGGTGATCGACGCACCAGGGCTTGTTGCCGAACACCGTGTCGGCGAAGGCGTGCCCCTCTCGGATGGCGATGGGCGTGAGGTTCGCCCGGTTCGTGACGTCGCCGACCGCGTAGATCGAGGGGATGGTGGTGCGGGAGGTGGCGTCGACGGGAATGGCGCCCGCGCGGTCGAGGGCGATGCCGACGCGCTCCAGCCCGAGCCCGGCGACGTTCGGGCGGCGCCCCGTCGCGACGAGAACTTGGTCGACCTCGATCTCCGAGCCGTCGTCGAGCCGGGCCGCGATGCCCTCCCCTCGCCGCTCCAGGCTCTGCACCGTGCGGCCGAGCCGCAGGTCCAGGCGCTTGGCGTAGGCGTCCCCCAGCGCGTCGCGGATCTCGTCGTCGAAGCCTCGCAGCAGCCGGTCGCCCCGGTGGAGCAGCGTCGTGCGCGAGCCGAGGGCGGCAAAGACGCCCGCGAACTCGACGGCGATGTAGCCGCCGCCGACGACGAGGATGCGCTCGGGCCGCGCCTCCAGATCGAACACCTCGTTCGAGGTGATGGCGAGATCGGCGCCCGGGATCACCGGCTCCTTCACCGGCGAGGCGCCGACCGCCACGAGGATGAAGCGGGCACGGACCCGCTCACCGCTGCCGACGAGCCGGACCGTGTGCGCGTCCTCGATCACGGCGCGCTGCGGCACGATCTCGACGCCCGCGCGCAACAGGTTGGTGTCGTAGATGCCCTCCAGCCGCGCCACCTCGGCGTCGCGGCGGCGCTTCAGCACGGACCAGTCGAAGCGGGGCTCGGGCACCGACCAGCCGAAGCCTGCCGCGTCCTCGAACTCGTCGGCGAAACGGCCGGCATAGACCATCAGCTTCTTCGGCACGCAGCCGCGGATGACGCAGGTGCCGCCGACCCGGTACTCCTCCGCGAGCGTGACGCGCGCCCCGTAGCCCGCCGCGATCCGCGCCGCGCGCACGCCGCCCGAGCCGCCGCCGATCACGAAGAGGTCGACGTCGAAATGTTCGCTCATGCGCTCATCCTGTGGCCGGCCGGATCCATCGGCCTCGCGAGGGGAGATGGCGTCGCGGGCGCGTCAGGTCCACCGCGCCCGCGCGGGCGCTGCGCCCGCCTCACTGCAGCTGGTGGCCGCGCTTGCCCATCTCGGCCCGGACCCGGACCATCACGTATTCCGAGACGTCCTGCGTCCAGGTCTGCATCGCGGCGACCATGTCGTCGAGCACCTGCGGCTGCGTCTGCACGTAGCGCTTGCCGGCGGGCGAGCGGAAGAAGTTCGCGATCTCCTGCAGCTCGGCCTCGTTGAGCTGCTTGGCGTAGATACCCGCGGCGGTGCTGATCATCCGCTGCTTCTGCAGCTCCATCTCGGGCTCGAGGCTCGCGAGCACCTCTTCGAGATCCTTCTGCAGCTCCGGCCGGGTCACCGCCTGCTTGCGGATCTGCTCGGCGAAGGCCGGGATGATCGAGTCGAACGAGCGGGCGATGCCGGAGCCCAGCATCACCTCCCGCGCGAGCGCGAGGTGATTCGGCGAGATCGCGGGCGCCGCAGGGGCGGCGGCGGGCTTCGCCGGGGGCTTCTGCTGTGGCGCGGGCGCGGGCTTGTTCGCCTGCGCGAGAGCCGCGCTCGGGCCGGCGAGGAGGAGGCTCGCCAGGGCGTAGGCGAGGATGGGGCGGGACATGGCGGGCGCTCCGGGATTCGTCTGTCTGCGGCGATGAGGGAGAGGCGGAATCAATCCAGGCTGCCGAGGACGGTCACCTCGGCCGTCCCGTCCACGTCGGCCGCGAGGATCGCGGCGGAGGCGATGCCGAGGAACAGGCCGTGCTCGACCACGCCGGGCACGGCCCAGAGCGCGGTGGACAGGCTTTCCGGATCGGGGATCCGGCCGAGGCGGGCGTCGAGGATGTGGTGGCCGCCATCCGTCAGGAGCGGGGCGCCCTCGGCCGTCCGGCGCAGGGCGACCTCGCCCACGCATCCGGCGCGCAGGATCGCCGCCTCGACGGCGCGGCGCGTCGCGGCGAGCCCGAACGGGTTCACCTCGATCGGCAGCGGGAAAGCCCCGAGCGTCTCGACGCGCTTGGCCGCGTCCGCGATCACCACCATCCGGCGGCTCGCGAAGGCCACGATCTTCTCGCGCAAAAGGGCCGCGCCGCCGCCCTTGATGAGGCGCAGCCTGTCGTCGACCTCGTCGGCCCCGTCGATCGTCAGATCGAGCTCGGGAACCTCCTCAAGGGTCGCGAGGCGGATGCCGGCGCGCGTGGCGGCCGCATGCGTCGCCTCGGAGGTCGGCACCCCGACGAGATCGAGCCCCGCCCGAACGCGCTCGCCCAGAAGCTCCACGAAGGCATTCGCGGTCGAGCCGGTGCCGATGCCGAGGCGCATGCCGGGCTCGACGAGTTCGAGCGCGCGCGCGGCCGCCGCCCTGCGGAGATCCGGCGCGCTCACCGGGAGCCTCGGGGAAGCGGGAGATGAGGGGAACGCATGTTTGCCACGGGGTCGACCTCGGCGGGAACGGAGGCGCCGTTAGCACGCGCGCCGCCCGGGCAAAAGACGATGTTCGGTCGCGACGCCCCGATCCTTCAGGGCCGGCCGCCCTGCGGCGGCGTCACGCTCGGGCCCGCGCGGCCCGGCGCCGGCCCGGTGGTCGGGGCCTCGCCCGCGCCCCCGACGGTCGGATTCGCCTGTTGCGTGCAGACGACCACCTCTTCCTTCACCTGCACGTAGCAGATGCTCATCTCGCCGCTGCGGTAATTCACCCGGAACACACCGGCCTCACGGGTGTGGCGGGAGGCGACGAGCCCGTACTCGCCCGGCGCCTGCGCCGTCGCGCCCTCGCCCGGCCCGAAGCAGAGGGTCTGGCCGATGCCGCCGCCCTCGCGCAGGCCGTACTGGCAGGAGGTGACCTCGCCCGTCACCCGGTCGACCCGGTAGACGCGGTTCAGGTCGATCTGGGGGGCCGGCACGAACTCGAAGGAGGCGGCGAGCACGGGGCCGGCGGCGAGGACGCCGAGCGTGAGGCAGGCCGGACGAAGAAACGGGAAGCGCCGAAGCATGGGGGCTCGCTCTCGCGGATGGGTGTCGCACGTCCCATCCGCGAGCTTTCAGGCGAGTCTTGGGCGGAGCGGCTCGCCGAAGCGCGCTTCGCGGCCCGCCTCCGCCTCTCTGCCGTGCCCCAGGCCCCTTGCAGGGGATACGGCCCGTGTCGCTGCGTCGAGAGTAACGGGAGGACGGGGAACGCCCGTCATCCGCTTGATTCA
>NZ_SMNT01000119.1 GCF_004348265.1 Methylobacterium segetis
TCCCTTCTCGACGGCATTTTGGATCCCTCGGCGCTTCGGCGCGTGCCGGAGGCTGATCTGCAGGCCGTGGCGGACGCGGTGCGGGCGGAGATGATCGACGCGGTCTCGGTCACCGGGGGCCATCTCGGCTCGGGCCTGGGCGTGGTCGAGCTCACGGTCGCGCTGCACCACGTCTTCGACACGCCCGACGACCGCATCGTCTGGGACGTCGGCCACCAGTGCTACCCCCACAAGATCCTGACCGGACGCCGCGACCGCATCCGCACCCTGCGCCAGGGCGGGGGGCTCTCCGGCTTCACCAAGCGCAGCGAGAGCGTCTACGACCCCTTCGGCGCCGCTCATTCCTCCACCTCGATCTCGGCCGCGCTCGGCATGGCGGTCGGGCGCGACCTCGACGCCGCCGCCGCCAAGGCCGCCCAGACGAGCCTCAAGCGCCGCAACGTGGTCGCGGTGATCGGCGACGGCTCGATGTCGGCCGGCATGGCCTACGAGGCCATGAACAATGCCGGTGCCATGCACTCGCGCCTGATCGTGGTCCTGAACGACAACGACATGTCGATCGCGCCGCCCGTGGGCGCCATGTCGGCCTACCTCGCCCGGCTGGCCTCGGGCGGCACCTACCGCTCCTTGCGCGAGACCGCCAAGCAGCTCGGCAAGCTCCTGCCGAAGGCCCTCTACCAGCGCGCGGCCCGCGCCGAGGAATACGCCCGCAGCCTGCTCGTCGGCTCGGGCACGATGTTCGAGGAGCTCGGCTTCTACTATGTGGGCCCGGTCGACGGGCACAATCTCGACCACCTGCTGCCGGTGCTCAAGAACGTGCGCGACAGCGAGCAGGGCCCGATCCTGCTGCATGTCGTGACCCAGAAGGGTAAGGGCTACGCGCCGGCGGAGGCCTCGGCCGACCGCTACCACGGGGTGGTCAAGTTCGACGTGGTGTCGGGCATCCAGGCCAAGGCCAAGCCGAACGCGCCGGCCTACACGCGGGTGTTCGGCGAGAGCCTGGTGAAGGCGGCCGATGCCGACCCGAAGGTAGTGGCGATCACCGCGGCGATGCCGGGGGGCACGGGGCTGGACATCTTCGGCAAGGCGCATCCGGACAAGACCTTCGACGTCGGCATCGCCGAGCAGCACGCGGTGACGTTTGCGGGCGGCCTGGCGACGGAGGGCTACAAGCCGTTCGTGGCGATCTACTCGACCTTCCTGCAGCGGGCCTACGACCAGGTGGTGCACGACGTGGCCTTGCAGAACCTGGCGGTGCGCTTCTGCCTGGACCGGGCGGGTCTGGTGGGGGCGGACGGGGCGACGCATGCGGGGGCGTTCGACCTGGCCTATCTGTGCTGCCTGCCGAACATGACGGTGATGGCGGCCGCCGACGAGGCGGAGCTGGTGCACATGGTGGCGACGGCGCACGCGCACGACACGGGCCCGATCGCGCTGCGCTACCCGCGCGGCGAGGGCGTGGGTGTGGACCTGCCGGAGCGGGGCGAGGTTCTGGCGATCGGCCGGGGCCGGGTGATCCGCCGTCCGGAGGGGGCGCGGGTGGCTCTGGTGAGCCTGGGCACGCGGCTCGGGGAGGCGCTGAAGGCGGCGGACGTTCTGGAGGGGTCTGGGATCGGGGTGAGCGTTGCGGATGCGCGCTTTGCCAAGCCGCTGGACGAGGCGCTTCTTCTGGATCTGGCGGGCACGCACGAGCTTGTTGTGACGCTGGAGGAAGGCTCGGTGGGCGGGTTCGGGGCGATGGTCCTGCACCTGTTGGCGGAGCGGGGCGTTCTGGACACGGGCCGTGTGCGGGTCCGGACGATGACGCTGCCGGACCTGTACCAGGACCATGACAGCCCGGATCGGATGTACGCGGAGGCCGGCCTCGACGCCGCCTCCATCGTCAAGCTCGTCCAGGACACCCTCCCCGAGCGCCAGGACAGCCGGACGAGCCGTCTTCGCCTCGCCTGATGTCCGACCGAACGGGCGGCACGCGCGCGGCGCGGCCCGCGTGTGGCCGCCCGATCCTTGTTCCTTCAGCGGTTCGGTGACACAAGCGCGCGGCGCGCCGCGGCGCCCGGGGTGATGGCGCCCCGCCGCGGCTGCAGCCCGTGACGAAACGAGAGAGATGGCAGAGGCGACTGAGACCGGACGCACCGATCCCGGCCCCGTGCTGATCACGGGCGCGAGCGGATTCCTCGGCGCCGCCCTGGTCGACGTGTTCCGCGATGCGGGCTTTCCCGTGCGCATCCTCGTGCGCGCCACGAGCCCGAGCACCAATCTCGTCTGGCCCGATGTCGAGCGCGCGGTCGGCGACATGCGCGATCGCGCCGCGGTCGCCGCCGCGATGACAGGGCAGCGCTACCTCGTTCACGCCGCGGCCGATTACCGGCTCTGGGCGCCCGACATGGAGGAGATCGTCCGCACGAACCGCGACGGCACGCGCATCCTGATGGAGGAGGCGCTGAAGGCCGGCGTCGAGCGGATCGTCTACACGTCGAGCGTCGCCACCATCAAGCCGCACGACGACGGCACCTCCGCCGACGAGACGCGCCCGCTGACGCCCGAGACCGCGATCGGCGCCTACAAGCGCAGCAAGGTCGTGGCCGAGCGCGTCGTCGACGAGATGGTGGCGCGGGACGGCCTGCCGGCCGTGATCGTGAACCCCTCCACGCCGATCGGCCCCCGCGACGTGAAGCCGACGCCGACCGGGCGGATCATCCTGGAGGCGGCGCTCGGGCGGATGCCCGCCTTCGTCGATACCGGCCTCAACCTCGCCCACGTCGACGACGTCGCAGCGGGCCACTTGCTGGCGCTCCGGAAGGGCCGCTTGGGCGAGAAGTACATCCTCGGCGGCGAGAACGTGATGCTCGCCCAGATGCTCGCCGACATCGCGGGCCTCGTCGGGCGCAAGGCTCCGACCGTCCGGCTGCCGCGGGTGGCGACCTACCCCGTCGCGATCGTCTCCGAGCTGATGGCCCGGGTCACCGGCAAGGCGCCGCTCGCGACGATCGACGGCATCCGCATGGCGCGCTACCGGATGTTCTTCTCGGACGCCAAGGCGCGTTCCGAGCTCGGCTACACCGCCCGGCCCTACCGGGAGGGGCTCGCGGACGCGATCCAGTGGTTCCGCGGCGCGGGGTATCTGCGATGAGCGCGAGCCTTCAGACCGCGACCGAGACCCGCTCGGGCAAGGGCCACCGCGACGAGAACTTCCCCGTCGCCTCCCACCTGATCCACCCGCGCCACCGGGGGGCGATCCTCGCCTTCTACCATTTCGTCCGCGCGGGCGACGACGTGGCGGACCATGCGGACCTCACGCCCGAGCGCAAGATCGCGCTCCTCGACGCTCTCGCCGACGCGCTGACCGGACGCGGCCCCCCCGATACGGAAGCCGCGCCCCTGAAGCGGGAACTCGACGCCCGCGGCCTGCCGCCGACCCACGCGCTCGAACTCCTCGACGCCTTCCGGATGGACGCGCGCAAGAGCCGCTACGCGGATTGGGACGAGCTCATCCACTATTGCCGCTACTCGGCGATGCCGGTCGGCCGCTACGTCCTCGACGTGCACGGCGAGAACCCGGCCCGGGTCTGGGCGGCCTCGGACGCCATCTGCGCGGCGCTCCAGATCCTCAACCATCTGCAGGATTGCGGGAAGGATTACCGCAACCTCGACCGGGTCTACATCCCGCAGGATTATCTCGATCTGCACGGCGCGACCGTCGAGATGCTCGGCGCCGACAGGGCGAGCCCGGAGCTGCGCGGGGTGATCCGCGACCTCGCCGCCCGGACCCTCCTCCTCCTCGACGAGGGTGCCGTGCTGCCGAGCCTGATCGACGATCTGCGCCTGTCCCTGGAGATCGCCGCGATCCACCGCCTCGCCGTCGTGCTGACGCGCGGCCTCCTCGATCGCGATCCGCTCTCCGAGACGGTGCATCACGGCAAGGCCGGCTTCGCCCTCACGGCGCTCGGCGGAATCGTCGGCAGCCTCGCCCGCCGCCCCTTCCGCGGCCGCAATCTGCGCGCCCTTCAGGGAGCTTCGCCATGAGCGCCACCGCGACGCCCCTGCCCGACGATGCGTCCGAGGCCCCTGCCCTGCCGGCGGCGGGCTCCTCGTTCTACACGGCGATGCGCCTGCTGCCGAAGGAGCGGCGCGAGGCGATGTACGCCGTCTACGCCTTCTGCCGAGCGGTCGACGACGTCGCCGACGACGGCGGTCCGGCCGATATCCGCGCGGCCGAGCTCGACCGCTGGCGCGCCGACATCGATGCCCTCTACGCCGGCAGGCCCCCGGCCCGGGTGCGCGATCTCGTCGTGCCGGTCGAGCGCTACGGCCTCAAGCGCGAGGATTTCCACGCCGTGATCGACGGCATGGCGATGGACGCCTTCGAGGACATCGTGGCGCCCGACGAGGCCACCCTCGACCTCTATTGCGACCGGGTGGCGAGCGCCGTCGGGCGCCTCTCGGTGCGCATCTTCGGCATGCCGGACCAGGACGGGATCCGCCTCGCCTGGCATCAGGGCCGGGCGCTGCAACTCACCAACCTCCTGCGCGACATCGACGAGGACGCGGAGCGCGGCCGCCTCTACCTGCCGCGCGAGAAGCTCGCCCGGATCGGGCTCTCCGCGCCGACGCCGCGGGCCGCGATCGAGCATCCGCGCATCGCCGAGGTCTGCGCGGCGGTCGCCGCCGAGGCCGACGCCCATTACCGCGCGACCTGGGAGATCATCGGGCGGACGCCGCGCAAGGCCACGAAGGCGGCCCGCCTGATGGCGGCGGCCTACCGCCTCTACCTCGACGCGCTCGTGAAGCGCGGCTGGTCGGCGCCCCGCGCTCGCGTCAAGCCCGGCAAGCTCGCGCTGCTGGCGGTCGCACTCCGCCACGGGATCGTCTGATGGGGACCACCCACGTCGTCGGGGCCGGCCTCGCCGGCCTCTCCGCGGCCGTCGCGCTCGCCGAGCGGGGACGGCGGGTCGTGCTGCACGAGGCCGCCAAGCAGGCGGGCGGGCGCTGCCGGTCCTACTACGATCCGAGCCTCGGGCTCACCATCGACAACGGCAACCACCTCCTCCTCTCCGGCAACACCGACGCCCTCGCCTTCATGAGGACGATCGGCGCGCCGTCCGATGCCCTGACCGGCCCTGACGAGGCCGCCTTCGATTTCGCCGACCTGAAGACCGGCGAGCGCTGGCGCTTGCGCCCGAATGCCGGCCGGCTGCCCTGGTGGATCCTGAGCCGCGGCCGTCGCGTGCCGGGCAGCCGCGCCCGGGACTACCTGGCGCCCCTGGGCATTCTGAAGGCCGCCTCCGGCAAGGCGGACGGCGCGGGCGGCACGATCGGGCAGAGCATGGCCTGCGAGGGCCTGCTCTACGAGCGGCTCTGGAACCCGGTCCTGCTCGCAGCCCTCAACACCGACCCGCGCGAGAGCGACGTGGGCCTCGCGGCCACGATCCTGCGCGAGACGCTGGGCGCGGGCGGGTCCGCCTGCCGCCCCCTCGTCGCGGTCGCCGGGCTCTCGGCGGCCTTCGTCGATCCGGCCGTCGCCTACCTGGAGCGGACGGGCGCGGAGATCCGATTCGGGCGGCGCCTGCGCGGCCTCGGCTTCGGAGCCGGGCGGATCGACCGGCTCGATTTCACGGACGAGCCGGTGGAGCTGGCGGCGGACGATTCGGTCGTGCTGGCCCTGCCGCCCTGGGTCGCCGCCGAGGTGCTGCCGGGCCTCGCCGCGCCGCAGAGCTTCCGCTCGATCGTGAATGCGCATTTCGCAGTGGTTCCGAAGGCCGGAAGCCCGCTTCTTCTCGGCGTGGTGAACGGGCTCACCGAGTGGCTCTTCGCCTATCCCGACCGGTACTCGGTGACGATCAGCGGCGCCGACAGGCTCCTCGACGTGCCGCGCGAGGATCTCGCGCGCCGGATCTGGGGGGAGATCGCGCAGCTCGATCAGCTTGCTCCGGAACTGCCAAGCTGGCAGATCGTCAAGGAGAAGCGCGCGACCTTCGCGGCGACGCCGGCGGAGGCCGCTCGGCGCGCGAGCGCCGTGACCGCGCAGACGAATCTCGTCCTGGCAGGCGATTGGACCGCGACCGGCCTGCCGTCGACGATCGAGGGAGCGATCCGCTCCGGCAAGACCGCCGCGCTTGCCCTGATGTGCGATCCGGCACTGGGGCGCGGCGCGGCGTGAGTCATAGGGCTCCCTTTCCGAGGAGCCGCTGAGGCGAGGACGATGCGAGAGGCTGTGAACAAGGTCGAGGCGCTGCAGCGCCCGAAGACCCAGGACATCTCCCTGGAGGATGTCGAGCGCGGAGTCGCCAACGCGACGCGGGCGCTCACGCGCCTCGCGCACGCGGACGGGCATATCTGCTTCGAGCTCGAGGCCGACGCGACCATCCCCTCCGAGTACATCCTGTTCCACCAGTTCCGCGCGACCACGCCCCGCGACGGGCTCGAAGCCAAGATCGGCAATTATCTGCGCCGCACGCAGGGCAAGCACGGCGGCTGGGCCCTCGTGCATGATGGGCCCTTCGACATCAGCGCCAGCGTGAAGGCGTACTTTGCCCTCAAGATGATCGGCGAGGACATCGAGGCGCCGCACATGCGCCGGGCGCGCGAGGCGATCCTCTCCCGGGGCGGCGCGGCGAATGCCAACGTCTTCACCCGGTTCCTGCTCGCCCTCTACGGCGAGGTGCCCTGGGCGGCGGTGCCGGTGATGCCCGTCGAGGTCATGTTCCTGCCGAAGTGGTTCCCCTTCCACCTCGACAAGGTTTCCTACTGGGCCCGCTGCGTGATGGTGCCCATGTTCGTCCTGCAGGCCGAGAAGCCGCGGGCGAAGAACCCGCGCGGCATCGGCGTTCAGGAACTGTTCGTCACCCCGCCCGAGCACGTTCGCTCCTGGCCGGGCTCACCCCACGCCACGTGGCCCTGGACGCCGATCTTCGGCGGCATCGACAGGGTGCTGCAGAAGGTCGAGAACTATTTCCCGAAGACGCCTCGGCTGCGTGCCGAGGAGAAGGCGGTCGCCTGGGTCAGCGAGCGCCTGAACGGCGAGGACGGGCTCGGCGCGATCTTCCCCGCCATGGTCAACTCGGTGCTCATGTACGAGGTGATGGGCTACCCGGCCGATCACCCGCAGGTGCGCATCGCCTGCGAGGCCATCGAGAAGCTCGTCGTCGAGAAGGACCACGAGGCCTACGTCCAGCCCTGCGTCTCGCCCGTCTGGGACACGGCGCTCGCGAGCCACGCCCTGCTCGAGGCGGGCGGCGCCGAGGCCGAGCGGCAGGCCCGCGACGGCCTCGACTGGCTCAAGCCCCGGCAGGTTCTCGACATCGTGGGCGACTGGGCGGCGGCGAAGCCGAACGTGCGGCCCGGCGGATGGGCCTTCCAGTACGCCAACGCCCATTATCCGGACCTCGACGACACGGCCGTCGTGGTGATGGCGATGGACCGCGCCATGCGCCAGCACGGGCTCGTCGCCGACATGCCCGATTACAGCACCTCGATCGCCCGGGCCCGCGAATGGGTCGAGGGGCTCCAGTCGAAGGATGGCGGCTGGGCGGCCTTCGATGCCGACAACAACCACATGTACCTGAACCACATCCCGTTCTCCGACCACGGGGCGCTCCTCGACCCGCCGACCGCGGATGTGACGGCCCGCGTCGTCTCGATGCTGGCGCAGCTCGGCGAGACCCGGGAGACCTACCCGGCTCTCGACCGGGGCGTCGCCTACCTGCTCAAGGAGCAGGAGAAGGACGGCAGCTGGTACGGCCGCTGGGGCATGAACTTCATCTACGGCACGTGGTCGGTGCTCTGCGCCCTCAACGCCGCGGGCGTCGATCCGAACGCGCCGGAGGTGCGCCGGGCCGTGGCATGGCTCATCAGCATCCAGAATCCGGACGGAGGCTGGGGCGAGGACGCGTCGAGCTACAAGATCGATCCGGCCTTCGAGCCCGGCTACAGCACCGCCTCCCAGACGGCCTGGGCGCTGCTCGCCCTGATGGCGGCAGGCGCCAACGACGAGCCGGCGGTGACGCGGGGCATCAACTATCTCGCCCGGACGCAGGGCGCGGACGGCTTCTGGAACGAGGAGCGCTACACCGCGACCGGCTTCCCGCGGGTGTTCTACCTGCGCTACCACGGCTACTCGAAATTCTTCCCCCTCTGGGCGATGGCGCGGTTCCGCAACCTCAAGCAGAGCAACAGCCGGCAGGTCGCCTATGGCATGTGACCCGGCCGGCCGGTGCGCTGGCGCGCCGGGACGCTTCCGGCGCGGATTGTTGCAGGTCGGCCACAGGCCGGCCGCATTGGGATTGGTATGAAGGCTGCTTGAGCGTCAAGGCCCGGCCCCCGGTCGGGATGTCCAGCCTCGAACAGCCGGGTTTCCATGATCCTGCCCGAGCCAGCCCCGAGCGGCCGTGTCGTCGCGGTCCGCTCCGGTCCCGCGGCGGCCTTTCTGCCGCACGCCCTGCCGGTCCTCGCCGTCACCGGACTTGCCAAGGAGGGCCGCCTCGCCGCCGGGCCCGGCGTCGCGGCCATCGGCGCGGGCGGCAACCCCCAGCGTCTGCGCAACCTGTTGGCCGGGCGGACGCAGCCGGGCTGCCGGGCCGTCGTCAGCATCGGCATCGCGGGCGGGCTCGATCCGGACCTGCTGCCCGGCGACGTGGTAATCGCCTCCGGCGTGCAGGCCGACGGTCGCCGCTACGACGCCGACGCGACCGTGGCCGAGGCCCTGCTCGCCCGCCTCTCGCGCCCCGGTCTGAAGGTTCTGTCGGGCGATCTCGCGGGCGTCGACGCGGCGGTTCTCAGCCTGGACGGCAAGGCCGACCTGTGGGCGCGAACCGGCGCCGCGGCCGTGGACATGGAATCGCACGTCGCCGCCGCCTTCGCCGAGCGACACGGCCTGCCCTTCGCCGCGATCCGCGTGGTTTGCGATCCCGCCCACCGCGCCCTCCCCGCCTTCGCCGCGCAGGCGCTGAAGCCGAACGGCGAGCCCGACATCCTGGCCGTCCTCGCCGCTCTCGCCCGGGGCTCGGCCAAGGTCGGCGGCCTCGTTCGGCTTGCGCGCGACTCGAAGGCGGCATTCGGATCGCTGGCGCGCTGCCGCGCTCTGCTCGGCCCCGGCCTCGGCGTTCCCGCGGTGCAGGAGGCGCTCCGCGAGGTTGCCTGAGGCGGAGGTCTTCGGAAGGGGACAGTCGCTCGAGCCGAGTGCCTCGACGCCGCAGATTCCGCTCAAGAGAAAGCCCCCGCGGCGATGCCGCGGGGGCTTTCTCTTTGGGGCGCGCCTGCGAGAGCTCAGGCGGCGGTGCGCTTCCGGGCTTCCTGCTTGGTGTCGACGCCCGACGCTTTGATCTCGGAGAGCTTCTGGGCGACGTTGCGCGAGAACACGAACTCGGCCGGGCGCTGGTTCTCCAGGCTCACGTCCGGGGCCATGTCGCCCTCGGTCTTGATGCCGCGAAGGGCGTGGACCAGCGGCTTCCAGGGCTTGCGCACGGAATCGACGACGGACGAGGCCTCGTAGCCCGAATGGACCATGCAATCGGCGCACTTCTCGTAGTTGCCGGTGCCGTAGGAATCCCAGTCCGTCTCTTCCATCAGCTCCTTGAAGGTCGCCGCGTAGCCCTCGCCGAGCAGGTAGCAGGGCTTCTGCCAACCGAACACGGTGCGGGTCGGGTTACCCCACGGGGTGCAGTGATAGGTCTGGTTTCCGGCCAGGAAGTCGAGGAACAGGCCCGATTGCTGGAAGGTCCACTTCTCGCGGCCCTTCTCCTTCCCGTGCCGGAACACGCCGCGGAACAGGTCCTTCGTCGCCTTGCGGTTGAGGAAGTGCTGCTGATCGGGCGCACGCTCGTAGGCGTAGCCGGGCGAGACCGTGATCCCGTCGATGCCCATGCGCGTCACGGAATCGAAGAAATCGGCGATCTTGTCGGCCGAGGAATTGTTGAAGAACGTGCAGTTGATGGTGACGCGGAAGCCCATCTCCTTCGCCGTCTTGATGGCCGCGACGGCCTTGTCGTAGACGCCGCGCTGGCAGACGGACTTGTCGTGCATCTCCTGGTCGCCATCGAGGTGGATCGACCACGTGAAGTACGGGCTCGGCTTGTACTCCTTGATCTTCTTCTCAAGGAGCAGCGCATTCGTGCAGACGATGGCGAATTTCTTCTGGGCGATGATGCCCTCGACGATCTGCGGCAGATCCTTGTGGAGAAGCGGCTCTCCACCCGCGATCACGACCACCGGTGCACCGCACTCGCGCACGGATTCGAGGGCGTCGGCGACGGGCAGGCGCTTGTTGAGGATCTCGTCCGGATAGTCGATCTTTCCGCAACCCGCGCAGGCGAGGTTGCAGCGGAACAGAGGCTCCATCATCATCACGAGCGGGTAGCGTTTGCGGCCCGTCAGATGCTGCTTGAGGATGTAGCCGCCGATCTTCGCGACGTACCGGAGGGGAATGCCCAAAACGCGGCTCCTTTGTTTTTGGCCCCAGAGTGTCGGGCTGCTTAGCGCGAAAACAACACGAATTCCAGCGATCTAGGTTGGAACGGGTCTTATTAGCGACCCGAATCGCGGGCGTCCGCACGTGTTTCCGGCAATGACGCAAGCGGGCCACAGATCCGGGGGCCGTCGGCTCCCGCGAACTGCCGCAAACCGACGCCTATCCCATCCCCGGTGCGATTTCCTAGCCCACCGACCGAATGCCAGCTTTGCGTCCGGATTGCGACGAGAACTCCAACGGAAGCTTGAGCATAGGCATGCTGCAGTGCGAAATCGCACCTGAGCGGATGGCTTCCACTGAAAATCGCCCCGCGTTGCATTCGGGGCGCCGGGCCTTTACTGAGCAGGCCGACCGTGAAGGGTCGGCGGCTGGGATGCGCCCGATCGGGCGTGGCCCCCTGAAACCGGCCGCCCCCGCCGCCCGTTCCGGTCACGAAGATGCCGGATCGGTGATCAGGGCGTTTCCCACGGGCGGAGGTTCGTGGCAAATGCCCCGGTTCCCCGTTGCGTCGCACGGTCTCGACCGGACATCCGCTCTCGGTTTCCGGTGAGGGCTCTAGGCAGGCAGGATACTCGTGATCGAACGACTCGTCGCGTTTTCCGTTCATCGTCGCTGGCTCGTCATCGCGGTCGTCGCTCTGATGACCGTCATCGGCGCGGGCACCGCCGCGCATCTGTTCCGGATCAACACCGACGTCGAGCGGCTGATCGATCCGAAGGAATCCTGGCGGCAGGACGAGATCAACTACGAGAAGGCCTTCCCCCAACGGACGAACACCGTCGTGGCGGTGATCGACGGGAAGACGCCGGAGGAGGCGGAAGAGGCCGCCGTCGAACTGACGAGGGCGCTGAGCAACAACAAGGCCCTGATCGAGACCGTCTACCGGCCGGATGGCGGCCCGTTCTTCGACAAGAACGGGTTCCTGCTGATGTCGCAGGCCGAGCTTGAGAAGACCACGGAGCAGCTCGTCCAGCAGCAGGGCCTTCTGGGTCCGCTGGCGGCCGATCCCTCGCTGCGCGGGGTAATGCGGGTGCTCAGCCTCGGGGCCCGCGGCGTGAAGAGCGGCGACGCCAAGCTCGAAGAGCTCGACAAGCCGATGGGCCAGATCAACGGGGTGCTGGAGACGGTGCTCGCCGGCAAGCCCGCGCGCATGTCGTGGCAGACGCTGCTCTCCGGCGGCGAGACGCGGGTGACGGACCTGCGCAAGTTCGTGATCATCCAGCCCGTCCTCGACTTCAACGCCCTGCAGCCGGGCGCGGAGGCGACGAAGCTGATCCGCAGCGTCGCCAAGGATCTCAAGATCGACGAGGCCCACGGGCTGCGCATGCGGCTGACCGGGCCGGTCGCCGTGGCCGACGACGAATTCGCCACGCTGTCGGACGACGCGGTGCTGAACAACAGCGTGACGGTCGGCGCGATCGTCCTGTTCCTGTGGCTCGCGCTGCGCTCCGCCCCCCTCGTCACCGCCGTGATCATCACGACCTTCGCGGGTCTCATCGTCACGGCGGCGCTCGGCCTCCTGATGGTGGGCGAGCTCAACCCGATCTCGGTCGCCTTCGCGGCCCTCTTCGTCGGTCTGGGCATCGATTTCGGCATCCAGTTCGCGGTGCGCTACCGGGCCGACCGCTACGAGCAGCCGACGCTCGAGGCCGCGATCCGGGCGGCCGCCCGGGGCGTCGGCTGGTCCCTGACGCTGGCCGCGGTCTCGCTGCTCGCGGGCTTCTTCGCCTTCCTGCCGACCGCCTTCCGCGGCGTGTCCGAGCTCGGCCTCATCGCCGGCGTCGGCATGATCGTGGCCTATCTCTTCTCGCTGACCCTGCTGCCGGCGCTGATCGCCGTGTTCAAGCCGCGCGGCGAGAAGGAGGCCGTCGAGACGACCTGGCTGTCGGGCGTCGACCCCTGGATCATCCGCAACCGGAAATGGGTCCTGATCGGCGTCGGCCTGCTCACGCTGGCCGGGATGCCGCTGCTCTGGAAGCTCCCCTTCGATTCCAACCCGATGCACCTGAGGAGCCCGAAGGTCGAGTCGATCGCGACCTACCTCGACCTGATCAAGGACCCGGCCACGAGCCCGAACATCATCGACGTGCTCGCGCCGTCCGTCGCCGACATTCCGGAGACGATGAAGAAGCTGCGCGCCCTGCCCTCGGTGGCCGAGCTCATCAGCATCGACACCTACGTTCCGCGCGATCAGGACCAGAAGCTCGCGACGATCCAGGAGACGGCGCAACTCCTCGATCCCGTGCTCAACCCAGGCCGCAAGCCGCCGCCGCCCACGGACGCCGACAACGTGAAGGCGATCAAGGACGCGGTGACGGCCCTGCGCGGCGTCGCCGGCAGCAGCGAGCCGGGTGCCAAGAGCGCCGAGGCGCTGGCCAACACCCTCGACAAGCTCGCCAACGCCCCCGTCGCGGTCCGCGAGGCGGCCTCCGTCGCGCTGACGACCGATCTGAAGACGCTGCTGAAGCGCCTCTCCGACCTGCTCCACCCGGAGAAGGTCACCCTGGAGAACCTGCCCCCGCAGGTGAAGGCCGAGTGGGTCGCCGCGGACGGGCGCGCCCGGATCGAGGTCCATCCGAAGGGGAACTCGAACGACGATCAGGTCCTGCGCAACTTCGCCAAGGAAGTGCAGACCGTCGCCCCCCACGCGACCGGAGCGCCCGTGGCGACGACGGCATCGAGCTACACCATCCTCGGCGCCTTCGTGCAGGCCGGGCTGACGGCGCTCGCGCTCATCTTCATCATCCTGTCGGTGGCCCTGCGCAAACCCTGGGACGTCGCCATGACGCTGGGTCCGCTGGTGCTCGCGACGCTGTGGACGCTGATGGCGCTCCACGTCATCGGCATGCCGCTGAACTTCGCCAACATCATCGCCCTGCCCCTGATGCTCGCGGTGGGCGTCGCCTTCCACATCTACTACGTCATCGCGTGGCGGGCGGGCGTGACCGACATGCTGGCCTCGAGCCTGACCCGGGCGATCTTCTTCTCGGCCCTGACCACGGGCACGGCGTTCGGCTCCCTCGTCCTGTCGAGCCATCCGGGCACGGCGAGCATGGGCAAGCTCTTGGCGCTGTCGCTGTTCTTCACGCTGCTCGCGGCCTTCTTCGTGGTGCCGGCCTTCCTGGGTCCGCCGCCCAAGAAGCCCGATCCGAAGCGCCCCGAGGCGAAGACCGTCGACAACGATCCGATGGTGCCGAGCCGCACCGAGGCGGCGCTGGCGAAGTAGCAGCCTGCAGCCGCCG
>NZ_SMNT01000120.1 GCF_004348265.1 Methylobacterium segetis
GGACGGGCGGGCCGTCGCGGCCCTCCTGCACCACGAGTATCAGGCGAACGAGCACGAGGGCCGCTGCCCCGCCGGCACCTACATGGCGTGCTGGTACAACACGATCACGGCCGCCGCCTCCGGGGACGGAGGCCGCAGCTTCCGGCGCGCCAGCCCACCCGCCGTCGTCGCCGCAGCCCCCTTCCGCCAGGAGGTCGACCAGGGCCGGCATCGCGGCTTCTTCAATCCCTCGAACATCGTCGCCCAGGGGCGCTGGCGCTACATGCTCGCCTCCACGACCGGCTGGGACCGGCCGGGCAGCGATCAGGATAGCGGCGTCTGCCTGTTCCGGACCGCGACGCCGGACGACCCGACAAGCTGGCGCGCCTGGACGGGCGCGGGCTTCACAGCGGCCTTCCCCGATCCCTACGCCGCCCGGGCGAGGTTGCCGGACACCTGCAAGCCGGTGGCCCCGTTCCCGGCCCCGGTCGGCGCGGTGGTGCGCCACCGCGGGACGGGCGCCTTCATCGCCGTGTTCATGGCGAAGGCGGGGGGCGAATTCCCGCAATCCGGCTTCTACTGGACGAGCTCGCGCGACCTCCTGGCCTGGGACAAGCCCCGCCTCCTGATGGCCGGCGCGACGCTCTACGACGATCCCTGCACGGCGCCGGAGGGATTGATCGCCTATCCCTCCCTGCTCGACCCCTCCGCCGAGGGCCGCAATTTCGACGATGCGGGCGACACCGCGATCCTCACCTACGCGACCCTGCGCACCGAGGGGTGCCGCATCACCTCCGAGCGCGACCTGCTGCGCCGCCCGGTCGCCATCAAGGTTTGGCCCTGACCCGCGCCGCTGAGCCCGACCCGGCGTATCCCGGAGGCCACAGGCGGCCGCGCGGCGACTCATTTGACGTGGCGCGCGCGGCCCGTGGATCCCGCCCCTTCGCGGGTCCCGCCGGCTAAGATTCGGTCCCTACTGACCTTTTCGCCGCGCCGCTCTCGGCGAGACTGGACCGGCGGGGATTAGATCGGTGGTATTAGTACAATTCTCTTCAGCCTCTACCGGTTGATTACGTCTTAACATACTTCATAAGATGACTTCGGCACCTGATTCGTCGCGTGTCCGCGTTCAGGTTCCCTCCACATCAAGCTGTTTGGTAGAAAGGTCAATCAATGGCCCTGTATTTCTTTGAATTTTTGGATCCTGAATTCTTGATCAGCGACGACGAAGGAACGGAATGCGCGGACCACGACGCTGCCCTGGGCGAAGCGTTGCGGACCCTGTGCGAAGTGGCGGCGGATCAACCGCACCGCTACCTCGGCCGCCCTCTGCGCATCGAGATCCTCGACGACGAGAAACGATCCGTCCTCTCCTGCCATATCCAGCTGGGCGCCATCGAGCGGGCGCGCAGCGCGCTGAGATCGGCCGCCTGAGGCGGATCGCCTTCGCCGCCACGCCGTCCACGCCGCGCGCGAGCCTCGTGGGCTGCCGATCAGAAGGCCGAGACCGGAACGAAGATCGTTCCTTCGTTCCCTCCGTAGGGTCCCGTACCGGCTGAGTTATCCCCGGCACGTCCCTTCTGTCTCAACCCTCCGGTTACCTTTTCGTCCTGTGATCCAACGATCACGCGACAGGACACCAGAGATGAGCGCGACCATCCTCGATCCGATCAGCGGGCAGATCGTCCCCATCCCGAAGCCGAGGCCCAGGCCGTTCCGAGGTTAGAGCCGTGACGTTCGCTCGTCGGGCGTCCGGAAGAGTACCGAATACGGAACGTGAAAGCTTGGCCTTGAGTTGTCCCATCATGAAGATGAGCTTCGCGATACTCGGCGCCTCTGCCCTGTCCGCGCTCGTTCTGACGGCGGGATCGCGCACGGCCTCGCTCACGGATCCGGGAGCCGGCGCCGCTCCGGGAAGCGCGGCCGTCTCGGTCGCCGCCGCACCGCTCGCCGCCCGCGCCTGGAGCGACCCGCCCGCCCGGCCGAAGCCCGAGCCGAGCCTGCGCGCCGAGGCCGCTCCTCCCCCGACGATGCCCGCTTCGGCAGAGCCCGCGACGACCGGAACCCTCGTTCAGTCGGCAGCGGCCTCGACCTCCGGGCCGCAGACGCCCGCTCATCTGCCTCTCGTGCAGGATGCCCTCCTGAAGCGGGAGCCGGGTCCCTCGGCCCTGCCGGTGAAGCGCGCGCCTTCCGCCCACGCCGCGCGCAAGGCGCCGGGGCGCAAGCCCGTCGCCTCCGTGCAGCCGGCCGCGAAGCAAGCGGAGAAGCAAGCGGACGAGCCGCAGGCGGCGCCGGCTCCTCAGCCCGTCACCCTCGCCGGCCCGCTCGGAGACATCCTGCGCGGTCTCGGCCTCGTCGACGCGCAGAAGCCGGGCCCCTGATCCCGGCCGCTCTCAGGGGCGGCCCTTCGCGCGGAACGAGCGGAACAGCTTGAGGACCTTGCGACCGGGGCCCGATTCCCCGTCGCGGCGCGGCTCGTGACCGCCCGCCTCGGGAACGGGATCGTCCGCCGCGGCCGCCCCCTCGGCGAAGCGCTCGCCGTGGATGCGCATGAGCAGGTCGAGGGCGAGGCGCGGGATGGGATGGGCATGCTGATCGAGCAGCAGCACGCCGTCCGCGAGGGACCGGACCGTTCGATCCGACACGGCACGCTGCGACATCATCTCGGCCATCGCCTGATCGGCGAGCCTTGCCGTCAGCTCGGCCACCGTGTCGAGTTGCTCGGGCAGCGGTTTCTGACTGTTGCTCATCCAGGAAAAAGCCTCCTTGCGAACGACCTTACATCGAACGGCACAAGGCGTTGAGCCCCATTACGTTTTCATGTCGAGTAATGGCTCAGCTCGGATTCATGCGTCACCGCTCATTGACGTCGGTCCGAGCCGCGGCAACAAACCCGCCGCTTCGATAACGCTTTCGACAACGCTGGAGGTTCGCAAGTTGCTGGCGCGTGAACCGACCTACGATTTCGAGACGATCAAGGGGTTCCTGTGCCCGGGCGACCGGGTGCTGTTCTACAAGCCCCACCGGTCGCTCGGCTTCACGATCGACACGGAGGAGAACTTCGCCGTCGTGAACGACCTGCTGGCGCGCGACCTCGGGCTCGGCGAAGCGGACATCAAGGAAATGTTCTGCAACGGGGACGGATCGCAGATCATCGCGCGGATCGAGCCCTCCGCGACGGTCAGGTCGACGACGCGCCTGGGCAATGCCTTCGTGTCGACCCTGACGCCGGAGGAGTGAGCCGGCCCGGCCGCCGTCCGGTCGCGGCGCGGCAACGGGTGCGGCCGAGCCAATCATCGCGGGCGAGCCAGCGTGGTCGCTGCCGCGGGGCGGCGCCCGGCCGGGCAACTCCTCAGCAAAGGCTAGAAGGTGAGATGATCGATTTGCGCTTCCTTCACGCTGCCCGCAGCAATCGACCGGACGGAAACGATGGCTCAACAGGATCGTCCGAGGTTCAGCCTCGGTTCAGCGGAGCAACGCTCTGATCCGGCCGTGATTTGCAGGAAGGGAATGATCGTGAGGAAATTGGCTCTTTCGGCCGTCGCGGCGGCCTTCGCAGGGTCCCTGCTCGTCGCGCCGGCGGCGGAAGCGCGCCCGGGTTACCGGGGCGGCTATCACAACGGCTACGTCTATCGCGGCCATCGCCATCACGGCTATCGCCGCGGCCCCGGCGTGGGCGGTGCGCTCGCCGCGGGTGCGGCGCTCGGCATCATCGGCGGCGCGATCGCGGCGTCCCAGGCGCCCCGCTACTATTATCCGGCTCCGGCCTACGGCTATTACGGACCCGGCCCCTACGAATACGGCTACTGAGCCGATCCCCGGGCGGGCCGTTCCCGGCCCTGCTCAGCACGCCGTGCAGATCGGCCTCGCCATCTTCGCGCCCCGGTCGAGCAGCTTCCCGAGCACGGTGTCGCGCTCGGGAACAGGCGCGGGGACCGAGGGGGCGGGCGCCGCACCGACGGCGGCCTCGACCGTCGGGGCAGGTGCCGCCGCAGGCGCCAGGCCCTCCGGCGCGCTCGCCTTCGGCGCCCGCGCCGAGCCGGCCCCACCGCCGAGGCTCGTCCCGTCCGTTTGCCACCGGGCTCGCGCCGCGGCCGATTGCTGAAGCGCCGCCAGCGGATCGATGCCCGGACCGCGGCTCGCGATCAGCCCGTCCTCGCCCTCCACCACCACCTGCGTGTTCGCCAGCCCCTCCGCTCCGACGAGGGCGAACAGGCGGCTGGCATTCCCGGGTGAGAGCCGGATGCAGCCGTGCGAGGCGGGCCGCCCGAGATGCCGGCTCTGGTTGGTCCCGTGGATCGCGTGTCCTTCGGCGGTGAAGAAGATCGCGTAGGGCATCGGCGCGTTGTCCCATTCCCGCGAGAGATGGTGCCGGCTCATGCGCGAGGGCCGAAAGGTGCCGCTCGGCGTGTCGTAGCCGGAGGCGCCGGTCGATACGGGCCAGACGTGGCGCTCCTGGCCGTTCACCGACACGGACATGCGCTGGCCCGCCTTGTCGATCCGGATGACGACCTCGGCGGCGGCGGCGAGCGGCAGCGACAGGCCGAGGAGGAGACCCGCCGCGAGGCGCCCGAGGCCGCCTGCCGCGCCTCGACCGATGCCCGGACCCCGTAGAGCCTGTGTCATGGACCGCCTCCCGCATCCCACGCCGAAGGTCCGCCTCCGCCTCGCTACGCTCGGGCGGTTCCGGCAGCGGACCGTGCACATTCCCGAACAGGCCTGAAACCTTCGAGCGGCGCAACCCGTACTCCCTTCGGAGTGGGGCGAACGATGGAGGCGCGCGTGTACATCCCTCGATCCTTGCCGCTGTCCCGGTCCTGGCGGCTCGAAGCGGGACGGATCGCGGCATCGCCCGTCGCGTTCGTGTCGGACCGGGCCTTCATCGCGGCCTGCACGATGGGTGCGCTGACGGCCGAATTGGCCTGCTGGCTGGTCCTCGGCTGATCGGCCGGTGGCGCGGCGCCGAGGATGGCTGCCTGCGTTGACGAACCCGTCGAAGCGGCCGGGCCGCGAGAATCGCGCGCCGTCGCATCGGACGTCCGAGCGTCTTCGGTCGGACAAAGGACCGGTTCCGCGAAGTAATTCCGGGCGTCTCATCCGGTCCGTAAGCCTCCCTTAATCCTGTCGCGTCATTCTCCCGATGCTGATCGGCCGATCCTGTTGCTTGCCGAGAGCATGGCTGTGGAGTTCTACATGAGGCGCTTACCCGCCCTCCCCCATTGGGCGCATGCCGCCCTGGTCCGCCTGGATGCCACGACGGCGGTTGCGGCCGTTCTCGGGCTCGCGGCCCTCGCGGGCTGGGGCGCCTTCGCCGGCAAGGCCTGGTCGCAGCGCGATCTCGCGGAGCAGGTCGAGCTCCTGCAGGCGGATCGCGGGCGCCTGACGGCGAGCCTGCGGCAGGTCGAGCAGGCCAATGCCGAGATCGCGCGCAGCGGCCAGGAGAAGCTCGCGGGATTGCGGGAGGAACTCGGCCAGACGGTCGCCGCGCGCGAGGCCGCGAAGGCGCAGCTCGCCGCCGCCCAGCGCGATACGGCCAGCCTCAAGAAGCGCCTGGATCAGGCCCGTGACCGCGTGGCGGAGACGGGCAGCATCAAGCCGGCCGAGACGAAGAAGGTGCGCTGAGCCCGGCGGCCGCGCTTCAGCGCGGCGGCGGGAAGGTCCAGAAGAACTCGCCGGTGCGGCCGCCGCTGAGCGTCGCCTGGCGGGTCAGGAACCGGCACTCGGCCTCCAGGGCCGCCTCGCTCCAGCCGGTGCAGGAGCGCATCTTGAGCGAGACGGGATCGTAGTCGAGCCGGTGCTCGGGCGGCGAGCGGACCATCAGCCCCGAGGGCAGCACGACGCAGTGATAGACGCGCAGGGCGCACGGGAGCCGGCGCGCGCGCTCGAAATTGCGCCGGAAGGTCTCCGGATTGTCGCCGGGCAGGCCGAGGATGATCTCGACCGCGAGGCTCGCCACCGCATCGAGCTTGCCGAAGGTCTCGTCGAAGCGCCGCTCGTCGTAGCTGCGGTCGACATGGGCGAGGACCGCGCTGTCGAAGCTCTGCAGGCCGATCCCGACATAGGCGTTGCTGACCGAGGCGAGGAAATCCAGGTGCTCCTGGCGGACCGCCGCCGGATAGACCTCGCAGATCAGGCCGTGCGTCTCGAAGAAGCCGCTCTCCTCCGCGGCCCGCTTCAGGGTGAGGAAGGCGTTGCGGTTGAGGTTGAGCCCCGCATCGACGAGCAGGGCGGCGTAGACGTCGTGGCGCGCGATGGCGGCGAACTCCCGGTCGAGGTGATCGACCGCGCGGACGCGCTTGGGCGATTCCATCGTGCCCCACTCGCAGAACGAGCAGGTGAAGGGGCAGCCCCGATAGGTCTGCAGCACGCCGAGCCCGCCGTGCTGGACGAGGCCGAGGGCGTAGGGCGAGGCGAGGCTGTCGAGATCGGCGAGCGGGCGGGCCGGGGTCTCGCGCCAGCCTGGGCCGTCCTTGACGGCGACGCCGCGCAGGGCGCCGAGCCCGACCGGGGTTCGCTCCGTGAGGGACACGACCTCGCGGAATGTCTCCTCGCCCTCGTTGATCACGAGGAGGTCGATCGCGTCGCGGAAGCCCGAGAAGGGGGGCTTGGCGAACATCACCGGGCGTGCCGAGGGGCCGCCGAACACGACAAGGCGCCGGGGATCGTCCTCCTTGATCAGCCGCGCGACCCGGCAGAGGAAGGGCAGCGACCAGAGATAGGCCGAGAAGCCGACGATGTCGGGGTCGAAGGCCAGGATCTCGCGGGCGATGGCGCCTGCCTCGCCGCCCGTCAGATCCCAGATCCGGCAGGCGAGATCGGGGAATCCGGCCGCGCGGATCGAGGCTTCGACCATGCGCAGGCCGAGATTGGGCACGAAGCTCGGCATCGCCGGATCGCGCTCCGGGTACTGCGCGACGAGCGCGACGCGCCGGCCCGGGCGGAATGCGCTCACCGCCCGGCGGCCTGGCGCCAGGAGGGGCGTGACGGCTGGCGCTCCTGCTGCCGGGGGAAGGACCACCAGAACTCGCCCGCCTTGCCGCCGGCCGCGAGGGCGCGGGCGCGCAGCTCCGCGCGCGTGCGCGCCACCGCCTCCTCGCTCCAGCCCGCGCAGGATTGCAGGGTGAGCGTCACGGGGTCGAAGCGGATGTCCCATTCCGGCCGGCTTCGGGTCAGCAGCGCGTCGGGCAGGACGAGGCAATGGTAGACCCGCACGGCGGCGGGCAGGGAGAGCGCGTAGTCGAGCGTCCGGCGGAACCCCTCCGGCGTGTCGCCGGGCAGCGCGGCGATGATCTGCAGCTCGATGTTGGTGACGCGGGCGAGCGCCCGCACCGCGGCCTCGAAGCGGGGTGAATCCGTGGGGCGGTCGTGCAGCCGCAGCACCGCCGGATCCATCGACTGCATGCCGACGCCGAGATAGGCGGTGCCGATCTCCTCGATGAAGGCGAGATGCTCGTCGCGCACGATCGAGGGATAGATCTCGGCCCAGAGCAGCGTCTCCTTGAGGAAGCCCGAGCGCTGGTTGGCCAAGCGCAAGTTGCGGAACGCGCCGATATTCAGGTTGAGGCCCGCATCGAGCAGGAACACCGCCGGCGCCTCGTGGCGGCGGAAGGCGTCGAGCTCGCGGGCGACGTACTCGGCGGAGAAGGTCGCCTTGGTGTTCTCCTTCGAGCCCCACTCGCAGAAGCGGCAGGACAGGGGGCAGCCGCGGAACGTCTCGAGGTAGGCGACGCCGCCCCGCGGCATCAGCCCGTGCGCGTAGGGCGAGGCGATGCGGTCGAGCGAGGCGATCTGCGGGCGCCTCTCCGTCCTGACCCAGCCCGCGGGTCCGGGCAGGGTCAGGCCGCGCACGCTCTCGAAGGCGGCGCGCGAGAAGGCGGGCAGCTTCGCGATGTCCTGGATGATCTCCTCGCCGTCGCCCTCGACCAGAGCGTCGAGATAGGTAAGCGCCGGGCTGTAGGGCTCCAGATCGAAGAAGGCCGAGCGCGCGGAGGGGCCGCCGAACACGATCGGGAGCGAGGGGCGGCGCTCGCGCAGGGCGCGTGCCACGGCGATCAGGGTCGGCGCCGACCAGACGTAGATCGAGAAGCCGACGAGATCGGGCTCGAAGGCGAGGATCTCCTCGACATAGCCCGCCACGTCCTCGGCTCGCCGGTCGACGAGGGCGACCCGGATCCCGGCGAGGTCGGGATCGGCGAGGAGGGACGCGTGAATGCGCCGGATGCCGAAGCTCGGCAGCCGCAACGGGCCGAGCTCCTGCGCGTCCGGGCGCGGGGTCAGGCAGACGAGCGCGACGCGCCGTGCGGCAGGATTCGATCCGGACATGGGGCTCGAAGGCGGTAGGCAGGCCGTCCTACTCTATCGAGAGGGAGAGGGGCAATGTGATGGCATTGCAAGAGACTTGTCGATCGGCTCGTCCTCTTCCCTCTGCATTGCAGGCCCGACGCAACTCGGGCCCGGCGCGGACGAATTGGCCGATCAGCGCTTGTCGAGGCGCAGGTAGAGGTAGCTGAGGCAGCCGCTCCGATTTAGCTCGCGCAGCACGACGCCGCCCGTGAGGCCCGGACGGCCGTCCGGCGCGACGACGTGATAGCTCGGCCCGGTGTTCCGCGTGGCATCACGGGTCCGAAGGCTGAACCCTGCGCGCGCCGCATCGTGCGCGATCTCCGCGTCCGTGGCCCACATCGCCGGCCAGGGGCCGTAATCCCGCTCGAGCCTGTCGGCGAAGGCCGCGAGCGTCGCGGGCGGCAGAGCCGGCTGGCGGAGCAGGAGGTCGCTCATGACGAGGACGCCGCCGGGGCTCAGGACGCGGTGGGCCTCCCTGAGGAAGCGGAGGCGGCTCGGGAAATGGAAGGCGGCCTCGACGCAGAGGAGCCGGTCGAACGTCGCGTCGGCGAAGGGCAGGCGACAAGCGTCGGCGGCGATCCAGGACGCGTTCGCCGGGGAGGCCTCGTCGCGCAGGCCGGCGGCGAGCTGGCGGGCATCGATGTTGAGGCCGTAGAGTTCGGCGCCCGGATGGCCGCGCCGCATCGCGCGCAGCGTGCCGCCGAAGCCGCAGCCGACATCGAGCACCCGGTGGCCGGGCGCGATGCCGAGTTCGGTCACGAGGTGCTGGCTCAGGTGGGCTTGCGCCGCCGGGAAGGTCGCGCGCGCCTCCTCGGGGCCGACCCGCTCCGGCTCGTCCCAGTGGCCGAGATGGACATGGTCGATGCGGGCGCCCTCCGCGATCGCCGCGAGGAACGCGTCGAAATAGGCGGGAACCCGCGCCATCCGCCCTACCCCCAGCAATAGACGCCGTCCTTCGCCCGCGTCTCGGCCATGAAGGAACAGGCGGTCCAGCGCCGGGTCGCGCCGCCGACCGGCGCGACGTGGTGGAGGTAGCGGCCCGAGCGCAGCAGCACGAGCGTTCCGGCCTCGACGTCGAAGGCGTGCCGGGCGAAATTCGCGATGTCCGGCTTCGGCGCCGGGCGGTCCCGGTTGAGGAACCGGGCGGACCACGCCTCGGCCTTCGCGTCGAAGACTTCGAGCATCCCGCCCCGCTCGGCCCTGGAGAGGGTGAGGACGAAGGAGAAGATGTCGCCCACGACCAGCGTCTCGAGATGGCGGTAGCTCGGCCGCATGCGCTGCTCGTTGTCGAAATGCGGCGGGATGTAGCCGCCCTCGCGGTGCGAGCGAAGGGTCGTCACCATGTAGGGGCCCGCGCGCCCCGGCCCCGGCGGCGGGCCGTAGGGCCGGCCGCCATCGATCGCCGAGAGGAGCCCCGTGATCCGCGCCTCGAAGCCGCCATAGGGCGCCATGAGCGCCGCGAGGCTCTCGGTGAACGGGGGGACCATCGCGAAATACGCGGCGAGATCCGGATCCGCGAGGTTGAGGTTCATGCCGTAGAAGGACGAGCGGAACGGCGCCGGGAACGCGGTGGCCGGGAAGTTCTGCGCGTTCGTCTCCAGATCCGCGACGATCGCCGCGCACTCGGCCCGGCCGAGGACGTTGCGCACCACGACCGCCTGGATCTCGTCGGCGCGCAGCCGGCCGAGCGCCGTCGCGTGAGATGCCGCCTCTCCCGCATCGAAGGAGACCGTCCGGAGAAACGTCATCGAGGCTTCGTCCCACCCACCGCACGCGGGATAGCGCGGCCGCGCGCCGTCCCGCAATCCGAGGCGCGGCCATAAGTGCCTCCGCCCCGGCCCGGCGAAGGGCGTTGAGGTCGGAAGGAGCGGAACACCGTTCGGGGCGGCCCGACGGAGCTTTGAGAGCGCGCCACCCGTCCACCGATCCGGGCCGGCCGACCAGGCTCGGTAGAGATCGTAATCAATAGTTGCATCCCGAAGCTATTCTTGCCGAATTCAACGCACAGTAATTCATTCTTCGAGGTCTTCTTCTTCGCAAAATCCGACCTCAACTTTCGATTTTCACAAGGTTCTACGATGCGCGCGTCGCCCGAGATTCTGTTGCAGAGAGGCGACACAGGAGTTGAAATCTGTCTCTCCCGCGGCCCAGACTCGATCATAACAATCAGACTTTTAAAGCGCCTCATCTCGATATTAGCCAGCGTGGCGCCTTAAGGCTACCGGCGGGAAAGACAACGCCTCAGAAATTGTGAAATCAATACTGATCGAGCTTGAGATCAGTTCAATTTGCCCGAACCATGGCGAGGCATTAATCAGAAATACAAGCGAAGATTGCATACATGCGTGCCGCCGCAGGCACGCTTGGGGGAATGATGTCAACAGCCGGTCTTGCGTCTCGTCACGCGCTGCATCCGCTTCGTCGCGCGCTCGATGCCTCCACGGCGCTCGTCGGGATCGTCGTGCAACAATCGCGAGGCCGAACCGTGCTGCTCCGAACGGCGTCTCCGTCGATGACTCGAGAGTGGATGAGCCGTCGTCTCGCGCTGGCGGTCGAATCGACAGAATCTCTCCTATACCGGCTAGCTGGAATTCTTCCGAAATCCAGCCAACAGATCGGGCATCTTGCGCGGGTTCATCGACGGCGCCTTTCGAGGATGGTGCTGCCGACACTTATCCTCGCGAGCAGCCCTGCTAACGCTGCTGACAACACCTTCACGAATGGCACGAGCGACAACAACTGGTTCACGCCCGCCAATTGGTCGCTCACCGCCCCCCCGACCACGGCTGATTTTGCGTTTATCGCGGGCGGCCCAGCCGGCCAAACCGCGAATATCAATTTCCCAGGCGCCACTGCAGCTCGTGTACTTCTGCAGGCTGACAACAATCTGGTCGTCGGAGCCGACGGCACGCTATCCGTCGTCGGCACAGGGACTGACGGACTGCTGTCAGTCGGTCAGCTTGGCTCGGGGTCGCCGACACAAAACAGCACTCTAACGATTCAAGCGGGCGGCTCGGTCAGTGCAGCCCGCTTCTTCATCGGCGACGGTACTCCCAACTCCACCCAAGCCGGCATCGCCATCGTGACGGGCGTCGGCTCAGCGCTCACCGTTGATGGCGCGAATTACAATTTCGTTGTCGGTGGCACCGGCTCAGCTTCTCTTTTACGCATCGACAGCGGTGCCATAGTGAATGCTGCGACTCTCGGCAACGGCATTGTTCAAGTTGGCCTTCCCGGTTTTGGAGGAAACGGTACGCTGCAGATTGGCAATGGCGGCATCAGCGGAACTTTGAATGCCTCGGCCATCGTACTTAATTCTAATTCGCGCGTATTATTCGATCAGACTGACAATATCTCTTTTGCACCGCAGGTGTCTGGAACGGGTCGACTCCAGAAGGAAGGGACTGGCAGTGTTACGTTATCAAATAACAGTGCCTACACAGGCACTACCACGATCTCGGGTGGCACACTGGCATTATCGAACAACGGCGCGATCGCTCAGTCGAGCGGTGTCGATGTCGGAACCGGTGCCACCTTCGACATCGCGGGCGTCGCGGGAGCAGGTGCCTCCATCGTCACGCTCTCGGGTGCGGGTGGCGTGAATCTCGGCGGCAAGACGCTAACCGTCACGAACGGCTCGACGACCTACGCGGGCAACGCCACCGGCGCGGGCGGCCTCACCGTGTCGGGTGGCACGCTGACGCTGACCGGCGCCAACACCTACATCGGCGCCACCACGATCTCGGGCGGAACGCTGGCGCTGTCGGGCGCCGGCACGATCGCGCAATCGAGCGGTGTCGCCGTTGGCGGGACCTTCGACATCTCAGGCGTCAACCCTGCAGGAGCCTCCATCGCCACGCTCTCGGGCGCGGGCGGCGTGAACCTCGGCACCAATACGCTGACCATCACCAATGGTTTGACGACCTACACGGGCATTGCCACCGGCGCGGGCGGCCTCACCGTGTCGAATGGGACGCTGACGCTGACGGGCGCCAACACCTACACGGGCGCGACCACGATCTCGGGCGGCACTCTCCAGATCGGCGACGGCACGGCCGGTGGCGATGCCGGCCGGATCGGCCAGGACGCGGCCGGCACCGTCTTCAGCACCGTCGCGACGACGGGCGGGATCCTCGCCTTCAACCGGACCAATGCGGCCAATTACACCTTCGGCGGCACGATCACCGGTTCGGGCATCGTCAACCAGATCGGCACCGGCACCACGACGCTGACGGGCACGAACAGCGCCGGCAACGGCCAGTTCACGGGCACGGCCAACGTCACCGCTGGCACGCTCGCCGTGAACGGAGTGTTTGGCGACACAGCCAACAGCACCGCCACCATCAACGTCAACACGGCCGGCACCCTGCACGGCTCGGGCACCATCGCCGGTTCAGTGGTCGTCGGCAGCGGCGGCACCGTCTCGGCCGGCAATTCGCCCGGCACGATGACCGTGACGAACTACACTGCCAATACCGGCAGCGACACGCTGTTCGAGCTGAACCAAGCGAATGTGACGGGTGGAGCCAACAACGACCTCATCAATGTCACCAATACCCTCACCGTCAACACCGACTCGCTCCTGACGCTTGGCACCACCGGCGGCGCCACGGCTCCGCCCGCGGGCGTCTACCGCATCTTCACCTACGGCACGCTCGTCGGCGGGCCCTCCGATTTTACCACGACCGTGGCCGGCGGCGGCACCGCCGACGTCTACACGCTGAACAGCGGCATCAACGTGCGCGTGTTCGGGGCGGGTCAGATCACGCAGTACTGGGACGGCACCGATACCGGGTTCATCGCGGGCGCGCAGGGTGGCACCGCAACCTGGAACGCTGCCAGCGCCAACTGGGTCGACGACCCGGCGGCCGGCACGGCGAACGACCGCTGGCGCGGCCAGGCCGGCGTCTTCGGCAACGGGACGACCAACACCGCGACAGCCGCCGCCACTGTCACCGTTGTCGGCGCTCGGGATTTCCAGTCGCTGCGCTTCTCCGACAACAACTACACGCTCGCCGCCGGCGCAGGCGGCACCCTCAACGCGACAGGCAACCCCTTCGCGGCGGTGGCCGCCGATCAGGCGTTCAGCTCCGTCACGGTCGATGGCGGCAACACGGCAGCCCTGAACCTGCCGATCACCAGCACGAGCGGCACATTCGGCTTGCTGAAGCTCGGCACCGGCACCTTGAACCTGGGCGGTGCGAATACCTACACGGGCGGCACGCGCATCGACGCGGGGAATCTGGCCATCCTGGCGGGCGCAAGCGTCGCCTCCGACGTCACGAACAACAACGCGGGCACGTTCACGAACCTCGGCACGGTCAACGCCAACGTGACGAATGCCGGGACAGGCTCGAACGCGAACGAGATCACCGGCGGCGTGGGCAACAGCGGAACGTTCACCAACAGCGGGATCATCGGCGGCCAAGTCTCCAACAGCGGCGGTTTCACCAATTCCGGGACTGTATCCGGCGGCCTGAGCAATACGGGCGGCTCCTATACGCAGACCGCAGGGGCCACCAACGGCGGCACGACGAACACGGCGACCATCGCCGCCACTGGCGGGGCCTTCGGCGGCGCCATCGGCAACAATGCCGGAGGCGCCTTCAACGTCGGCGGCGCCGTGACGGCGAACTCCACCTTCACGAACGGCGGCAACGCAACGCTCTCCGTCGACGCAGGCAGCCTTGCGGGCATCACCGTACTCACGAACGACTCGACGGCGGCTGCCGGTGTCGCAACCGCGGCCGGCGCGACGCTCTCGGCCGGCGGCCTCGCGGGCACGACGGCGACGGCGACCGTCGCCAATGCCGGTACCCTCAATCTCGTCGGTGGCGTCGGCAACACCGACTATGCCGGGCTCATTACCGGCGCGGGAGCCTTGAACAAGTCGGGCACCGGCGTGCAGACCCTGACGGGCGCCAACACCACCGGCGCCCAGTACACGGGCGCAGCGGCCATCACCGGTGGCACCCTCCAGATCAACGGGACGTTCGGCAACACGGCCAATCCCCCGGTGGGGGCTACGGCGACCCTGGCCATCGGCGCCGCAGGCACCCTGGTCGGCACGGGCACCTTCGCGGGTGACGTCACCAACAGCGGAACCGTCGCCGCGGGCGTCTTCCCCGGGCTTGGACCGGTCGGCGGATTGACGATCGGCCGCGACTACACGATCCAGGCCGGATCGACCAACGCGTTTGACCTCGGCACGCCCAACGTCGTCAACGGGCCGACCAATGACCTGATCACCGTCGGCCGCAACCTGACCGTCAACGGCGGCACCCTCGCCCTCCAGAACGTCAATGCCAGCGGCCTCTACCGCCTCTACGATGTCGGCGGCACCATCACGAGCGCGGCCAACCCCAACGCCGGCTTCACCTCAGTCACCGTCAGCAACGGCACCGCCGCCGTCTACACCATCCCCGGCGCTGGCGCGCCCGCTCCGAGCCAGCTCAACGCCCGTGTCTCGGTCGGCGGCCAGATCGTTCAATACTGGGACGGCAGCGACACCACCGGCCGGCAGGCTGGCACGACCGGCACGCCGGGCGCGCGTGGGGGGGCCGGAACCTGGGTGGCCGGGAGCGCCAACTGGACCGACGATCCGGCGGCGGGCGAGGTCAACCAGACCTGGCAGGGCCAGTTCGGCGTGTTTGCCGCGCCCGGCGGCGCGGTGCGCATCGTCGGCACGCAAGGAGTGCAGGGACTGCAGTTCTCCGCCAACGGCTACGTGCTCTCCACGCAGGCGGGCGACAACGGCGTGATCAATCTCGTCGGCGATCCGGTGAGCGGGCCGGCGGCCAGCCTGATCCGCGTCGATGCCGGCATCACCGCAGAAATCGCGGCGCCGATCACCGGCCTCGGCCTCAACAAGAATGTGGGCGGTGGCACGCTGATCCTGTCGGGCACCAACACCTTCGGCGCCCTCAACATCGCACAGGGTACGGTGGAGGTTCGCAACGGCGCCGCGATCCTCGACACCGCACCGGTGACGATCGACAACGTCGCCGGCGCGCGTCTGCTCGTGACCAATTCCGAGACGATCGGCTCGCTGGCCGGCGGCGGCGCGGCGGGCGGCACGGTGGCGATCGCGGCCGGTCAGGTCCTGACCACCGGCGCCGACAATTCCAGCACCACCTTCGCCGGCGTCATCGGCGGCGCGGGCGGCCTCGCCAAGACCGGCACCGGTACCTTCACCCTCAGCGCCGCCAACACCTTCACCGGCGGCACCCTCAACCAAGCCGGCACCCTCGTCCTGGCCGCGGG
>NZ_SMNT01000121.1 GCF_004348265.1 Methylobacterium segetis
TCCATGCCGACGCAGACTTCCTGAACGACGGGGGCGGACCACTTCATGACGTGTCTCCTTCGCTTTCGATGAAGGGAACATAGGCGATGTGTTGGGCGCAATACAAGTGGGCCCTACACTTATATTTCTCATAGGAAGGGGGGAGGCGATCGGATCCGGCTCGGCGCAACGCCGTGCGGGATATGATTTCCCTGTCGCATCAAAGAGATGGTGATGGTGGTCCCGGCTTTCAACCTCTCCGCCCCCGCACGTTGCCCGGCTCGTGCCAGCGCGTGGCGCCAACAGGCGGGACATGCAGGGAAGTGCAGGTTTCGCCCGAGCGTGGACCGCTTGACGGAACCGCCGTCCCGGCGCACCACCCCGGCGCCCGCGGCGACTCGCTGAGCCGCCGCGGCTCAGGACACCGTCGATCCCGATATGCCCAACGACAGTTCCGACCGATCGTGCAAGCCCGGCCCGGCGCCGCGCAGCCGTCCCGCCTGACGCCCTGGGGCGCCCGCCGGGGCGCCCGTGGCGGTCCTGACCGGACGCACGCCGCAGGACCCGGAGGCGAGACCCATGACCGAAGCCCTCCTCCTCGACGCGCGGGTCGATCCCGCCGTGCTCGCCGCGCGACTGTCGGACGAGCGCGCCCCCGACATCGTCGAGGCTCTGAACGAGGAGGCACCCGAGGTCGCCGCCGCGATCCTGCTCGGGTTGCCCCAGGAGCGGGCCGTCGAGGTTCTGGATCAGCCCGAGCTCGAATGCGCCGCCGACATCATCGAGATGCTGCCCCGCGACCGCGTCGCCGGCTACCTCTCCGGCATGTCGGCCGATCGCGTCACCGACATCTTCCGCGAGATCGAGGAGCCGGGGCGTTCGGATCTGCGCGCCCGCCTCGACGCGGAGACCCGCGGCGCCGTCGACCGGCTCAGCGCCTACGGCGAGGAGACGGTGGGCTCGCTCATGACGACGGAATTCGTCACCGTCCCGGGCAACTGGACCGTGGGCGAGACCCTCGACCATGTCCGCAGCGTCGAGAAGACCCGCGAGACCATCTACGCGATCTTCGTGCTCGATCCCCGGACCCGCGCGCTCACGAAGTCGGTGCCCCTGCGGCGGCTGATCTCGGGCGATCCGGGCGACAACGTCCTCTCGGTCGCGCCCGGACGGCGTCCGCTCGCCGTCTCGCCGACCGCGAGCCGCGAGGAGGCGGCGCGGCTGATCTCGAAATACGATCTCCTGGCGCTGCCCGTGGTCGACGCGGTCGGCCACGTCATCGGCATCGTCACCGTCGACGACATGATCGACGCCATGGTCGAGAAGCAGACGCAGGACGTGCAGCGCTTCGGCGGCATGGAGGCGCTGCCCGAGCCCTACATGGACATCGGCTTCTTCACGATGATCCGGAAGCGTGCCGGCTGGCTCTGCGCCCTGTTCCTCTCCGAGATGCTGACGGCCTCCGCCATGCAGAGCTTCGAGGGAGAGCTGGAGAAGGCCCTCGTACTCACGCTGTTCATCCCGCTGATCATGTCCTCGGGGGGTAATTCCGGTTCGCAGGCCACCTCCCTGCTGATCCGGGCGCTGGCGCTGCACCAAGTCCGGCTGCGCGACTGGTGGCGCGTGGCCCTGCGCGAATTGCCGACCGGGCTGCTCCTCGGCGCGATCCTGGGCGCCATCGGGATCGTGCGCATCGTGATCTGGCAGAAGGCGGGCTTCTACGATTATGGGCCGCACTGGCTGCTCGTGGCCGCGACCGTCGGGGCGGCGCTCGTCGGCATCGTCACCTTCGGCTCGCTCGCGGGCTCGATGCTGCCCTTCGTGCTTCAGCGCATCGGCTTCGACCCGGCTACCGCCTCGGCGCCCTTCGTGGCCACCCTCGTCGACGTGACCGGGCTCGTCATCTACTTCTCCGTGGCGCTGCTGATCCTGAAGGGGACGCTTCTGTAGGTCCATCGGCGGCCGGCCGCGGGCCCGGCCGCCGCTCTCGGCTCGCGCGGCACGGTCCTCGGGATGCACGCGGGCGAGGAAGGGGACGCCTCGCATCTCCGCGACGCTGCGGTCGCGGGAACGGGTCCGTCCCCGCCGCTTTGTCCCATCGGAGCCGGCCGGTTCGCGTCGGGTACGGGCATGGCGGATTTCGCGGGCCAGCGCGCGCGCATGATCGAGCGGCAGATCCGCTGGCGCGGAGTCACGGATGACCGCGTCCTCGCCGCGATGTCCGCCGTCCCGCGCGAGGTCTTCGTCCCCGAGGATCTGCGCGGATCCGCCTATGACGACGCGCCGCTCCCGATCGGCGGCGGGCAGACGATCTCCCAGCCCTACATCGTCGCCCTGATGGTCGAGGCTGCAGCGATCTGCCCCGAGGACCGGGTGCTGGAGATCGGAGCGGGTTCCGGCTACGCGGCGGCCGTGATCGGATGCCTCGCGCGCGAGGTCGATGCGGTCGAGCGCCATCCCGTCCTGGCGGAGGCCGCCGCACGACGCCTCGACGGCCTCGGCTACCGGAACGTGCGCGTGCACCGAGGCGACGGAACGCTCGGTCTGCCCGCGCGGGCGCCCTTCGACGTGATCCTGTCATCCGCCTCCGCGCCCGACGTTCCGGAGGCATTTCGGCAGCAATTGCGGGAGGGCGGGCGGCTTGTCATGCCCGTTGGCGGACGCCTGAGGGAGCAGGTGCTGGTGCGCGTGCTGCGCCGGCGCGACGGCGCCTTCGAGACCCGGTCCCTCGGGCCGGTAAGCTTCGTGCCGCTCATCGGGGCGGCCGGGTGGCCGGAGGATCCGCCCGCCGGTGCATCCGATCGGCGTGGCGAGTGCGCCGCCGTCTGACGCGCCGGGCTCGCGCCTGACGACGAAACCCCGCCGAAGGGGTTCGGCGGGGTATCAGGCAGAACGGACCGCCGGCGATGGCCGGCTGCTCAGGCTTTCTCGGCTTGGCTCAGGCGGCGAGACGGGCCTGGGTGGCGATGTTCTCGTTGCTGGCGACCTGACGGGCTTCCTGGATCGAAGTGCCTGCCTTCGGGGAGAGAGCATCGGCCGCGACGATGGCGAGGATGGGGTTGACGGCGAGGGCAGCGACGGCGGCGAGAAGGATGGTCATGATCTGTGTCCCGTGGCGAATTCGATGACCGGAATTTGGCACCGCAGCATGGGATTTGGTATACCACACGCCACACGGCCGACATGCGTGAGGTGCATGCGATTGCCATCAAGAATTGCCAGAGTCGGCATTAAAATGCGTGAAATGCAGGAAATTTCCGATTTTGGCGCGCGTTTTGCGCATAGCGTGAGCGGCCGGAGGAGCCTGCTCGGCTGTGTCGGCGGCACTGAAGATTGATGTGCGCTGCAACAAGAAGGCAGGCGGATTAAGACGTTGGCCGGGAACTTGCCGCACGTCTGAGCAGATTTTGTGCGGCAAACTACTGAGCCGATCACGTCCGCAACATTTATCTAATGTTAAACCTCGGAAGCATGTCGAGGTGGTGTTAGTACCAGGTCTAATACCAGTCTTCGTGTGGCAGAAAAGCTGTCACGGAGACAAATTCCCCAAACAAAGGTTGGTCCGAAGCCGGAAGTCTCTTGTCAACACTTTATGGTCGTGCTCAAGATCGTACCAACTTGCAAGTGTGCAAAAACGGACGGACCAGTGTCCTGGGTTGTTAGCACGGATCGGGTCAGGCGCCTCGCCATGACCGGGAAGCGCAAGGCGCCCCGCGTCTGGCCGTTCTCGTTCTACCTCGCCGTGTTCGCTCTCGTCTTGACGTTGCCGCTGCTCGGGATCCGGACCTTCGTCACCAGCCGGTTCATCCAGTCCGAGCGCTCGAAGCTCGAAGGCGTCTCGATCGAGGCCAACATCGATCTCGGCCTTCTGGTCGAGCGCGACCTGATCACGCTGATCGCGGCGCTCAAGACGCTGGCTGCCACGCCGGTCATCGACGGCGACTTCGCCCGTCTCCGGCATCTCGGGCAGGAGGCTCTCGCGGGCCGCCCCGGCGACCTGATGCTGCTCGACGGCGAGGGACGGGACGTGCTGGCCGAGGGCGGCCCGCGCTGGGTTCCGGAGGCCCTGCGGCCCGCGGCCGTCTGGCGGTCGGAGGAGCCGGGCCGGGTCGAGATCTCGGATCTCCTGCCGCTCGTGCCGGGTCGGGGCCGGCTGGTCACCATCGCGCTGCCCGTGGTGACCGCGCAGCATGAGCGATACGCCCTGGTCTTCGCGCTGCAGCCCTCGCATTTCACCGAGCTTCTTCGCTCGGCACGGCTCGGTCCCCCGCATTTCGGGGCTCTCGTCGACCGCACCGGGACGATGATTGCGCGTACCGTCGAGAGCGACCGGTTCATCGGAACCCGCGTGACCGAACTCCCCGCCATGGAGGGCGCGTCTGGCCGCATCGACGCGATGAACGTGGGCGGCATCGAGGTCCAGCGGTTCTACCGGCGCTCGCCGATCTCCGGGTGGTTCGTGCTCACCTCGGTCTCACACGCCGCCCTCCAGAAATCGACCCGGCAATCCCTCTGGCTCCTCGCGGCCGTGGCGGCGTCTCTCATGCTGATCGCGGTCCCCTGCGCGGTGGTCCTGACCCGGCGCATGCGCTACGCGGCGCGCCTGACCATGGACGGCGCCCGCCAACTCGTGCGCGGCGAGCCGATCGACCGCCGCAGCACCGGCATCGCCGAATCGGACATGGTCTGCCACATCCTGGCCGAGGCGTCGGACCGCCTGCGCGACCAGGCAGAGAGTCTGCGCAGCACCAACCTCGAACTGGAGCGGCGCGTCGCCGACCGCACGCGGGAACTCGCCGACAGCCACGTGCTGACCGAGAGCATCCTCGAGAACAGCCCCGACATCATCAAGGTGCTCGACGTGCGCGGCCGCATCGTCTTCACGAACGACCGCTGCCGCAACCTGCACGGGGCCGACCCGCGGACGGTCGCGAAAGGCCGGCTGTGGTCGACTTTCTGGCCGGGCGAGGGCGGCAAGGCCGCCCGCGAGGCGATCTCGCTGGCCCAAAGAGGCCGGTCGAGCCGCTTCACCGCGTGGCGGCGGACCGCGGAGGGCGAGCAGCGCTGGCTCGACGTGCTCGTGACGCCGATGGTCGGCGCGGACGGCCTGACGCGGCGCATCCTCGCGATCTCCCGGGACGTCACCGCCCACCACGCGCGCGACGAGGAATTGCAGGTCGCCAAGGAGAAGGCGGAGGCGGCCTCCGTCGCCAAGGCGGAATTCCTGGCGACGATGAGCCACGAGCTGCGCACGCCGCTGAACGGCATCCTCGGATACGCGGACCTTCTCGGCTCCGACCGTACCCTCACGCAGGCGCAGAGCCGGCGCATCGGGCGCATCCAGGACGCGGCGGGCGGCCTCCTGCGGATCGTCAACGACATCCTCGACCTCGCCAAGATCGAATCGGGCGACGTCACTCTGGAACTGCGCCCGTTCTCCCTGAAGGACCTCGTGGAGAAGGCCTCGGCCATCGTCATGCCGATGGCCCAGGCGAAGTCGCTCGCCCTCGACATCGAAATCCAAGACGGCCTGCCGCCCGCGCTTCTCGGGGATCCCGACCGGCTGAAGCAGATCATGCTGAACCTGCTCGGCAACGCCATCAAGTTCACCGAGGTCGGCCGCGTCGTGCTGAGGGCCGAGGCGCCGCCCTCGACGGACGGGCGCTGCCACCTCGCGATCCAGATCTCCGACACCGGCATCGGCATCCCGGCCGAGCTCCAGCACCTTCTGTTCCAGCGCTTCTCGCAGGTCGATGCCGGCAGCGAGCGGCGCTTCGGCGGCGCCGGCCTCGGCCTCGCGATCTCGCGCCACCTCGTGGAGCAGATGGGCGGTCGCATCGAGGTCGAGAGCGCGCTCGGCACCGGCTCGACCTTCCGCGTCTTCCTCGATCTCGCGGTGGCCGACATGTCCGCGGGGCCCGCCGAGGAGGTGCCGCTCGCCTGCAGCGCCTTCGAGGCCAACGTCCTCGTGGTGGAGGACATCTCGCTGAACCGCGAGCTGATCGGCGAGTTGCTGAGCGCCCTCGGGGCGAACGTGGACATCGTCTCCTCCGGCGAGGAGGCGATCGCCGCCGTCCAGGCCAAGGATTATGATCTCGTCCTGATGGACGAGCAGATGCCCGGGATGAGCGGCAGCGCCGCCACCCGCATCATCCGAGACCTCGACCACCCCGCCCGCGACGTTCCGATCATCGCCTGCTCCGCCGACGTGCTCTCGCATCATCTGCGCCGCTTCGAGGAGGCCGGAATGAACGGCCACGTCGGCAAGCCCCTGACGCAGGCCGCGCTCGCGAAGGTGCTGATCCGCTACGCGTTCCGCCTGCGCACGCATCCGGCCCGGCTCGACCTTCCAAAGGCCGCGGAGGTCGCGGCAAGCCCGGCCTCGGGACGTCACTGGCTGTCCGACGAACGCCTCGACGCGGCCCGCGGCAACCTGCGCGAGGACATCCGCATCCTCCGCGAGACGATCGAGACCGGGGACGACGAGGCCGCCGCGTGCAAGGCCCACGCGATGATCTCCACGGCCTGCATCCTCGACGTCCCCGGCCTGAGCAAGGCCGCGCAGGCCTTCGAGGCGGCGGTGAAGCTGGGCGAGCCGGACGGGGCGGAACGCGAGCAGATTCTCGACTGCCTCGACGCCACGGTCGCGGCGATCGGCGAGGCCCGCGCCGCCCAGCGCTCCCGCAGCATCGTCGTGCCGGAGACGGCACCGCCGGCCGAAGAGCCTCCGTCCCCTGACGGAGGTCTAGTGCAGACTTCCTACCGGAGCCGTCTCATGAAGCGGCTCCATTCTCGCGCAGGTGACAGACCATGAGCAGTCCAGGCGCCGTCGCTCTCGTCGCCGACGATCACGAGTTGTTTCGTGCAGCCGTCGCCGATCTCCTGAAGCGCGATTGCGGCTTCACCTCGGTGATCGAGGTCGGGTCTCTCGACGAGGCCATGCAGGTCCTCGGCGAGCATCCGGAGATCAGCCTCGCCTCGTTCGATCTCGCCATGCCGGGCGTCGGCAATGCCACGAGCCTGCGCAGCGTGCGCGAGGTGTTTCCCAAGGTCCGGGTCGTCGTGGTGACGGGGTCGGGCGGGCGCGAGGACATCCTGCTGGCGCTCCAGGCCGGTCTGCACGGCTACGTGCCGAAGACCCTCGGGATCTCCGAGATCGCCAACGCCTTCCGGACGGTGCTGGCCGGCAACATCTACGTGCCCGCCGTCGTGACCGAGCTGCCGCCCCAGCCGGCGCCGCCTGCCGTCGCCGTGCCGGCACGCCTGCCGGAGCTCGCGGGCAAGCTGACGCCTCGCCAGCAGGACGTGCTGCGGCTGATCCGCTGCGGCCGCTCGAACAAGGAGATCGCCATCGCTCTCGGTCTCACCGAGAATACGGTGAAGGTGCATGCGAACGCCCTCTACCGGGCGCTGGGGGTGCACAACCGCTACGGCGCCGCGCACATGCCTGACCCGGCCTGACGGATCCGGGCCGCTATCCCTCGGCCCGCAGCCCCGTCAGCAGGAAGTCGATCATCTCGTCGACCGTCGGCTGCTCGCGGTCGGCGCACTGGGCGATCAGGGCCGGATGGCAGAAGCGCACGATCGCGGTCTGCACGCAGCGCGCCGCCGCGCGCGGATCCGCCACACGGAATTCGCCCTCGCGGGCGCCCTCCGCCACGAGGGCGACCAGCAGGTCCTCCACGCGGCCGATATGGCCGTGGATCACCTCCCAGCTCTCCGCCATCGCCACCTCGACCATGTCGTGCATGCGGCGGTTCGCGGTGAACTGGCCCGCGCTCATCGCGTGCATCGTGCGCACGAGCCGACGCAGGCGCTCGCGGGCGGGCGTTCCCGTCTCCCGGACGATGCGGCCGAGTTCCGCCTCGATCTGTCCGAGCATCCGCTCGGCCACCGCCTCGTTCAGCGCCTTCTTCGACGGGAAGAAGCGGTAGACGTTGCCGGGGCTCATCCGCAGGGCCGCCGCGATGTCGGCGACCGTGGTCTTCCGGTACCCCATGTCCCGGAACAGCCTCTCGGCGATCGTCAGGATGCGCGAGCGCAGGTCTCCGGTATCGCTGTCGGTCGAGGCGTCGCGGGCGAGGTCGGTCACGGTCATCGGTGGCAGAACGCTTGTACGCAGGAAAAGACCATCCGGGCGGCCCGTCATTCCGCCGCGACGGCGAGGTGGGGCACGGGGGCTCGCGCCTCAGTGTGGGCTCCGGGCGCCCCCTCGTCCAGCGTACGGCGGAACCAGAGGGCGTAGAGCGCGGGAAAGAACAGCAGCGTCAGGAAGGTCGCCACGAACAGCCCGCCCATGATGGTGATCGCCATCGGCCCCCAGAAGGCGCTGCGCGAGAGCGGGATCATGGCGAGGATCGCGGCGAGCGCCGTCAGGATTACGGGCCGGGCGCGCCGCACCGTCGCCTCGACGATGGCCTGCCGCCGAGTGTGGTGGCCCGCGGCCACGTCCGCCTCGATCTGGTCGACGAGGATGACGGCGTTGCGCATGATCATCCCGGCGAGCGCGATCAGCCCAAGGAGCGCCACGAAGCCGAAGGGCCTGCCCGAGAGGTTGAGGCCGAGCGAGGCTCCGATCAGCCCGAGCGGCGCGGTGAGGAAGACGAGGAAGAGGCGCGAGAAGCTCTGGAGCTGGATCATCAACAGGGTGAGCATCGCCAGGATCATCACGGGGAAGAGGACGAAGAGCGAGGCGTTCGCCTTATCCGCCTCCTCGACCGCCCCGCCGATCTCCAGCCGGTAGCCCGGCGCCAGCGAATCGCGGATCGGCTTCAGCTGCGGCCAGATCGCGTTCGTGACGTCCGGCGGCTGCACGCCGTCGACGACGTCGGCCCGCACGGTGATCGCCATGTCCCGGTTGCGCCGCCACAGGATCGGCTCCTCATGGGCGTATTCGAGCCGGGCCACCTGCGCCACCGGAACGGCGACGCCGTTGCGGGCGAGGACCGTGAGGTCGCCGATCCGGCCGAGATCGAGCCGCTCGGCCGCGTTGGCGCGGGCCACCACGCCGACCTGCTCGATGCCCTCGCGCACCGTCGTCACGGTGATGCCGGTCAGCAGCGTCTGGAGCGTCTGCGACACGTCCTGCACGTTGAGGCCGAGGGTCCTCGCCCGCTCCTGATCGACGACGAGGCGCACGCTGGGCGCCATCTCGTTCCAGTCGAGTTGCGCCTCCACCGTCCTGTCGTTGGCGCGCACCACGTCGCGGACGCGATAGGCGACGTCGCGCACCTTGGCCGGGTCGGGTCCCACCACGCGGAATTGCACGGGGAAGCCGACCGGCGGCCCGAAATTGAAGCGATCGACCCGGACCCGCGCCTCGGCCAGCGCGCCGGCCGCCACCGCCTTCTCGAGGCGCGCCTTGACTCGCTCGCGCGCCGCCACGCCCTTGGCGACGATGACGATCTCGGCATAGGCCTCGTTCGGCAATTCCGGGTTGAGGCCGAGCCAGAAGCGCGGCGAGCCCTGACCGACATAGGCGGTGAAGGTCGCGACGTCCGGGTCGTCCCGCCCGATCAGCGCCTCGGCGCGCTCCACGCTCGCCCGCGTGGCGCCGATCGCGGTTCCCTGCGGCAACCGCAATTGCAGGAACAGTTCGGGCCGCTCGGAGAGCGGGAAGAATTGCTGCTGCACCTGTCCGAAGCCGACCACCGAACCGACGAAGACGGCGAGCGTGGCGAGCACGGTCGTCTTGCGCCAGCGGACACAGGCCCGGATCACCCGGCGCAGCGCGCGGTAGAGGCGCGTGTCGTAGAGTGCGTCCGGATCGCCGTGCACGGCGTGGCGCTTGGCGAGGTCCTTCGGCAGGAGCAGCACCCCGAGATAGGGCGTGAACACGACGGCCACGAACCACGACACGACGAGGGCGATCGCCACCACCCAGAAGATGCCGCCCGCGTACTCGCCGGTGGAGGAATTGGCGAATCCCACCGGCAGGAAGCCCGCCACGGTGACGAGGGTGCCGGTCAGCATCGGGAAGGCGGTCGATTCCCAGGCGAAGGCGGCGGCCCGCATCCTGTCCCAGCCCTGCTCCATCTTCACCACCATCATCTCGACCGCGATGATGGCGTCATCGACGAGGAGCCCCAGCGCGATGATGAGGGCGCCCAGCGTGATGCGATGCAGATCGATGCCCATCGCCTGCATCACCACGAAGGTCATGGCGAGGACGAGCGGCACCGAGAGCGCCACCACGATGCCGGTGCGCCAGCCGAGCGACAGGAAGCTCACCAGCAGCACGATCGCGAGCGCCTCCACGAAGGAATGCTCGAACTCGGAGACGGCCTCCTCGACCACCTTCGGCTGGTCGGCGATCTGCTCCGCCGCGATGCCCCGCGGCACGGCCTGCAGGAACTCGCCGGTCGCGGCCGCGACCGCCTTGCCGAAATCCAGGATGTTGGCGCCGCGCGCCATCACCACGCCGACTCCGAGGGCGGGCTGCCCGCGCTGGCGCACGAGCTGATCCGGCGGATCGGCGTAGCCGCGGCTGACGCTCGCCACGTCCCCGAGGCGGAAGGTGCGCCCGTTCGCCTCGACCGGCGTCTCCGCCACCGCCCGCACGCCGTCGAGCGCGCCCGTGACCCGCAGCGGGATGCGTTGCGCCCCCGTCTCGACGGTGCCGGCGGGCGTCACCGCGTTCTGGCGAGCGAGCGACTCGAACAGGGTCTGGGGCGTCAGGCCGAGGGTGGCGAGCTTGGCGTGGCTGAATTCCACGAAGATGCGCGGCTCCTGCACGCCGTAGAGGTTCACCTTGGTGACGCCCTCGACCTTGAGGAGGCGCTGGCGCAGGCCCTCGGCCACCTTCTTCAACTGTCCGTAATCGGCGCCCTCGCCGGTGAGCATGTAGAGGATCGAATCGACGTCGCCGTACTCGTCGTTGACGCTCGGGCCGATGACGCCGGCCGGCAATTCGCCCCGCACGTCGTCGAGCTTCTTGCGGATCTGATAGAACAGGGTCGGCACCTGGCCGGCCGGCGTGTTGTCCCGGAAGGTGACCTGCATCGCCGCGAAGGAGGGCTTCGCGTAGGTCATCACCTTCTCGAAATGGGGGAGCGTCTGCAGCTTCTTCTCGATGCGGTCGGCCACCTGATCCTGCATCTCGCGGGCGGTGGCACCCGGCCAGATCGCGGTGACGACCGCGACCTTGATCGTGAAGTTCGGGTCCTCGGCTCGGCCGAGGCGCAGGAAGGCGAGGGTCCCGCTCGCCGCCACGGCGAGGATCAGGAACAGCACCACCGCGCGGTGATGGACCGCCCATTCGGAGAGATTGAAGCGCTTCATGGGATCGGCTCCCCGGCGGCCGCCGAACGGCGGCGCCTCAAAATTCCAGCGCCTCGACCACGCGCACGCGCTGGCCGGGATCGAGCTTCTGGACGCCGAGCCGCACGACGCGATCTCCGTCCGCGATGCCGGAGACGATGAGCGCGTCCTGCGCCTCGTAGGCGGCGACCGTGACGGGCTTCAGCGTGAGCTGCCCCCCATCGTCCACCGTCCAGACGGCGGGGCCGGTGCCCTGGTTGAAGAGCGCGGCGAGCGGCAGGCGCACCACCCGCTCGGCGGAATCGGCTGTCAGCGTGACAGTCGCGGTCATGCCGAGCTGCACCGCGGCATCGGCCTCGGGCAGGGAAAACCGGGCGAGATAGGTGCGCGTTGCGGCGTCCGCTGCCGGCGCGAGCTCGCGCAGGCGGGCCCGGTAGCGGACGTTCGGCTGCGACCAGAGAGCGACGCTGGCCCCATTCTCCCGCGCCCGGCCGACGAGGGCCTCCGGCACGGCCACCACGGCCTCGCGCTCGGCGCTGCGGGCGAGGCGGATCGCGGCCTGCCCCGGCGCCACCACCTGCCCTGGCTCGACGGAGGTCGCCGTGATGACGCCGTCCGCATCCGCGCTCAGGACGGCGTAGGAGGCTGCGTTGCGCGCGAGGTTCAGCGCCCGCTCCGCCCGGAGCAGGCGGCTGCGCGCCTCCTCGGTCGTCGATTTCTGGCGGTCCGTCACCGCGGTCGCGGTCCAGCCCTGCTGCGCGAGGGTCAGGGTGCGCTTCAGGTCGGCCTCGGCCTGGTCGACCGCCACGCTCGCGGCGCGTCGCTCGGCCTCCGCCTGCTCGGTCTGGAGGTTGAGGTCGATCTCGTCGAGGGTGGCGAGCGCTTGGCCCGCCGCAACCACGTCGCCGACGTTGACGAGGCGTCGGGCGACCTTGCCCTGAACCCGGAAGCCGAGATCGCTCTCGATGCGCGGGCGGATGGTGCCGACGAAGCTGCGCTCCGGCACGCGGCTCTCGGCGGAGACGCGCTGGACGAGGACGGGCCGGCTCGTCTCGGGCTTGGCGGCCGGGGCCTGCGCCTCGTTGCATCCGGCGAGGGCGAGAGCAGTGAGCCCAAGGACGGGGGCGGCGAGTAGGGGTGACCACACCATGGGAGCCCTCGCGAAAGCGGGCATCCGGATCTGTCCGGCAGCAATACTCTGACACGAAATTGACGATTGGCAATAATCGTCAATTTCAAAATCATCGCTTGCCCTCGGCGCCGGGCGAGAGCAAGCGCGAAAATCAGCCGCTCGATCAGTGATTTGCAACGATATGGAGACGATGGATCCCGAATTCGCCGATGTGCGAGGAAGCACATCAGCAGGGTCGCACGCCCCACGGACCCCGCTGGACCGGCTGGTCAACGCCGACCCCGTCCGGGCGCGCAAACTGCCCGATCTCTACGCTTCCCTCATCTTCGCGCATCGCGTGGAGGGAGCGCGAGAGTCCCTCTCTCAATCCAGCGGGTCGAGCCCGCCATAGGGGATCGGCCTCGGCCCGAACCGGGTCTCGTAGAGCCCGATCCGGGCCTGGACTTCAGCGGGGAGGTAGGGTCCCGGCGGGTAGACGATCGGGGTATCGACGATCACCTCCCGAATCACGGGCGGCGGACGGTAGACGACGGGCCGTTCGACGATGACCTCCCGGACGATGCGCCGGGGCGGCAGCACGACCGGACGCTCCACGATCGTCCGCCGGGTCACGACAGGCGGCGGACCCTCGTCGGCGGGCCCGAAAAAGTCGGCGGCCTCAGCCGGGGCGACACCCGCAGCGAGGATCAGGGCGCCGAGCGCCGCTCCTGAGATCCATCTCATCCCCGTGAGCCTCCGAACGCGGTGCGCCGCCAGGGGCGGCCGGCGTCACAACGCGCGAGTCTCGAGTTTGGCTGATTCGCGGAACGGTTGCGCTGCGGATCGGTGTGGATTCGTGCGATGGAGGCGGCCCATCCCCCGATCCCGATATCTGACCTGCCCGGATGACCCTGCCGCCCTCCTTCTTCGACCGCCCGGCCGCACGCGTCGCCCCGGATTTGATCGGGTGGAGCCTCACGGTCGCGGGGGCCGGCGGTCGCATCGTCGAGACCGAGGCTTACGACCGGTCCGACCCGGCCTCGCACAGCTTCGCCGGGCCGACGCGGCGCAACGCCAGCATGTTCGGGGCGCCCGCGCACGCCTACGTCTACCGCTCCTACGGATTGCACTGGTGCCTCAACGTGGTCTGCGAGCCTGGCAGCGCCGTCCTGATCCGGGCGCTCGAGCCGACTTGCGGTCTCGAGGCCATGCGCTCGCGCCGGGCGGCCGCCGATGTCCGGCTCCTGTGCTCCGGGCCCGGGCGGCTGTGCCAGGCGCTCGGCATCACGGGTGAGCAGGACGGCCTGCCCCTCGACCGGCCGCCCTTCCGGATCGCGCCGGGCGTGCCCGATGGGGAGATCGCGAGCGGGCCGAGGATCGGTATCACCCGCGGGGCCGAGACGCCCTGGCGCTTCGTCCTCGCCGGCTCGCCCTTCGTGAGTCGACGGGCGGCGCGGGCCCGGGCAGCCCGGACCTGAGCCCGGCGTCAGATGTCGCCCGCCGTCGCGGTGCGGCCCTCGTAGATCCCGTAGCTCAGGTAGTGCAGCAGCGGGTCGATCCCGGCCGCCGCGACGTCCGCGTTCCGGGCGAGATAGGCGCTCGTGTCGAAGACCGAGGAGGGGTCGCGCCCCTCCCGCCAGCCGAAGGCGTCGTAATGGGCGAGCGGGTCGATGCCCGCGGCCCGGACGTCGGGATTGGCCGTCAGGTAGGCGGCGGTGTCGAAGAAGGCGTTGCCGTCGCGGCCCTCGCGCCAGCCGAAGGTCTCGTAGTGCTGGCGTGCGAAGGCGAGGGTGTCGGTGGTCGCCAGCGCAGCCCGGGCCACGTCCGGATTGTCGAGAAGGTAGAAGGCAGCGTCGAAACCCCGGGCGGCCGAGAGGTCCGCAGGCCGCCCGATCGCGGGGTCCGGCGCGGCCCGGCCTTCGTAGCGGCCGAAATCGAGATAATGGGCGAGGGGGTCGATGCCGGCCGCCTTCACGTCCGGGTTGCGCAGGAGGTAGAGCTCCGTGTCGAAGTTCGCGCCCGGATCGCGGCCCTCGCGCCAGCCGACCCGGTCGTAATGCGCCAGAGGATCGACCTGCGCGCGCCCGACATCGGCGTAGGCCGCCCGGTAGCCGAGCGTCGAGAAATACGCATCGGGGTCGCGGCCCTCGCGCCAGCCGA
>NZ_SMNT01000122.1 GCF_004348265.1 Methylobacterium segetis
CCGATGCCGATGGCGCCGGACAGGGGGGCCTGGATGAGCTTGAGCTGGAGGTTGGCGAGCTTGCCCTCGGCGCGGCGGCGCTCGAGGCGTCCGTGCTCGAGGGTTGCGATGCCGGCCGAGTCGTAGCCGCGGTATTCGAGGCGGCGCAGTGCCTCGATGACCTGTCCTGCCACCGCGTCGCGCCCGACGATGCCTACGATGCCGCACATGGTCGTATCTTCTGCCTCGATGATGCCGATGGCGTCCCGGTCCGGCCGGAACGCTCTGCGCGCGGCTCGCCACCCGCAAGGGTTGTGCCCGGCCGCGCTTGCCTGAAAGCGTCGCCCTTGTACCGGATCGGGACGGCGCCATGCCAGCCCCGAGGCCGGTTTCGGTCGCGGATTGCTGCGAAAGCCTTGAGAGGGTCTCGCAGGATCCCGCCGCAAGTCATGGGCAGAACTCGGATTTTCGGGCTCAGCCCTTGCGCGCGCGCGCCTCTTTCTCCGCCCGCATCGCCGCGCGTTTCGGCTCGGCCCAGCCCTCCTTCACCGCCTGCCGCCCGCGGGCGACGGCCAGCGCGTCGGCCGGCACGTCGTCGGTGATGACCGACCCCGTGGCGACGTAGGCGCCGGCCCCGATGCTCACGGGGGCGACGAGGGCCGAGTTCGAGCCGATGAAGGCGCCCGCCCCGATCGCGGTGCGGTGCTTGTTCACGCCGTCGTAATTGCAGGTGATGGTGCCCGCCCCGACATTGGCGCCCTCGCCGATCTCGGCATCGCCGAGATAGGTCAGGTGGTTGGCCTTGGCGCCGGCCCGGAGCGTCGCGTTCTTGACCTCGACGAAATTGCCGATGCGCGCGCCCGTCTCCAGCAGGGCGCCGGGGCGCAGGCGCGCGTAGGGGCCGATGCTGACCCCCTCCTCCAGGCGCGCGCCCTCGAGATGCGAGAAGGCGTGGACGACCGAGCCGTCGCCGACCGCGACGCCGGGGCCGAACACGACGTGGGGCTCCACCACCACGTCGCGGCCGAGCACCGTGTCGGCGCTGAGGAAGACGGTCTCGGGGGCGATCAGGGTCGCGCCGCCGAGCTGGGCGGCCCGGCGCAGCCGCGCCTGGATCGCGGCCTCGGCGACGCCGAGCTGGACCCGGTCGTTGACCCCCTGCGCCTCCGCCTCCTCCACGGAGACGACGGCCACGGGCAGGCCGTCGGCCACCGCCAGCGCCACCGCGTCGGGCAGGTAGTACTCGCCGGCCGCGTTGTCGTTGCCGATCCGCTCCAGGAGCGGGAGGGCGTGGGCGCCCGCGAGCGCCATCAGCCCGGCATTGCACAGGCGCACCCGGCGCTCGGCCTCGCTCGCATCCTTCTCCTCGCGGATGGCGAGCACCCGCTCGCCCTCCGTCAGGACGCGCCCGTAGCCCGCCGGCTCCGCGGCCTCGAAGGCGAGCACCGCCACGGCCGCGCCCTCGGCGAGGGGCGCGCGCAGGCGCCGGAGCGTCTCGCTGGAGATGAGCGGCGTGTCCCCGAAGGCCACCACGATGTCGTCGTCGCCCTCGGCGAGCGCCGCGCGGGCGGCGAGCACCGCGTGCGCCGTGCCGAGGCGCTCGGCCTGCGGGTAGAGGCGCGCGCCCGGCGCCGCCGCGGCGGCCTCGCGGGCGACGTCCTCGCGCCCCGGCTCCGCCACCACGGCGATGCGGGTGGCGCCCGCCTCCTGCGCCGCGGCCAGCACGTGGCCGAGCATGCTGCGCCCGGCGATCCGGTGCAGCACCTTCGGCAGGTCGGAGCGCATCCGCGTGCCCTTGCCCGCCGCGAGCACGATCGCCGTGAGGCTGCGCCGGCCGGAGGCCGTGTCGGATGTCGTCATCGGTCGGAATCCCGGATCTGCCTGCTGCGCGCAGGGCGCTTCACGCTCCGGCTTAGCCGATCGGCAGGGCTGCGCAAAACCCGCTCGCAGGGAGCAGTGCGACTTCTGATGGAGTAGATCGGAAGTATCTTAACCTTCAGTTCAGGCGCCGGCGTGGTAGACGAAATCTCGCCCGCTGCGGCGCACACAAACTGCGATGACCCCTGCCCATTCCCCGCCGTTGCGTGCATGAAGACGGTATGACGCTGCCCACAGACGGTCGCCCCGGCCTCGCCCCCTGCCCCCGCGAGCACCCCCCGTCGCCCGCCCGGGACCGCTCCCGCCGCGACCTCCTGCGCCATGCGGCGGGGGGGCTTGCCGGCCTGCTCGCCGGCGCCGCCCACGCCGCGGAGGGCGCGCCCGCCCTGCCCCCGGCCGGCGCCCGCTTCGAGCCGGGCACCGTCGTCGAGATCGCCCGGGCGCTCGCCAAGGCCCCCTACGCCGCCCCGCGCACCGACGACCTGCCCGCCTCGCTGCGCAACCTCGGCCGCGAGCAGTACAACGCCATCGCCACCGCGCCCGGCCGCGCCCTCTGGGCCGAGGCGGGCCTCCGCTTCACGGTGGAGCCGCTGCACCGGGGCTCGATCTTCACCGACCGGGTCAGCCTCGCCCTGGTCGAGGACGGCACGGTGCGGCCCGTCCCCTACGACCGCTCCCTGTTCGCGACCGGCGGCTTCGTGCTGCCCGAGTTCCCGGAGGATCCGGGCTATTCGGGCTTCCGCCTGCGGGCCCGCTTCGGCGGGGGCGAACTCTCCGATTTCGCGCTGTTCCAGGGCGCCTCGTTCTTCCGCCTGCTCGCGGCGGGCCAGGGCTTCGGCGTCACGGCCCGGGCGCTGACGCTGCGCCCGGCCGATTCCCGCGGCGAGGAATTCCCGCGCTTCCGCGCCTTCTGGATCGAGCGGCCGGGGCCGGGGGAGGACCGGCTCGTCGTCCACGCGCTGATCGATTCCGAATCCGCTTCCGGCGCCCTGCGCCTGAGCCTGCGGCCGGGCGAGGCCTCGATCGCCGACATCGAGGGCACCGTCTTCCCGCGCGTGACCATCGACCATCTCGGGCTCGGCGGCATGCAGGCGAGCTACCTGTTCGGCCCCCACGACCGGCGCGGCAACGACGACGCCCGCGCCGGAGCCTACGCGGCGGGCGGCCTGCAGATCCGCAACGGCGCCGAGGAGGCGATCTGGCGGCCGGTGCACAACCCGGACACCCTGCAGATCTCCTCCTTCCTCGACGCCGACCCGAAGGGGTTCGGCCTGATGCAGCGGGCGCGCGACTACGCGGATTTCGAGGACGACGTGCAGCATTGGGAGGGGCGCCCCTCCCTCTGGCTGGAGCCGCTGGGCTCCTGGGGCGAGGGCGCGGTGACGCTCCTCGAGATCCCGAGCGATTCCGAGTTCAACGAGAACATCCTCGCCTATTGGCGGCCCAGGACCGCGCTTGCGGCGGGCGCCGAGACGCGCTTCGCCTACCGCCAGTTCTGGTGCTGGGAGCCGCCGGAGCGCCCGCCGGTCGCCCGGGTGACCGGCACCCGGAGCGGGCGCGGCAGCGGCGGCAACCGCCGGCTCTTCCTCGTGGACTTCACGGGCGAGGCCTTCGCGCGGCCCGGCCCCGAGACCGAGACCGCGCTGACGGCGAGCCCGGGCACCATCGCCCGGCAGGCGCTCTACGCCTATCCCGAGCGCAAGACGGTGCGGGTCGCCTTCGAACTCGATCCCGGCGGCGAGCGGGCCTGCGAGCTGCGCCTCGCCCTGCGCCGGGACGGGCGGGCGATCACCGAGACCTGGCTCTACCGCTGGACGCCGTGAGAGGCAGCCCCATGGACCGAACCGCCACCCTCGACGCCCCGTCGCCCCCGGAGGCTCCTGCCCCGGAGGAGGCCGGCTTCGCGCCCGCGATGCCGCCGGAGGCGCCGCTTCCGATGCCGGTGCAGGATCTCGCGCGCTGGAGCCCGGACCAGGGCCACCGGCCGGGCCGGCCCCTCCGGACGCCCTGGGGCGCGCGCCTCTTCGTGTTCGGGGGCGCGGTCGCGCTCACCGCCTACGGCGCCCTGCAGATGTACGAGACCATCGCGGTCTCGGGCAGCCCGACGGCGCTGCAATGGGCCTTGCTCGTCCTGTTCGTGCTCAACTTCTCCTGGATCGCCCTCGCCTTCACCGGCGCGATCCTCGGCTTCGTCACGCTCCTGCGCCGCCCGCGCCTGCCCGCGCGGCCGGCCGCGCTCGCGACCCGCACGGCGGTCCTGATGCCCGTCTACAACGAGGCCACCGCCCGCACCTTCGCGGGGCTCGAGGCGATGCGCGAATCCGTCGAGGCGACGGGGCTCGGCCGGCACTTCGACTGGTTCGTGCTCTCGGACTCGACGCAGGCCGACGCCTGGATCGCCGAGGAGCGCGCCTTCCTCGACCTGCGGGCCCGCCTCGGGCGCGAGGCCCGGATCTTCTACCGGCACCGGCCGAAGAACCACCACCGCAAGGCCGGCAACATCGGCGATTTCGTGAGCCGCTGGGGCGGGCATTACGACCACATGCTGGTGCTCGACGCCGACAGCCTGATGACGGGCGACAGCGTGGTGCGGCTCGCGAGCGCCATGGAGGCGGACCCGGATGCCGGCATCATCCAGAGCCTGCCGCTCATCATCAACCGCAACACGCTGTTTGCCCGCGTCCAGCAATTCGCCGCGCGCATCTACGGGCCCGTGATCGCGACGGGCTTGAGCGTGTGGTCGGGCCGCGACGGCAATTACTGGGGCCACAACGCGATCATCCGCACCCGCGCCTTCGCGCAGGCCTGCGGCCTGCCGGACCTGCCCGGCCGCCCGCCCTTCGGCGGCCACGTGCTGAGCCACGATTTCGTGGAGGCGGCCCTGATCCGCCGCGCCGGCTGGGCGGTCACCATGCTGCCGACGCTCTCCGGCTCCTACGAGGAGAGCCCGCCCTCCCTGATCGACGTGGCGGTGCGCGACCGGCGCTGGGCGCAGGGCAACCTGCAGCACGGCCGCATCATCGGCGCGGCGGGCCTCGCCCTCGCCTCCCGCCAGCACTTCGCCACCGGCATCGCGGGCTACGTCGCCTCCCCGCTCTGGCTGGCGCAGCTCGTCGTCGGCATCGCCCTCGTGCTGCAGACGGCCTACGTGCGGCCCGAATACTTCACGAGCGAGTTCGGGCTCTACGCGGTCTTCCCGCGCTTCGACCCGGTGCGCGCGCTCAAGCTCTTCGGCCTCACCATGGGCATCCTGCTCGCCCCGAAGGTCCTCGGCCTGATCCTCGCCCTGATCGACGGGCCGGTGCGGCGGGCCTGCGGCGGCACGATCCGGCTCCTCGCCTCGAGCCTCATCGAGATCCTGCTCTCGGCCCTGATCGCCCCGATCGCGATGCTGATCCAGTCGGGCTCGGTGTTCCAGATCCTGGCCGGGCGCGACACGGGCTGGAACCCGCAGCGGCGGGACGACGGCTCGATTCCCTTCCGCGACATCGTGCGCCGCCACCGCTGGCACACGGCGCTCGGGCTGATCACGGGGGTGGCGGCCTTCGCCATCGCCACCTCCCTGTTCCTCTGGATGTCGCCGACGATCCTCGGCCTCGTCCTGGCGATCCCGATCTCCTGGGCGAGCGGCCAGCTCGGCCTCGGCCTCGCCCTGCGCCGGGCCGGCCTCCTGATGACCCCGGAGGAGCGCGAGCCGCCCGCGATCGCCCAGGCCGCCGGCGCCCTCGCGGACCGCAACGCCGCCCGCGGCTTCGACGAGGCGGATTCCCTGCGCGCGCTCCATTCCGAGCCCGCCCTCGCCCGGGCGCACGTCGCGATGCTGCCCGCGGGCGAACCGCGCCCGCGCGGGCGCATCGACCCGGAGCGGACGCTCGCCCAGGCGAAGGTGGTCGAGGCCGAGACCCTCGCCGAGGCCGCGGGCTGGCTGACGCCGAAGGAGCGCATGGCCCTCCTCCACGACCGCGCCCTCCTCGACCGGCTCGGACGCCTCGACCCCTGAGGCCGATGTTTTCGATGTCGCCCGCGGGCGTTCTCCGCTATCAAGCGCGGGGACTCGCCCCCGCCCGGGCGGGCACCGGGGAAGGGTGGCCGAGTGGTTTAAGGCAGCGGTCTTGAAATTCGCCCTCGGCCGTCCCGCCCAATCCCAGCCGATCGTCTAACGTGTTGTTTTGCCGGTGAAATCCGGCCTGACGGTGTTCACTCATCGTTCTCCATCCTGGCTCGTACCAACGAATTGGGTAGCAAAAGCGGTAGCAACCGCCCTGCCCTCTCGGCGGCACACCGTGCGGCAGCGGACCGATGCGGAACATGGGTGGTGGTCGAAGACTCGGAGGCGTAGGGGGACCGCACACGATCGGAGGGCAAACCAATGCCGATCGAAGCGCTCGTCTTCTACGCCTACGTCGGGTCTCTGACCTTCTGGACCGGCCTTCTCATTTGGGATTGGGCGCACCAGCATCACTGACGCCGCCGATCGGTGCGGCGGGCGACGGCCCCGAATCACTGCCATCCTCCTCGTCGAGCAGCGCGACTATGCGGTCGACGACGTCGAGGGCGAGCTCGGCAAGCGCGGCGAATTCCTGGCGCGGGATCGTGGCGGCCGGCACGGGGCGGCCAGCGGGGAAGCGGATGATCTCAGCCATGTCAGGCGACCTCCGACAGGAAGAAAAAAAGGTGGTCGAGACGGGTCGGCAAGTACCGACCGGCACAGCCGCTCTCTCGAGCGACGCCTGTCATTGCGCAAAGGGCTGCAGCGATCGAGTGAAGGCAGCGCTCGGCCCGCTCCTGGCCCGAGGAGCAGATATCTGGGCTGGCACCGTTGGCAGCAGTGTCCACTGCATCGAAAGCTATGGCGAGTTGTGTGAGCATGCCAACGGGCGACGAGGCCGTCACGTAGCTGATCGCCAATTCCATCTCCTGGATCTGCCGAAGGTTGATCTCTTCCAGCGGACGCAATGCCTCCCTGCCACTTGACGTCATGGCCTCTTCGAGCAGGTCGTGTTCGCGCCAAGCCTGTTTGAGGAGTTCGCCCAGCTTGCTAGCTGCACAAGGTTGGTGGCCCGGCAGTTTGTCCGACAGCGCCGCCGCATGGTCCGCCAGCACATCGAAGATGCTCGCCGCGGTGTAGGTGCCGCCCGTGTCGAGCATGGTATCGGCGTACTCACCGACGTGGCGCAGAAGCGCGACAAGCCCTTCAGAGGTGGTCGGCCGCGTCTCGAACAGCGCGTTCCAGGCTTCGATCTGCACGAGATCCGCAGCCTCCCAGGCTGCTTCTGCCTTCGCCATCGCCTCCGGCGAGGTGTCGCCTCCATGCTTCGCGACCCAAGTCTGATCCGCTGCAATGGTGCTGTCGCGGAAGGCTGCGGCCGCCGCGGCGTGCCGCTCGATGGCTGCGAGGATCGGATCAGGGCTCGCGGTGACTCGGTCATCGCGCAGCGTGAGGCGTGAGGCGGATGCTCGTGCAGCCTTCGCCCGCTCGCGAAGGCCAGGTTGCTGCACGTCGGTAGTGCCCTTGCGTGCGGTCTTCATACCAGCCCCCTCACGCGATTTGCAGGAAGCCGTAGAGGGCGACACCGCCCCCCACGATCATCAGGGCCGAGACGAGCTCGCCGGCCGCGTCGAGGAAGCGCGGCGCGCGGACGTGGGCGGTGTCGGGGCGGTCGGCCCGGATGAGGGGCCAGTGCCCAGCGGCCTCGTCCTCCAGCTCGGGGACCGGCCGGGCGTAAACAGCTGCGGAAGGCGAGCGGGAGCGTTCACCGGCGCGCGCCGGTGTTGTAGAATTGCGGTTAGCCATGAGCGTTGTGCCCCAACGTGAGTGGTCAGGCCCGCGCGGTGGTGCAAACACTGTTGCGGGCCGTTGCCTTTCTGGCGACATTGTAGTTACATGTAGCCAAGATGGCTGTCAACTACAATGGAATACGATGTCGTTGAAATCTGCTCCGGTGTCGGTTCGGCTTCCACCCGACGTGAAGGCTGCAGCTGAGAAGGCGGCGAGGAACGACACGCGCTCGCTCTCCAGCCTGATTGAGAAGGTGCTGACTGACCACCTCAAGGCCGAGGGCTACCTCGGCGGCACAGCTACCTCGACGCTGGGTAACGAGCCGCATCTCGCCAAGCGTTGAAGGCGAGCGCACGTGACTGAACGCACTCTGCTAGCGCTCGCCGGTGCCGGGATTATCGGTCTGGCCACGATCGCTGTGCTGCTGGTCGTGCAGCCTGATGATCCAAGGGTAGCGGTCGGTGACACGGCTGCCGCAGCGTTGTTCGCCTCGATCATCGTGCTCGTGAAAATCCGGCGGGATCACTGGTTGCAATGATCCTTACGAAGCATGAGAAATGATAGTTCACCCCATACCAGCATTGATCTTAGTAGAAAATATTGCACATTTCACGAAAGTTTGCCAATGGCATTTGCGCTTAATGACGGAAGAGTGAAAACTTATCCTTCGATTGGTCATTGTATTTACTGCGGATCCGATCGAAAACTATCAAGAGAGCATATAATACCGTTTGGACTAGGTGGTAATTTAGTATTTACGGATGCCAGTTGCGATCAGTGCGCTCGTGTTACATCAGATTTTGAGCGTTACTGTCTTCGCAACATGTTTCTAGCGGCGCGGACTCACATGAACCTTCCAACACGCAAGAGGAAGGAAAGGCCGAAGACGCTTAGGCTGTCTTATTTTAAGAATGAAGGCGACCATGAATGGCTTGATATACCTGTTTCCGATCATCCCTACGCAGTAGTTTTGCCGGTAATTCAGCCCCCTACCTTATTTTCTGGCGCACCGCATCGTGATGGACTTGTGATCGAAGGGACATCGGTAAGGGCAGGCCCCAATTTCTACCAGAAACTTCAAAGTTTTGGCCCAAACAAAGCCTTCACACAGGAGTTCTCGCCGGATCTTTTCGGCCGATTGCTAGCCAAAATCGCGCATGGTTATGCTGTTGGAGAAGTTGGAAGTTATAACTTCCGGCCATTTCTGCAGGGCTTAATACTTGGAACACAAACGTTTTCCTCATCTTTCATTGGAGGGGGATCGTCGCAGGGTTCGCGACGCCTGCTGCACCAACTCAGCTTGGAATGGCGCGCTAGCTTTCTAGTTTGTTCGATCACACTGTTTTCAATGGAAGCTTCAGATTCGGCTGGAAGTGCCGGGCCGACTTATGATGTTATTGTGGGAATGGCGGCATGATATTTGCCGCCATTTCGATGGTTGCGGCTGCACAGCGGTCGGCCCAGCTTCAACGGCGATGATCCAGAACCCGCCGGGTCGGCATCACTTCGTGCCCGTCTTCTATACGAAGCAATGGGCATTCTCGGACGGGCGGATCTGTGAGTACAGCCGCCCGCGCCCTCGGCACGATGTGATCAAGCCGAGGCGGACTCACCCCGCAGGGACCGGCTGGGTTGATCGGCTATACGAGTTGCGGGGGCTGAGCGGGCCTGACGCTCAAGCCGTCGAACAACTCTTCATGAAGCCGGTCGATGACGCGGCCGCCGTCGTAATGAGAGCCTTCTGCTCAGGCCGGCGTGTCGCCTTCTCGACGAGAGAGATGCGGGCCTGGGCCCGGTTCATGATGTCGTTGATGCATCGACATCCGGACGATCTCGAAGCCTTCAAAGAGCACTTCGCTCGGGGCTGGCGTATCGTGACCCCGGAGATGGAGCGCGATTATCGGCGCCGCCGACGCGCGCATTGGCCGCGGGACTTGCAGACCTACATGGACAGCGTCCCGGATGATCAGGTCGAGCGGATCGGCATGAGCATCCTGGTCGAAATGATGAACAGCGAGCCTATCAACGACCACATCGTAGGAATGCGATGGGGTGCCCTCCTCTACCCGAACTTCCGTCGTGAGGTGCTCACCTCCGATCGACCGCTCGTGATGACCGACGGGCTGGCCTACCCCGAGTCACTCATCCTCATGCCGATCGGGCCTCGGGCCGTCTTCTACGCCGTCAATACGCCCGCCATGGTGCAGCGGCTCAGCTCGCAGGACCACAACACTTTCATCGAGAAGCTTAACGAGCGCGTCGTCGGGCAAGCCTCCCGGTACGTCTACGCCGGCAGCGACGCGCACCTCGCATTCGTCCAGCGCCATATGTCGAGAACGCGCCCTCGGCCTCTGGTGGACCAGATTGCGGCCGGGCGCGCGTTGCGGGAGCGGATGAGCCGCTCCCGCTAATGTTCACTGCCGAGGCCGAGGCGCTCGCTCGCGCCTAGGGCCAGGGCTTGTTCACCGTCGTGAAGGAGGCCTGCCGGAAGTAGAGGCTGTGCTGGCCAGAGGAGAAGAGACTATCCACCAACTCGAAGAAGGTCGCACGGTCTGCTTCCACCTCGAGTGACCCGGGGATCGGAGGCGGCAAGAGAGCGCGCGCTCCATCGACGTAGACACCAATTTCCCGGAAGACCGGCCGCCCGTTCCAGAGCGCGTCGATGAACACCGATGATGCGTTCGGGTCAGCAAATCCCTTCGTCCAGGGCTCGTAGAACTTATCCCGGTGCTTGAGACCGGCGGCCAGCGAGATCGAGAGATCGGACTTCAATGTTGCGATTTCCCGGTGTTCCCTCAGGTCACCGAGCGCGCTATGGTTTGAACCGCCGCTAAAAGAGGTGATCTCATCAACGCTTTGCAGGAAGGTAGCTCCATCAACCTTTAGCCAGTCGTTGGGGTTTGTTGCTAAGATAGTTCTGAGATACGTGTTTAGGTCCATTGGGATCACCGACTCTCCAGCCGCATACCGATGCGCGGGCCTCGAAAGGGCGGCGAACCTAGTCCCTCTGGATGGATCTGGCACCCAGACTTTTAGGTGGTCGGCGCCAGTCCACCAGCCTTCCACCGCCAGCCACCCGACCAATCCGGATAGCTCTCGATCCGCCGGCCGCCACAGACCGTGCACCGGCAGCGCAGCGCGACGTCCGGCACGTACTCGTCAGGCCACAATCGCTCGAAGGGGATCAGCGCCTCATGGTTGCAGGCGCACTTCACGGTGATGCCGCGAGCTCCGTTCTGGCGCGCGTTGGCGACCGTCGCCGGCTCGCATTCCCGGCCCTCGAGATCGTAGCTCCGGCGCGGATTGCGGAGGCGGCGCGGGACTGACGGGCCTCTGCCGATCGCGCGCATGGGTCACCGCTTTTCCGGCCAGCTGGCTTCTCTCTGGCCGGGGAGCTCAGCGCCGCCCCACGCCCGCGCCGGGCTTGCTGTCGCGCTCAGCGGCTTCCACGGCGGCTTCCCGAGCCCTCTCCTCACTCCGATAGGCGCGGTCCGAGCGCTCGATCAGCTTGCCGCTCCGGCGCAGGAGCCAGCCGAAGTGTCCCTCCGGCTTCGTGAGGGGTTCGACCTCAATGCTGTAGGGATGCGGTGCGTCGTTGCTCATGGCTACGCTATGCCATGGCCTACGAAGGTGACCAACCCGTCGCCGGCCGGCGCTGCACCGATCTCACGCTCCGCGCCGCTCCTCGTCCGCCACGGCCTCGACAGCAGCGATGACGTTCTCCAGCTCGGCGATCCGGCGCAGCATGCCGTCCGGCGGGAGCATGTCACGTTCAGCTGCCTCCAGGATGAGCTCGCGCTGATGGGCCTTCAGGCGGTCGAGGAGGGCTTCGAGCTTCTGCATGGCCGGCAGCCTTAGATTCAATGCAGCAGCCCGACAACCGCATCAGCGGCAACCTAGCGTGCTTTCCCGGTGACAGACTCCGACGAGCAAAATGCTCAATACCGGGGAAAAGCTCGCTGGGGGAAGTAGAATGCGAGGACGATCAAGGGTCCTGATCGGCGGAGTGCTGCTTCTGCTCGCCGCGCCAGCCGCACTGGCGGCCGCAAATGCGAAGTTCGGCCCAACCTCTGAGGAACTGGAGCAGGACATCAGTCAGGTTGATGCATCCGTAGCAGATGCGAAGAGCCGCTGTGCAGATTTCGGCGCAGGTTCCGTGCTGAAGATCCAGTGTGATATCGAACTCGGCTTCCTCTCGTCGACAAGGGCGATGCTCCAGCAGAAGAAGCTGTCCTGGCTCCGGTGGATCAACCTGAACTACACGGTGCCAGGGCAGCCGACGCAGCTGTTCACAGAGGCCGACGCTCGCGACATAGAAGCTGAGATGGCCAAGGAGCAGAAGGATCTGGCCGCAGCGACGGAGAAGGCGACCAACTATGGCGGCCTCATCCAGACCATGGCGCTCGTCGAGATGCAGACGAAGAAGGTCGCGATCTCGGTCCTCCGGCTGAAATACCTGATGGGCAAGTATGGAGTCGGTGTCCCAGCACAGCCTGCTGCCGGCAGGAATGCTCCGACGGGCAGAAGCGTCGACGAGAAGGGTGCGCTATGAGGTGGGCAGTCGTTCCAGTCGTTCTCATGTGCCATGCCGTGCCGGCGCTGGCTCAAGAGACGCAGAGTTCCGGAGCACCCTTCGGGCTTCGTTGGTCGATGACCAAGGAGGAGGCCGAGAAGGAGCAGATCGCGCTGACCCCGGAGAAAGGCGATGCGTTCGGATCGACCTACCGGGCAGCCAATTTGCCAAAGGTCCTCGCGGACACCGAGAGCGTCTTTATTTCGTTTGGCTATGACAACAAACTCTGGCGCATTGCCGCTGTCTCGAAAACGTGGCGCAGCGACAAAGACGGATCACAGTCGCTTAACCGCTTTTCAAAGCTTTCACAGTTGCTTGATGAGCGGTACGGAAACGGCAGAGATATTTCTAGCCCGCCTAGAAATAAATTTATGCTTGATCCAGAAAAATTCTCTTGGTCAATCCATTCCAATGAGCGTGTGCAAGCAAAAAATTGGAGTTCGCCAATGGCAAACATTCAACTATCGCTCAACGCTGCTGCAATGGATGATCTCTACTATCTGATCATCTACGAGAACAAGCCACTCAGCGCAGCATTCTCGAAGGCAAAAGCCACCAAAGAGAAGGATGCGCTGTAGGCAAACGGCCTCAGTTCACCGCCGCCCCGCGCGCAATCTCCCGCTCGGCGCGCTGCACCTCCTGGATCCGGGTCGCGATGGCGATCGTGCAGGCGAGCGCATAGGCCAGGGTCTCCTGTTCGTTGGCGCCGCTGGCGCGGACGCCTGCGCACTGACCGGCGACGAACTCCTCCATGGTGCGTTCAAGGTGTGCCTCGGCTGCGGGCGTGAGCCGGGCGTTGCCGATGACGGCAATCGCCTGATCGACGAAGTGCTGGCCATCGGTGGCGGCGAGTCGCCGGCAGGCTGCAAGTACGTCCGGATCGCAGAGCGGCGTCAGGGCGGCGATGGTCGCCTCCATCCTGCGAATGCGTGGGTTCATCGGCTTACCCGCGCAGCCTGTTGCCACCGCTGAGCTTCTTCAGGGCATACTGCGTGCTGGGGCCACCCATCAGGGCGCCGGCCACCATCTGGTCGATCTGGATGTCGAGCCGCGGCCCGCGCGGCCCCTGAGTGGTCTTCGCCGTCGTGCCGGCGGGCGCGTTGTGGATGTGCACTTCAGCAAGACCTCCGGCTGTCGATCCCGGAGCCGGCGACATCGCCCGCGGCATGGTGAAGGCCTCGCGACCGACCACGCCGCCATCAGCATAGCCGCGGCCGCCGCGGCGCATCCCCTCGACGATCCCGACGCCGCCCAGCCTGCGCACATCGTCCTGGCTGAACACCACCTCGCCGCGATGGACGATGCCGGCCGGATCATACCGGCCGCCGGCGCCCGTGAAGCCGCCTCCATCGAAGGACGGGAAGAAATCGCTCTTGAAGAAGTCGGACAAGCCAGGGGATGAGGCGCCTCCGCTGTCACCCGGCTTGAACAGGCTGCCGAGCAGGCCGCCATCGCTTGAGCCGCGCTTGCCGAAAATCAGGTCGGTGATGTTATCGGAAGCCATGTCGAGGAAGCGCTGGCGCAGCCGATCCACCGAGTTCGCCCAGGCGTCGGTGATGCTCTTGCCGTTGCCGAGATCCGAGATGAAGGTCCGGATGCTGTCCGAGCCCGCGCTGCGGTAGAGATCCTGCGTCCGCATCGCCTCGCGCAGAGCCTCGTTCCGCTTGGCGGCCTCGGCAGCTTGGTTGGCGTACTCCTCGATCCGCGCTGTCAGCTCAGGGGTGACGTCGCGGCCGGCGCGCTGGGCGGCTGTCAGCAACTCCTGCTGCACCCGGAAGCGCTCCACCGCCTCGGCACCCATGCCGTAGGTCTCTCCCTGCTCACGCAGGCGCCGGATCCGATCCTCCGTCGAGCGCGTCGCCCGGTCAAAGTCGTCGCGCTCCTCCTTGTCGGATCCCTTCGAGGCGGCCTCGGCCCGGGCGAGGAAGCCTGCGCGCTCGATCTGGCTGCGCGCGTCACTGCCAGTGACAGTCTTGCCGATGAGGTCGAATGCCTTCTGCCGTTCAGCGACAGAGCGCTTCTCAGCCTCCGTCTTCGCATTGATGGCGTCGAGGCGTAGCTGATCCTGCCGCCGCGCCATCTCCTCGGACGAGATCAGCTTGCCGTTGGCGTCGGTCAGGCTCTCGATGGCGCGGGTGACGCCGAGATAGGCCGTTTCGGTCTGGCCGAAGTCTGCGAGCTTGTTGCGAGCCAGGGGATCGGCCAGCGCCGCACTCAGGTCGCTCTGCTGTTTCCGAAGTTCGGAAAGGCGAGCGAAGTTGGGATCGATGCTGCGCGCGATGTTTCCTGCCGTGGTCGACGCTTTGTTTGCCAACTCCTCCAGAGCCTTCGCGCGGGCCTCCGCCTCCTGCGTCTCCTTGATGAGGTTAGCGGTGTCGCGCTGAACGATCCTGCTGTCGCCCAAACTGAGCGGGTCCATGCCGAAGCGCTTCCGGCGCGCGTTGATGTCGTCGACCTGCTTGTTCAGGCGCTCGGCAGCTTCCTGTGCACCCTCGGGCGCCAGCCCCAGCTTGACGCCTGCGACCTTCTTCGCCGCCTCCCAGTACCGGTCCGCCGCGGCGGTCGCGATGTCCCAGGCCGCACCCCAGCGTGAGGTAGCGCTGGCGTTTGCGTCGATCGTCGCCTTCAGGCTTTCGGCCAGCGTCTGCTGAGCGGCCGAGCGGTCGCCCTGCTCGATCTGGGTCTGGATCAGCTGCCGGGTGCGGTCATCGAGGCCGCCGATCCTTGCCGCAAGCTCGTCGGCGCCGCGGGCCGGGTCCGCGAACATGCGGGCGAGCTCCGCCGTGGCGGTCGGAACGTCCGTCGAGAGCAGGCGGGCGTACTCACTGGTAACGCGAGTCAGGTCGCCGATCACCGGCAGCGCGATCTGTCCCGTCGAGGCGAAGCCAGCGACGATCTCGCGGGAGGTCGAGGTCGAGACCTTGCCGGCCTCGGCACTCGCCTTCGCCAGCGCGTCGAGCTGGCCGGCTGTGGCGCCTGTCGAGCGGCCGATACCCTGCGTGGCGCGCTCCAGGATCTCCTGATCCTTCGCGGCCTGAGATCCGGCGTAGAGGAAGGCGGCGCCCAGTGCCGTGGCACTTGTCGCTGCGACGGTGAAGGGTGTCACGAGGGCGGCCGCAGATTGCCCAAGCGCCGTCAGACCTCCGCGAAGCCCGCCTTCGCCGGCCGCGAGCCCCTGGAGGATCTGCGGGCCCTGCTGGAACGCCACGGTGCCGAGCCCCGCACCGCTGCCGAGAGACGCCACCACGTCGCCGCCCTGGTACATCAGGTCACGCTTCTGGAAGGCGTCGAGACCGCGGCTCCGCGGGGCATTGTCGTTCGTGCCAGCGAAGCGCTGGAGCGCCAGCCCGCGCAGGCGGTCGCGTTCAGCAGCATCCACGAGGCCGGAGCCGTAACCGCGACCGAGGATGTCCTCGGCCCGGTTCAGCGACTTCTGCCGGCGGTACTCCTCGTCCAGCTGCGAGCGCAGGCGCTCTACCTCGCGCATCGTCGCCGGGCTCGACGGCGGCAGGCTGGCCGGCGAGGACGGCGACGCACCGCCCGCCGCCGAGGGCACGCGGCGGGCCGCATCGGCAGCCTCCTGAGCCTTCTTCGCCAGCCGGTCGGTCGCGGCGGTCGCCTGGTCTGCGGCGGTGCCGACTTGGCGGAAGGCGTCCTGCCCGGCGCGGCCGGCGTCCTCCAAGCTGCGCTTGATCTCGGCGCCGCCCTCGACCTGCAAGCGGATGGCGATGTTCTGCGGCATGGCGAGGGCTCCTCAGTGAGCAGGGCCTAAATCGGCGGGCGGCTCGCCCATCTCGGCGAGATGGCGGTGCACCTGCCGGGTGAGGGCTGGGGTCAGAAAGCGGGCGTCGATGCCGAGCTCGTCTGCCAGTTCGATGCCGATCCGGGCGGGCCAGGATAACCAGGCGTCCCGCATGTCTCTGGCCGTCTCGAAGAACAGCTTCTCCGCGGCGCTGCGATCAACGAGGCGGCCTTCCTGCTCGGCTTGGTCGAGGCTGCGCTGGCGCGCCTTCAAGATCAGCTCGGCCGTGCGGGCCTTGCCGAAGTCGATGCCCTTGCCGTCGTCGGGGACGCCTTCCTCCCCCAGCACGCGGGCGATCAGGCTGATGGCATCCCGAGCCTCGTCTTCGGTCCGGACCTGAGCAGTTGGATGCGCACCTTGCTGCGCACTTCGCGTGCGCACCTCGGACGACGTGCGCACCTTGCTGCGGGCTGGATCGGTCGAGCCGATCCAGGCATTGCGCGCCGCG
>NZ_SMNT01000123.1 GCF_004348265.1 Methylobacterium segetis
AGCGCGCGCAGGGAGCCGAGGGCCGCAACCGCCCGGCTCAGGGCGAGCGCGAGGGGCGCCGCGAGGGCGGCGGACGTCGCGACCGGTTCGAGGGCGGCCGCGGCCGTCCCGACCGCCGCGAGGAGAACCGGCATGCCGGGCCGCGCGAGGACCAGCGCCCGCCGCGCCGCGAGCGCGCGCCCGATCCCGATTCGCCCTTCGCCAAGCTCGCCGCCCTGAAGGCGCAGCTCGAATCCGGCGATAGCGGGAAGCGCTGATCCGAGGAGGAAGCGGGCGGCATGAAGGTGGAGCGGCAGCGCCTCGACAAGTGGCTCTGGTTCGCCCGTTTCGCCAAGACGCGCTCGCTCGCCGCCCGCCTCGTGGCGGAGGGCCATGTCCGCGTGAACGGACGCAGGGCCGAGGCCCCGGCCAAGGGCCTCGTCGTGGGCGACGTGATCACGGTGGCCGCCGCCCACGTCACTGCCCTCGTGCGGGTGGCCGATCTCGGCGAGCGCCGCGGTCCCGCGCCCGAGGCGCGGCGCCTCTACGTCGATCTCGCCGCGGACGGGCCGCCCGAACAGGCCTAGGAGTCCGGTCGGGTCGGCGAGAAATCCGGGGATGGGGCGGCGCCCCCATATTGCAGGCGCGCGACACAGGGCGGCGCTCCGGTGCGATGCGGCGCCTGCACGCTTGTCAGCACACCGCCCAAGAGCTAGAGCCGTTCGAAATCAGGGGCCGCGGCCCCGGACGAATTTCCAGGCGCGAGCATCCGCATATCGGGCGCGAAGGCTGCGGAGGGGGCACTAGGCCCCGCAACCCGCCTCGCCGGTGCGGATCGAGGACGAAAAACAGCCCATGACCTACGTCGTCACCGACAATTGCATCAAGTGCAAGTACATGGACTGCGTCGAGGTCTGTCCGGTGGATTGCTTCTACGAGGGCGAGAACATGCTCGTCATCCACCCCGACGAGTGCATCGATTGCGGCGTCTGCGAGCCCGAATGCCCGGCCGAGGCGATCAAGCCCGACACCGAGCCGAACCTTGAGAGCTGGCTCAAGGTCAACGCGGACTATTCCAAGCGCTGGCCGAACATCACGCAGAAGAAGGACGCGCCCACCGACGCGAAGGAATGGGACGGCGTGTCGGACAAGTTCGAGGCGCATTTCTCGTCGAACCCCGGCGCGGGCGACTGAGAACTTCCCACCGCTGCCGCGGGCAGCGATGACCGGCCGGGGACGACGCCCCGGCGCGGTGCGGACGCCGTCTCCCGCCCCGCTCGCCGGCCAGTTGCACCCGGCGCAAGGCAGGCATTCCGAGGGCCTCCTGCCCCGTCATCTCTCCCCGTGCACAACTCGGCACAGGGCGCGCCTGCGCGCGCGCGTCAGTCGGCAATCCTTTGATTCGGCGGCCGGATTGTGATACACAAGAGGTCTGCCGTCGCTCGTGCCTGACGTGCTCCCTCATCCGCCTGACGCGATTCCAGGGCGTTCCATGGATAACGGGGTTGCATGCGATCGACCGCTGAAGGCGCCCTGCTTTCGGTGGCCGATCTCGTCGTGGTTCGTGTGTTCGGTCGCGCCAGGGAACCGATGGTTCGCTCACCCGCTCGGGTAGCGGGTCCGCGGTCGGCGGCAAAGGCCGGGTGTCCCACCCCGGAGAAACGGATTCGGCGTGGCTCTCTCGCGCCCGCGCCATGTTTGGAGGCCCTTCTCGCATGACCACAGCCAAGAAGACGACGGCAGGCCGCCAAGGCTTCAAGACCGGCGAAGCGGTCGTGTACCCGGCTCACGGCGTCGGTCGCATCGTCGCGATCGAGGAGCAGGAGATCGCCGGCTACAAGCTGGAGCTGTTCGTCGTCTCGTTCGAGAAGGACAAGATGGTTCTCCGGGTCCCGACCGCGAAGGCCAACAGCGTCGGCATGCGCAAGCTCGCCGAGCCGGACGTCGTCAAGAAGGCCCTGGACGTGCTGACCGGCCGCGCCCGCATCAAGCGCACCATGTGGTCGCGCCGCGCGCAGGAATACGAGGCCAAGATCAATTCCGGCGACCTGCTCTCGGTGACGGAGGTGGTGCGCGACCTCTTCCGCTCCGACGCGCAGCCCGAGCAATCCTACAGCGAGCGCCAGCTCTACGAGGCGGCCCTCGACCGTGTCGTGCGCGAGATCTCCTCGGTCAACCGCATCACCGAGACCGAGGCGCTGAAGCTGATCGAGCAGAGCCTCGCCAAGTCGCCCCGCCGCGCCAAGAACGAGGCCGAGGCGGACGCGGAAACCGACGGCGACGACCTGCAGGAGGAGGCCGCCTGAGGCGGATCTTCCTCGGCGGATGCCTTCAGGCCCGGTGCGCGAGCACCGGGCCTTTTTCGTGCGCTTGCCTGCCGCGCGCGACCCGTCGTCGTCCCGTCATCCGCGCCCTAGATCATGTTTGGGATCGATCTCGCGGCCGGTTATCCGGCTCTCGCGCACGGACTTCGGTCCCACCGAAGCCATCTTCGTCGCGAGGGACGGAACCTTCGCGCCGGTGCTTCCGTTGTCGGTTGCCTGGCGTGGGTCCCTGCCGGCGCCGTCCGGCGTCTCGGGTGTGGCTCCTGCCGTAATCAGCACTCGAACGAAGAGGCGAGGCGGGGATGGCGGAAATTGCAGGGATCCGGCGGCAGTTCATACGGACTGCCATGGAGGCGCCCTTCCTCGCGCGTGATGAGGAACGCGGCCTCGCCCTGCGCTGGAAGGACGAACGCGACGAGCGCGCCCTCCACCGCCTGATCTCGGCACATATGCGCCTCGTCATCGCGCTGGCCGGACGCTTCCGCCATTACGGGTTGCCCATGGCCGACCTCGTGCAGGAGGGCCATGTCGGCCTGATGGAGGCTGCGGCCCGCTTCGAGCCCGAGCGGGAGGTCCGCTTCTCCACCTACGCGACGTGGTGGATCCGCGCCTCGATCCAAGACTACATCCTGCGCAACTGGTCGATCGTGCGCGGCGGGACGAGCTCGGCCCAGAAGGCCCTGTTCTTCAACCTGCGCCGGCTGCGGGCCCGGCTGATGCAATCGACGGAGGAGCGCGTCGGCGACGAGATCCACCGCCGCATCGCCACCGCCATCGGCGTCTCGCGGGAGGACGTGGCGCTGATGGATGCGCGGCTTTCGGGTCCCGACATGTCCCTCAACGCGCCCGTGGGCGAGGAGAGCGAGGCGTCGTCCGAGCGCATGGACTTCCTCGTCGACGGTGCCGCCCTCCCCGACGAGACCGTCTCCGCCGCCGTCGACGGCGAGCGGCGTCTGATCTGGCTGCAGCAGGCGCTGACCGTTCTGTCGGAGCGCGAACTGCGCATCCTGCAGGAGCGCCGCCTCGCCGAGGATCAGGCGACGCTCGAAGCCCTCGGCCACCGGCTCGGAATCTCGAAGGAGCGCGTCCGCCAGATCGAGAACCGGGCGCTGGAGAAGCTGCGCCGGGCGCTCGCCGAGAAGTTTCCGCAGAGCGCGAGCACGGTCTACGCGGGCTGAGGCGTCGCCCGCCTCAGATGTTCGGGGGCGGGCGCGACGCTCGGACAGCAATCGTGAGTGGCGCGCCTCACCCTGCCCAGTGAATCGCGCCGCCGGCCATCACGGCCACTCGCCACATCGGAAAGTTGTACTGTTCGGGACCGACCGGGCGAAAGTTGCGGATTTTCAACCCTGGGCGTCTACGGTCCCTCGGCGCGGCGCGCTATACTCGACCGTATCGACCTGACGAGTCCGACGTTCGGGAATGCCGCACTCCTCGATCCGGCCCCTCGCGGCCCTCTCCGTGCTAGCCCCGCTCGCCGCCGCCGCGGCCGCGGTGACGACGTTGCGCCAGGATCTGTCCTGGTACACGGGGCTCGCCCTCTTCTACGGCAGCCTCGCCGCCGCACAGCTCGGCTATCTCGCGGTCTGCGTCCTGCGGGGGTCGGGCTCTTGTCCGACGCGCCTGTCGCCGCCCTCCGCCGGCAAGAATCCGGCCTAGGGTGAGGGCCGCTGCGGCTCCCGGGCCGGGCGGAGAATGAGATGCGGGCGGCCGGCGAGCACGGCGCAGCCCGCGAGGACGAGCCCGCAGAGCCCCGCGACCAGGGAAAGCGGCAGCACCGGCGCCAGCGCGCCGGAAACGGCCCCGCCCGTGACCGAGCCCAGATTCATGGTCGCCATGTAGACCTCGAACTCCGTCGCCGCGCCGACACGGCCGCGGCTCGCCCGCATGAGCGCCGGCACGAGGGCGACGACGAGGAGGCCCGGCAGCACGTTCGTCAGCCCGAGGATCGCGGGGCCGGCGGTGCCCGCGAGCCCCGCCGCGACGAGGCCGGCGGCGATGAGGAAGGCCGTGGCGCTGGCGCGGCAGAGATGGCGCAGGGCCGGCAGCGGGCCCGCACGGTCCGCCCACAGGCCGACCGCGAGGGCGCCTGCGGTGCCGCCGAGCAGGGCGAGCCCGGCCTGCACGCGGGAGAGGGCCGCCGCGTCCCAGCCGTATCCCTGCACCAGATCGACGCCGAAGCGCAGTTCGAACGCCGCGAGCGCCCCATCGATCGCAAAGCACAGGCCGATCAGGCGCAGCGCCCGCGGGCGGCTCAAGCCCAGGCGGAGCCGGCGCAGGAACCGCCGGAACGGGAGCGGGCGCACCGCCGCGGCGACGAGTGGATGCCGGCCGAGCGAGAGGAGCGCGTCCCCCGGCGCCTCGCGCACGAGCAGGGCGGGCAGGGCCGCGCAGGCGCTGAGAAGGAGAAGCAGTTGCACGCTCTCCCGGAACCCGTAGGCCGCGAGGGTCCAGCCGAACAGGGCCGCGCCGAGGCTCGTGCCGACGACGAAGCCGCCACGGGTGCAGGCGCTGGTGCGGCCGAGCTCCGCCTCCGGCACGTGATCCATGACGAGGCGGTCGCAGGCCGTGTCGAGCAGGGCCGCGAACACGCTGTGCAGGAGGAAGACGAGGCCGAGGGCGCCCAGCGCCTGCGGCCCCGGCAGGAGCAGGAGGCCGGCGAGGGCAGCCTGCCCGCCGAGGATGGCGACCACGCTCCAGACCCGACGGCGCCCCATCCGCGCGCGGCTCGCCCGGTCGACGAGAGGTCCCCACAGGATCGGCTGCAACGTCCAGGGCAGGCCCGCGATGGCGAAATGCAGCCCGACCTCGGAGGCGGGCAGCCCGAGCGCGGCGAGGTGGTTGGCGAGCGCGGTGAGGGAGAAGCCCGCGACGAGACCCTGATAGAGGTAGGTCGCGAAGAAGACGCCGTAGCGGGCGCGGCGGTCCTGAAGGCTCGGCAGGTCGAGGCCGGCCGAGGCCCGCTCCCCGGTGACCCCGCTCATGCCGGGCGCCGAGCCTTGCGGCGGCGGACGCCATCGACGATCCTCACCAGCCCCCCTCCCCCGAGCTCCCGCATGCCGTCTCCCCCGCCAAGCCGGCATCACGCCCCGTCCAGCCGGCATCATGCCTCGACAGGCCGGCCCCCCGCCATGGGGCACGGCGCGCGGGCGGCGCGCCCGTGAGCGGCGGAGCCTTCGCGACTGCGGAACCGGGTCCGCTCGCCGGCCCCTGCGTCTGGTCCATCGATCTCGCCCTCACGGAGACCGCCCTCGCCGGCTGCGCGGCGATCCTCTCCGCCGAGGAGCGGGCGCGGGCGGCCCGATTCCTGAGGCCCCCGGACCGGACCCGGCATGTCGCCAGCCACGCGGCCCTGCGCGTCATCCTCGGCCGGGCCTGCGGCCGCGCACCGAAGAACCTCGCCTTCACGGCCCGTCCCGGGGGCAAGCCGGCGCTCGCCGACGCGGCCGGCCTCGATTTCAACCTCTCGCATTCGGGGGAACGGGCGCTCGTCGCCCTGTCGCCTGCCGGCCGGATCGGCGTCGACGTCGAGGTGCTGCGCCCGATGCCGGATCTGGGACGGGTCGCACGGACCTATTTCGCTCCCGACGAGGCGGCGGCCCTCGCCGCCCTGCCGGACTCGGAGCGCCTCTTCGCCTTCATGGCCTGCTGGACGCGAAAGGAAGCCTTCGTGAAGGCGCTGGGGGCCGGGCTCGCGATGCCGCTGTCGCGCTTCAGCGTCTCGCTGCCGCCCGCGCCCGCCGCGCTCCTGCGGCAGGAGGGCAAGCCGGGCGCCTGGACGCTCGGCCATCTCGAGCCGGGCGCCGGCACCGTCGGTGCGGTGGCGGTCGAGGGAGCCGGGATCGCCGTCGCCCTGCGCGCCTTGCCCTCGGACTGGCCGCGAGACCTCGCCTGAGCCCGTCGCGACGATACGGCAATGATTCGCTTGCGGGCCGGGAATGCCCCGGCTATAAGCCCGCTCGCCGGCGGAGACGCCGGCCTTCGGAGTGTAGCGCAGTCTGGTAGCGCACCACGTTCGGGACGTGGGGGTCGCAGGTTCAAATCCTGCCACTCCGACCAAAATTCCCGCTTGCTCTCGCCTTGGATATTACCGGAACGGCCCTTCTCGGACGGGCGCCGGAGCGCACGGCCTTGCGACTGACGATGCGCGGCTCTGAGTGGCGGGACAGGCGGCTCGGCACGTCGAGGCCGGAGCCCCCGGCGCGTCACTGGATCAGGAAGACCTGCCGGACGGTGCCGCTCGTGTCGCGCACGACCATCTGCCAGCCGTCACCGAGGGTGGCGAGCTCGCCGCTCTCGCGCATCTCCTTGATCGCCATCAGGGCCTGAACGAGCGCCCGATCGACGTCGGGTGCCAGCGTGCCCGCCCGGTCGCGCAGGGTGCGGCTGCCATCGGTCAGGTCGAAGTGGAAGCGCTGAGCCATGTTGCCTCTTCTGCGCCGAAGCACCGGCTCATTTGGTGCGCGGCAAAGGTTAACGGAAACTTAACGACCGTGCCGCGCGGCCGGTCGGCGGATGTTCCTCCCTCCTTCGGCGCAGCGCATGACGGATCGATGACAGGAGCGGGTTCGCGGCTGTGGCCGCGCCGCTACGGATCGCGGCGGCGAGGTGGGCTAGAGCAGCCGCGTTCGTTTCCCGAGACCCGCGAACCAACTCGGGCGCGCCCGCCGAGCGTGGGCGCGCCTCCTTCTCCTGCCCGAGGGCCGCCCGTCACCGCGATGATCCCGGCCGGGCGGGCGCGATGCCCCTCGCATTCGGTCAGATGAGGTAAAGGGTGGTGTCGGTCTTGAAGACGCGCGGGCATTTGCGCGCCTGGACCAAGTCCTCCGCCTCACGCAGCGTGATGTGACGCTCCAGAGCGATCTCCGGCAACGTCATCCACTTGACCTGCTCCTGAGCCTGCATCGGTCGTCTCCACCCCACCCTTGCACGGGGAACGCGTGAGCGCCCGGCGGGTTCGGCGCCGGGGGCGTACCCGCGGACCGGGTGCGGTCCGGGAAGCGGGACCTCTCGATCCGCGGCACTCTCCAGCGCTACCCGTTCGACCGGCTTTTCCGGCACGGCGCCCGGACATCGGTCTTCCCGTTCGGCGGTGGCAATGTCCGGCAAGCCGGCACCACGGGAGCCTCGGTCCCGCCAATCAGACGCGGGCCGCCCGCTTCCGGGCGATCCTCGGTGACACCCCCTACCGGGACGGCGGCCTGCGGGCAGCGACCCCGCCCTCCCAGCGGACGAGGGGGGCGCCGCAGGCGACCATCGCGGCGCGAAGATCCTCGATGCAGCGCTCCGCCTCGGCGAGCGTCCGGAACCCGCCGCGCCGGTACAGGGCTCCGGACGACGAGAGGGCCGCGACGGCGAATAGCCCGTCCGGGTCGTCGACGATGCGGTAGGTCACGGGTCTCGGCATTCTCTCGACCGGCTGGGCTGCGGACGAGGGGCGCAACGCGAGCATCCCAGGGAACGATCCCTCCCCCTTGGCGAGTTAGATGTTCACTGTACAGTCAGGATGCCGGGCCTATTCCAAGGCCGGACGCCCTGCGAAAGGACACAGGTTGACGGACATGCTGATCGCCGGCGGGCTCGGTCTGGATCACCCGGAAGTGGCGGAGGCGCCTGCGCCGCCCCTCCTGCCCGCGGCCGTCCTGGATCATCTCGGCGCCCAGTTGCAGGCGGCCTACGGCGCGCTGGCCAGCGCCCGGCCGCCGCAGCACCTGCTCGACCTGATCGCGAAGCTCGACGGCGTGCTGGCCACCCGGAGCGGACATGCCGAGGCCGTTCGCGAGGGGCTGATCGAGGCGCGTCCCGGATTGCGGACCTTCGCGCTGTCGCTCGTCGCGGATGCCACGCGCGCCGACGACCTCGTGCAGGAGACCGTGCTGAGGGCGTGGGCGGCGCAGGACCGCTTCGTGCCGGGCACGAACCTGAAGGCTTGGCTGTGCACCATCCTGCGCAACCAGTTCTACACGGAATGCCGCAAGCGCAAGCGTGAGGTGGAGGACGCGGACGGCGCCATGGCCGCCCAGCTGACCGCACCCGCCGCGCAGGAGCACGGATCGGACCTGCGCACGATCTGGGGCCAGATCGCCAAGCTGCCCCCGCCCCAGCGCGAGGCCCTGCTGCTCGTGGGCGCGCAGGGCCTGACCTACGAGGCGGCGGCCGAGGTGATGGGCTGCCAGACCGGGACCGTGAAGAGCCGGGTCAGCCGCGCCCGCTCCTTCCTGGCCGCCTCGCTCGGCACCTCGCTGCTGGAGAGTCAGGCGGGCTGACCCCCGCGGGCTCCGCCCGCGCAGGTTTCAGCCGGCAGGGGCCGCCTCCCGGCCGAACAGGATCTCGTGGGTCAGCGGGTCGTAGAAGCGCATCAGGGTCTGGACGAAGTGCCGCGGCTCGACGCCGAGCGCGTCCGCCCAGGCGCGGTAGCGGTCGGGCGGAATTCGGCCGCGGCCCGTCTCAAGCTGAGAGATGAAGGTGTAGTATTCGGCACCGACCAGCGTCGCGAGCTGCCGCTGAGAGAGGCCGCGCGCCTCCCGCAAGTCCTTCAGGAACCGTCCGCCTTCCCGGCGCAATTCCTGGACTTCCTCGGAATCCAGGCGCTGATGATGGGCATACACGGTGAAGACGTCCCCTCGCTCGGTCCCGGCGCGCCGTCCCGCTCTGTACAGTAATATCTATATAGGCTCACCCCCCGATCGCTGTCCAGATCAGGTCTCGTGCAGGGCATCCCGGACACGACTGCGCTTGGAATCGTTCTACCCTGCCCTATGATCCAAGATCGACGGCCGAAACCGGACGGATCGTCGAGCGCGGGCGGTCTGTGCGGAGACCTCTCGGCGGCCCGGCGGATCTGCAGGGAGCGAGCGATGGACACCCGACCCGTTTTCCGACATCTCGAACCTTGAGGTGCAACGCGCCGGGCCTTGGACGATCCTCACCCACACGCCTGATCGGTCGCCGCCATGGGCAGTCATGACACCCCATCCGTGCTGAGCCACGGCCTCCGGTCGATGCGGCCGATGCTGGCGACGGCGTTCATCTTCAGCTTCTTCATCAACATTCTTCTGTTCGTCAGCCCTCTGTACATGCTGCAGATCTACGACAGGGTCCTGTCGAGCCGGAACGAGACGACCCTGTTCGGCATCACGCTGATCGCCGCCTTCGCCCTCGCCGTCTACGCGGCGCTGGAATTGCTGCGCGCGCGCATCCTGGTCCGCGGCGGGATGATCTTCGACCGGAAGATCGCGGGGCCGGTCTTCGACGCGGTCCATCGCGGCACCCTGCGCAGGCCCGGCGCCGGCCACGAGACGGCCCTTCGCGACGTCGACACCCTGCGGGAATTCCTCACGGGTAGCGGCCTCCTGGCCTTCTGCGACGTGCCGTGGACGCCGATCTTCCTCATCGCCTGCTTCATCCTGCATCCCTGGTTCGGATGGATGGCGCTGATCGGAGGGGGCGTGATCCTCGGGCTGACGCTCGTGAACGAGATCGCGACCCGGCGGGCGCTCGAGGCGGCGAACCACGCCTCCGGCGCGGCCGGGCAGCAGGCGCGGGCCACGTTCCGGAACGGCGAGGTCCTGCACGCGATGGGGATGCTCGCCTCGCTGCGCGAGCTCTGGCGGGTCCGCCACGACGAGGTTCTGCTGCTCCAGGCGCTCGCGAGCGACCGGGCCGGCATCGTCGTCGCGGCGACGCGCTTCGTGCGCATGTTCCTGCAGACGATGGTCCTCGGGGTCGGCGCCTACCTCGCCATCCACCGGGAGATCTCGGCCGGGTCGATGATCGCCGCCTCGATCATCATCGGGCGGGCGCTGGCGCCGATCGAGCTCGTCGTCGCCAACTGGAAGGGCTTCACGGCCGCCCGCGCCGGCTACCGCCGCCTGACGGAGCTCGTCTCCGTCGCCGGCCCGGAGCCGCACCGCGTGGTCCTGCCGCGGCCGGAGGGGCGGATCCAGGCCGAGTCGGTGTCCGTCGCGGCACCCGGCTCCGGCGTGCCGATCCTGCGCGACGTCAGCTTCGCGATCGAGCCCGGCCGCGTGGTCGGGGTGATCGGCCCGAGCGCCGCGGGCAAGTCGACCCTGGTCCGGGCGATCACGGGCGTCTGGCCGCTCCTTTCGGGCGCCGTGCGGATCGACGGGTCGGAACTCGGCCACTGGGATCCGCAGGCGCTCGGGCGCCATATCGGCTACCTGCCGCAGGACGTGGAGCTGTTCGACGGGACGGTGGCGCAGAACATCGCCCGCTTCTCCGCCGAGGACGAGGACGAGGACGCGATCATCGCGGTGGCGCGGAAGGCGGGCTGCCACGCGCTGATCCAGGGCCTGCCGGACGGCTACAACACGCGGATCGGACCCGGAGGGCACGGCCTGTCCGGAGGCCAGCGCCAGCGGATCGCCCTCGCCCGGGCGCTCTATGGGCGCCCGAGCCTCGTCGTGCTCGACGAGCCGAATGCGAGCCTCGATCAGGCGGGCGAGGCGGCGCTGATGGAGGCGGTGGCCGCGCTGCGTGAGGAGGGCACGACGGTGATCATCGTCACCCACAAGCTCAGCATCCTGACCGGCGCCGACGAGGTGCTGGTGATGAGCGGGGGCGCGGTGCAGGCCTTCGGCGCGGCGGAGCAGGTGCTCCCGCAGATCGTCGGCCCGCGGCAGGTCCCATCCCTCGTGCCGGTGACAGGCACCGACACCCCCCGGGCAGCGGCGGGCTGACGCCATGGCGAACGGGTCGGCGCCTGCGACTGCCGTCGGATTGCCCGCTCTCCGCCCGTCGCGGCGAGCGGGCGAACCGGAGGGCGCGACGGCCGAGCCGGCAGGGCTCGACGGCCTGTCGAGCTGGCGGCGCTACGCCGTCGCGGGCTACGCCCTGATCTTCGCCACCTTCGGGGTGCTCGGCACCTGGGCAGCCGTCACCCGCCTCGACCGGGCCGTGATCAGCCCGGGCGTGATCATCGCCGAGGGCAGCCGCAAGGTCGTCCAGCATTTCGAGGGCGGCATGGTCCAGGACGTGCTGGTGAAGGACGGCCAGAGCGTGCGCGAGGGCGACGTCCTCCTGCGCATCGACCCGCTCCAATCCCGTGCCAGCGCGGACCTGTTCCGGAGCCAGCTCGACGCCGCCCTGATCCTCGAAGCGCGCCTGCGGGCCGAGCAGGGCGAGGCCCGCGAGCTCGAGGTGCCGCCGGACCTCGCCGCCCGCCGGGCCGAGGCCCCGATCGCGCGGCTGATCCGCGACCAGGCGGAGCAGCTCGCGGAGCGGCGCCGCTCGCTCCGCTCGCAGCTCGACCTGATCGAGGCCCGCGTGACGCAGCTGAAGACCGAGATGGCGGGCCTCGCGGTCGAGAAGACCTCCGTGCAGGAGCAGGTGGGCTTCATCAATCAGGAGCTCGAGGGCCTGCGCGCCCTGCGCGACAAGAACCTCATCCCGCTCTCGCGGCTGCTCGTCATGGAGCGCGAGCGCACGCGCCTCGAAGGCGTGATCGGGCGCTCGGTGGCCGAGACCGCCAAGGCGCAGAACGCCATCGGCGAGGCCGGGATGCAGATCACGCAGCTGCGACAGAAGCAGCAGGAATCCGTGACGGCCCAGCTCCTCGAGACCCGCCAGAAGATCGCGGAACTGCGCGAGAAGCTCCTCGTCGCCCAGGATGTCCTGCGGCGGCACGAGGTCCGCGCCTCGCATGGCGGCGTCGTCCAGGGCCTGAAGGTCTACACGATCGGGCAGGTGATCCGCTCGGGCGAGCCCTTGATGGAGATCGTGCCGGTCACGGACCGGCTCGTGATCAGCGTCCAGTTCTCGCCCAACGACCTGGAGACGATCCATCCCGGCATGCGGGCCGAGGTCAAGTTCCCCACCTTCCAGACGCGCCGGACCCCGGCGATGTTCGGCACGCTCAAGACCGTCTCGCGCGACCGCCTGATCGACGACGCCACCCGCCAGCCCTACTTCTCCGGCATCGTGGAACTCGACGAGCAGCAGGTCCCGGACGAGGTCCGGCGGCGCCTGCTGGCCGGCCTCCCCGCGGAGGTGGTCGTCTCGGCCGGCGAGCGCACGGCGTTCGACTTCATGGTCGCCCCCTTCTTCGACGCGATGGGACGCGCCTTCCATGAGCGCTAGACTCGGCTCGGAACGACAGGCGCCGGCGCGGACCGGGAGGCGCGGCCCCGCCGCCGCGCGGCCGCCCGGCTCCTGGGAGTGAGGTCGACATGGCTGCGGTAATCTCCTTCTTCCGGCCTGCCTCGACGACCCAGGGCGCGTGGTCCCCGCAGGAACTCGCCGAGTTCTACCGGGTCGAGGCCGCCCTGATCCGGGCCGGGATGCGGATCACCAGCGAGCAGGGCTTGAGCGACGAGGCCGATCCCTGGTTCGTCTTCTGCCGCCCCGACGGCGACGCCATCATGCATTTCGCCCGGATCGACGGCAGCTACGTGGTGGCGTCCGAGGTCCTGGACCATCCGATGCGCGGGACCGACTTCCGCGCCCTCCTCGACGAGATCGCGGTCCGGAACCCGGCGCTCCTGCCGATGCCGCATGCGGGCGCCGGCACCAAGCTCGTGGTCCATCCGGCGGCCCTGCTGGCGGCCCTCGTCGCGGCGGCGGCGCTGATCCTCTCCTCCGAGGACGCCGCCGCGAGCGAGCTCGAAACCCTCGGCCCGGACGGGTTCGCGCCCCCCCTTCCGCCGGGCACCGCCACATCGGCAGCCTCACCGGCGGACGTTCAGCCGGCGAAACCGGGCGGTCCCGGCGACACCCACCGGGGAGACGATCACCGCCGGCAGATCGAAGCGATCGTGTTCTCCGCGATGATCTTCGCCGCGCAGGCGGCGGCCGCCGACGAGATCGACCGCAGGGCGGATCCGGATCTGCTCGCGACCGATCCGGCCGGCGGCGCGAGCCAGGCTGCCGCCCCGGCCGAGGCACCTCCGGCCGGCTCGCCAGCCGGGTCCGGCCGCGGGGAGCCGGGAACGATCCGCCACGGGTCGGCCCTCGACACCGAGATCTCGGGCCAACGGGGAGACGTTGCCGCCGCGGGACCCGAGCGGCCGGGCGGGGCCCCGCAGAGCCGGGCCGAACCCGTCGTGGAGACTCCCGAACTCCCGAAGCTCGCGGCGGCGCACAGACCCGTGCCCGGCGCATCCGAAGAGGCGGGGACGCCGCGTTCCGCGGAGGGGAGCCTGCTCCTCGGCGCGGGCCGGCCGGCGACCGCCGATCCCCGCTCCGAGGGTGGGAGCCGCGACCCCGGCGACGGGGACGGGCACGGGGCTGCGAAGGCGGGCAGCGCATCCGCCGTCTCGTCCGAGGATACCGGTTCTTCCGGCCCGCCGCAGGGCTCGGCACAATCCACCTCCCAGACCACGACGCAGACCGCGTCCCAGGCCTCCACCCAGGGCGGTTCGGGCCAGAGCCCCTGGCTCGTCTCCGCGCTTCGCGGCGAGGACGGACGCTCGGACTCGTCCTCATCGCGCGACAAGGCCATCGGGGACACCGGCCAGGACGCGAAGGCCGAGAAGGACAAGGGCCAGAAGGACAAGGGTCAGGCAGACGATCAGAAGGGCGGCTCGGAGCGGTCCGCCGGAGAGCGCGCGGAATCCGAAACGCCCGGCCCGTCCAAACCGGCTGAGGCCGAGACCGGCGTGGCAGCCGCAGGGGGAGAAGCGGCGGAGACGAGCCATCCCGGCGCGAGTGCCGCCGCCCCCGGCCAGAACAAGGGCAAGGGCGACGCATCCGGCGCGGAGGCGAATACCGACACGCAGGCGGCACCGTCGAACGCGGGCGGCCAGGGCGCGAAGGCCGACGCCCCGGCTGCCGCGACCGCGGCGGCCGAGGCGGCGCCGCCGAGCCCTGCCCCCGCCAGTAAGGCGGCACCCGGCCAGGCGAAGCAC
>NZ_SMNT01000124.1 GCF_004348265.1 Methylobacterium segetis
TCCCCGGCGAGAACTTTATTGCGACAGTGACGGGCGGTGATATCTGCGTGAGCCGTGGTGTCATGGAGGCACCCGACCTTGCCTTCACCGGAGATACGATGGCGATGCGCCGCACGATCTATGGCAAGGCGCCTCTGGCCAGAGACGGTGCGGGCGGAACGCTCGCCTACGCTGGCGAGGCCGAACTCGCACAGTCCTTCGTTGATCTCTTCGCCCTGCCCGCCAAAACAGGCTGAGGAGCGTGTTAGCGGCCGGGTCGGTATTCGGCGCCATTCCGGAGTGCCGGGCGAGGTGCGCGATCCCAGCCCAGATCGCACCGTCGCGGAAGCGTGCATGCCGCTTCCGTCTGCAAGGCCGAAAATTGTCGGCTTGCCGAATTCAGTTGTACAGTGTCCGTCAGCTTTTCTGGCGGACCTTCTCTGAAACGGACCTGCGGCTTTCGGCCAAACCCGGTCGGCAGCTATGCGCCCATTTCAGCCCTCCAGTTGCCTCCGATGATAATTTCGAAGCGATCAACTGCCGAGTGGGTGTTATGAAGCGCCGCCTGCGCTGCCGCGCTCCGAAGTGAGATGGGCTGCGAGTGCTACTCGTCGCCCATCTCCTTGTGCTCCGTCACCTCATCCTCATCGGCATCATCGCCGAGAAGATCATCGAGCTCGTCGATCAGATCTGCGATCTGCTGCTCGGTTGCGGAGACCTGGAAGGTCGCACCATCCTCCGCCTCCAGAGTGAGGCGAAACTCGCCATGAACCTCGTCGGTGAGAACACGGGCCAGCCTCTTGATCGGAGCCATGACGTGGTCACCTCCTCATGATACGAGCTGCGCGACAGGCACCCTCGTGCATCCCGCCAGCTTCCACCTCTCAGCAGGTGTCGCGCAACAGGGCCACTGCCTCTTGGAGAGCGGTCAATCCTTCGGTACGCGCCTCGTCTTCGCTGGTCAGCGAGTAGCAAGATTGCCGGACCACATGGTCGCGGTCGCGGATGGCCCAGCGAAAGCGGCCCGGATCGTTTTCGCAGGGTCCCACCTGCAGAACGAGGGGAGCCCCACTGTCCGCCGCCATCATCATCGTCTCCTGTGTGGCTGACTGGTCAGCCTCAGCGACGGGCGGGCAGTCCGGAAACGGCTGCCAGCCCGTGAAGGCATCGGTCGGATAGCTGTGCCGGCAGGAGGCAACATGCCAAGGGCGGGCATCGCCGAACCGCGCGGGGTCCCAGCGGATCACAGCGCGTGTGTCGGGCTCGTGCCGGTTGATGGCGACGATCCACCGGCCGTCCTGCGGCGCCCGCTCCATGGACCGCCAACTGGCCATGACACGCTCCTGCCCTGTCGTGCGCGACCGTCAGGAACGCTGAAGGGCCCAGGACCGTTTCGGGCCCTTCTCAGGCGCACCGCCTGCTGATGAGGCTCGCGCGCGAGGCGCCGACGAGGGCTGGTGCCCCATGACCCGCATCGCCCGTCTCATCGTCACACCGAAAGGGCTTCGCCGCATGTCGCTCACGAACCCATGGCTGCCTCGGTCAGCCCACGCTCAGTGCCGGCATGAGCAGCAGCTTCATGCCCTAGCCCGGGTCATCGAGAGTACCTGCCCTCCACCGCCTGGCCGGCGCATGCCGGGCCAGCTTCGCACTGCTGTGAAGTGGCTGCAAGCGCATGACGTGGATGAGGAGTAGCCGCACGCTCCATAGCTTCCATGGGTGGGCGCTATGGAGCGCCGCCCGGCCGGCCCGCCATGCCGGATCAGAATGCTGCGACGCACGTTGATGTTGTTAGGATTAACATCACGAGGCGCATCATGGCCGCTTTAGAGGTCGATCCGACTGAGGTTGAGGCCCTGGCGCAGCTGGCCCGCGTCATGATCGAAAAAAGCCTTCAGCGCTCAGAGGGGGATGGAGCCGCCTTCTGGCATGCCGTGTCGTTGATCTACCAGCGTGGTTTGCCCGCCCCTGCTCCAGAGCCGGCCTCGGAACCCCTCGGCATCGCCGCATAGCCGGGCCGGAGCACGCTGCAGGCTTCTTCCGAGGAGCACGAGCGGACCTGAGCCAGCCAGCCCCTGCACAGGATCTGGGCGTCAGGAAGCTCCAGAGGCTGGGCTGAAGTCAGGCCCTAAGCGGAGGCCCGCACTGCCGGCATTCCGAACATGCTCGCCAGAAGCGAACGCGCACGGCTCACCCGGCTCTTCACGGTTCCGGTCTGACATCCCATCACCTCGGCCGCCGCCTCGTAGGTCAGGCCCTGCGCGCCCACGAGCAGCAGCGCCTCGCGCTAGGACGGCGGCAGCTTGGCGATCTGGCCCCAGATCGTGCGCAGATCCGAGCCGTGCTCCTGCGAGGCGGGCACGATCATCTGGGCGGCTATGGTGCCGTCCGCGTCCTCAACCTCGCGCTTGCGCTTGCGGCACTCGCTGTAGAACTGGTTGCGCAGGCTGGTGAACAGCCACGCCTTCAGGTTCGTGCCCGGGATGAAGCGGCCCTGCGCCGCCCACGCCTTCAGTACGGTCTCCTGCACGAGGTCATCGGCGCGTGTCTCGTTCGCGACGAGTGACAGCGCGAACGTCCGCAGGCTGGGCAGCGCCTCGACCACACCATCGCGGAAGGCCTTCGCGTCCTCGCCCTTAACAGCAGGCACGCTGTCGAGCTGCGCGATCAGATCGAGCAGGCGCTGCGGGAGCTGAGCCTGCATCAGCGTGCCGTACGCCGCCTGCAGCTCAAAGCCGAGGTGATCCAGGATCGCGGCAGGTAGGGCGGCCGACGCAGTTGCGTCCTGCACCTCCGCCGGATCCACTCCGAGCCCGTCGGATACCAGCATGACCTTCAACCTGTGTCCCTTCGCAGAGCGAACCGCGCCAGGGTACGCTGCACACTCTGACTGTACAGTGAATGCATAACTCAAAAATGCGAGAGGATCGTTCCCTGAGGTGCGCGCGTTCCGCCCATCCTGTGCAGGGCAGCTCGGTTGGGGAATGGCGCGAACAGTGACCTACAGCATCGTCGACCACGCGGACGGGCGGTTCGCCCTCGTGGCCGTTTCGGCGTCCGGGTCCGTGTACTGGCGCTGCGGGTTCCTGACGCTTGCCGAGGCCGAGCGGTGCGTTGAGGACCTGCGCGCGACGATGGTGGTCTGTGGCGCTCCGCTGGTGCGGTGGGAAGCAGAGCTGCCCGACATGGACCTACGGGCGGTGCTCAGAGCACTCGGGCCACCATTCCGGTAGGGCCTTGTTCTGCCAGACCCGGGCCGCCACGTTTCGCTCCGGAAGCTGAGCACGTAGGTTGCACCTGCCAGAGCCCAAACCCGTGGCCGTTGCGCGGACCTTCAACAAGCACGTCGACGTATTGGGCCATCCGCTTCTGCGCGATAGCAAGCGTTCCGTAGGTCTCAGCGAAGACGATGTTCCGATTGGGGTTTAGGCAGACTGCTATCCAGGGAAGCCCAGCGGAGGTTTTCAGGGCCATGCGATGAGGGTATGCGGCTGGGCGTTTTGACGAACGCTGTTGAAGCGCAGACCCGATGTTTCAGGGAATCGGAGATGCCAGCCAATATGAGCAACCTCGCTTGGGTCTTCGCGGGTGGGAACGCCCTCGGCGCCTACCATGCGGGAGCCTACGAGGCTCTGCACAACCAAGGTCTTCGCCCCCACTGGGTCGTCGGCGCCTCCATCGGGGCGGTGACTGCCGCAATCATCGCGGGCAACGCACCTGACGATCGGGTCGCCAAGCTCCGTCAGTTCTGGGACGAAGCGACCCAGTTCACCGGCCTAAGCCCGACCAAAATGCTGAAGCCCCGCCAGATCTACAACGGTCTGCACGCCTTCCTCGCGCTCGTCTGGGGACGGCCGAACATCTACCGGCACCGCTTGCCTGGCTTCTGGTCAGCCCTGCCGTGGGTGCCAAACGATGTGGCTCTGTTCGACAACGCGCCCCTTCTCGGCACCCTGAAGCGCCTCGTCGACTTCGAGCGACTGAACCGAGGTGATACGCGCCTCACGGTCTGCTGCGTCGATGTCGAGACCGGGGAGGAGGTCTACTTCGACACCGCTCGACAGACGATCCGGCCCGAGCACATCCTGGCCAGTACGGCCATCCTGCCCGCCTTCCCACCCGTCGAGTTGGATGGCCGCGTCTTCTGTGACACCGGCTTCACGAACAATCTTCCCCTCGACGCCATTTTTGCAACGGAGCCGGAGCGGGATCTTCTCTGCATCGCTACGGACCTCTTCAGCCTGCAGGCACCGCGTCCGCGCTCACTCGATGCTGTGCTGGAGCGAGCCAACGATCTCATCTTCGCCAGCGCGGCACGCCGTGCGGTGGCGGGCCTCACCCGCGAATATGATCTGCGGCAGAAGCTCGATCCGGATGGTTCGACCGTGACACTTCTTCACCTCGTGTACCAAGCGGGCGCGCACGAACTCGCCGCCAAGAGTTTCGACTACTCACCGTCCTCCATCCGTGACCGTTGGGCAGCAGGCGCGCGCGACGCCGTCAGCGGTCTGGAGCGGCTGGAGGCTCAAGGAACCGACCGCCGGCGCTTCAACTACGTGGCCCTTCACGGGCCCAGGATTGCAGACCACCGTGGGTAGGGTGATCTGGCCGGGCTGCAGGAGCCCTGCCTGCCCGACACCGAAGGTGCCATTCAGCCCAAAGAACTTGCCGGCTACGCCTGGACCGCGTGGAACAGGTAGTAGCCGGTGTGTCGCACGGCCTCGTCCGCAGCCTCAGGCTTGAAGCCTGGGGGTGCCTGCTCGCCCGTAACGGTGCCGCCAAAATCCCACGTCTCGCCGCTGACGAATGAGGGCACCGGGTGATCGAGCGGTACAGCGCAGCGAAGCGCTGGCTGCCGCTTGCGACAGAAGACGTTGTAGGCAAGCGCAGCGGTCTGCATCCCATCCTCGTGAGGCTGATCGGCCCGGCGATCGATGGAGCACGTCCGAGGAGGCAGATCACTCACGAATGCGAGGGCTCGGACGCGGCAGACAAACCGGGCGAGACGAACCCGCTACGACGCTGCAGGCGCAGTGAACCGTTTGGTTTGCTTCCGTGTTCCTAGGGCCTTGACGCGCAGGGGCCCGGCGCACCGATCCGGAGGAGTACCTCTATGAGTAAGCTTTCATTGGCCGCGGCTGCATTGGCCGCCCTCATCGCCATCCCTGGTACGAGCGTCGCTCAAGGTATCTCGATCGGTCCCGAAGGCGTGCGCGTGGACGATGGCCGCCGCGGCTACGAGGAGCGCCGGCGTGGACCCTCACGAGAGGTGTGCCGCGAGTTGCGCCGCGCCTGCATGCACAAAGAGGAGCTGGGTGAAGAGGGAGCGGGCAACTGCCGCCGCTACCGGCGCACCTGCACCTAGCTCCGACGATCGGTGCTGCCCGTTCGCCTCAGCCTCGCCCTCGTAGCCGGCCTGATTACCGCCGCCCCAGTCTCGGCGGCGGACGAGTGCCCGACGCGGTTTCAGAAGTACGGCCTGTTTCTGCAGGCGAAGCAGTCCTGCGGGCGCGAGGCCGAGTACCCGTTGATGAAGGTCATGCGGGCCTGCGCCGAGCAGACACCGCAAGAGGCGGCGCTCAAGCTGATGGACGAGGGACGCCGGGAGTGGGCGCGGGGCGTGATGCGCAGCAGCCTCGGCAGCATGTGCGAGGAGGCCTTCGCTAAGCTGCCTGCCCCGGCGGAGAAGCGTGCACGCCGGCGCCCCGGAGAACCTTGATCCGCAGTCAGTCCTCAGGGGAGCGGCGCTTCGGCGGCTGGATCGTGACGAGCTTCCCGGTGGTCGGGTCGAGGATGACAATCGCCATGATGGAGGGCCTCGCGTGTGGCCTCCCTAGGCGGCGCTCGATGGGTTGATCAGAGCTTAACAGCGCCGGTCCACGCGCCCGATTATCCAACGCGCTGAGGCGTTCATCACAGGCAGGGCGGGGCCACCGGCCTCGATATCGTTTTGAGGGGCGAGACGTGCTTGCCGAAGCTACCGAGGCATCCAAATATGCTCGCCCGAGACAGCTAAGGTACCCACGATGAGCACTGGCACCGTGAAGTGGTTCAACGAAACGAAGGGGTACGGCTTCATCCAGCCGGACGACGGCGGCAAGGACGTGTTCGTGCACATCTCGGCCGTTGAGCGCGCCGGTCTGCGCACCCTCGCCGAAGGCCAGAAGGTCTCCTACGAGGTCGAGGCCGACCGGCGCTCCGGTAAGGAGAGCGCGGCGAACCTGAAGGTCGGGTAAGCGGCGCCCGTGTCCGCGGATCGCTGTGGGGAGCCGGATCCCCTGCCGGCCGGAGCAGATTTGACCGGCAGGGGCGATCGCCGTGTTGAGGGGTGATAGCACGGCGAGCACCGATACGGTCGACCCGAGCGGTTAAGGGATCGTTACGCGCCGGGCAGCGTCACCGGCCCTGAGCAGGCGCCTTAGCCGACCGTAGATGAGCTGGGGTCGATTCCATTGCGTCCGTCGGGCAGGAGTATTGTTGCAACAGTAAGCCTAGAATGCGAAATACTTTGCGATGTACCTCATTTGGATGATGCTGCGAACTGTTTCGCTCTACTAGGCTACTTGCTCCTCTCCAGCCAGGAGCGAATTCCATGCCCCGCGCTCGGCCACCCATTGTCTTCACCGCTCTTTGGGGCTTATTCGCAGCAGCAATGCTGCTTGGGCACGCAGAGATGAGGAGCCATGGCATGAAGCTGGCCAACCTCATTGATATCTCTGACCCAGAGATTATCCAGCTTGCCTCTCTCGACTGAGGAGGCGGACAAATTCTCACTCCGTTGGCCTACTGATTCTGCTTCAGGCCGGCTTCACGTTCGCGCTAACCTGAGACGCAGGCGCTCATGAAACCGTGAGCGCCCACATACGCCAGATGAATGGTGCACAGCCTCTCTGGCATATTGCATCTCCTCATCTGCACGTCTTGAGAGCGGCATTTCTCCAAAAGAACTTGGCGCGTCAGCAACGGCGCCCCTTTGGGTCTGCTTGTCCGATGCCTCTACCGCCCGTCCCCATCGTTGCACAGGCCGCCGCCTTCACGCTCGGCTGTGCCCTGATCCACACGTTCCGCCGCTATCCGGAACGGGTCACGCAGGTCTTGGCGGCTATCGCGTTCGTGCTCTTCCTGGTCCTTGTGGTTGCGCTCATTCCGGCAGAGGTCCTGGAGCAGGAGAGCGCCGGCGAGGCAGGCGCATCCATCGCCTCAGCCATGGAGTAGCCTTCACAGCACGGCCGCCGGACGCAGCGTCCGGCCCCGCTGCGCTTGACATGCGGGAACCGCTCCGGACGCTCCAAGATAGCCGGGATTGAGGCTGGCGCTGCAGAGCCACGCCACACGATCTCAACCCGGCCGCGGTATGCCTCGGAGCACGCCGGAGATCAGGAACCATGCTGGGCAAGGGCGCTCTTATTCGTGCCGGGCTCACTCTCTCAGGTGCGTCGGCTTTCCAGAACCCGCAGGTGCTCGTTGGCCAGCCCTGGCCTGGACCCTGCCGTCCGAGAAGGCCGGTTTGGGGAACTGGTCTTCCGCCCTGCGGACCCTGATCCAGGCCATCCGTCCGACCTTCGAGGAACACTCCCGGCGCACCAAGACGGTGCTCGACGAGTGCGACTTGGTCGATAGGGCGCTCGTAGAGCAGGGATCCACGCGGCTATGAAACAGCGAAAGCCCCGCCCCCACCGGGCAGGCTCAAGCTCACGGCTGATGCGAGGCGCCTGCGCTCAGCACCCGCTGCTGCGGCCTTTGCCGTTACCGGCCTGGGCCGGGGCATGCGACAGGGTGAGGGTGCCGGCGCCCAGCACCGAGCGGGCGGGCGGGGCGGCCAGAAACTGGCGGGTCATCGCACTTCTCCTTAGTTGCAGCCCCCGTCGCAGGCAGCTTGTGCCGGTGTCGGAGCGGTGACGGCCGCCATGCCCGCCCGAAGGAGGGCCAGCGTAAAGACGGACGCGATCAGGGAGCGGGTCATTGCGGCATCCTCTCAGGTTAGCCGCAGGAGCCGCAATCGGCTTGGGCGGGCGTGTGCGACAGGGTGAGGACGGCGGCGCCCAGGCCGAGCACAGCAAGGGTGAGCACGAAGGCGGTCAGGAAGCGAATCATGGCGCCGGCTCTCAGTTACAGCCACCGTCGCAGCCAGCCTGAGCCGGCGCGTGCGAGAGCGTGAGGGTCGCGGTGGCGCTCGCCCCGAGAAGCAGAACGGCGAGGAGGACGCTGCAGAGGAGGCTGATCGAGATTTCGGAGGTTCAGACCAAGCACTGATGCTTGCACACCGCCAAGAATGTAACTGTGTGCAGCCAGAGCGCCGTACCCCACCTGAGATATGAGAAATTATCGTGCTACGATTACGCTCGGAGCCCCTGCACGATGAACTTCTCTGCCTGGAATGACACCGTCGAGACTATCTACGCCGCCGCAGCGGCCCCCAGCCTCTGGCCGAACACTCTCCAGGCGATCGCCGAACTGCTCGACGCGCGCGGTGCCCTGCTCCTCTACCGGCACGACAACGGGCGTTTTGGCGCAATCGTCTCGCCCACTCTCGTCGTGATGGCGCAGGAATACGAACAACGCTGGCAGCACCTTGACGTGCGGGCTGAACGGGTCTTCCGCGCCATCGCAACTGGGCACCGTGACGTGCAGGCCGATCAGACGCTCTGCACCGAAGAGGAGATCGCCACCTTGCCGATCTACCAGCAGTTTTTGCTGCCGCATGGCCTCTGTTGGGGCATGACAGTCCCAGTGTCACCCTCGCCCGCTGTCCAGGTCATTCTCACTGTCCTGCGGGTGAAGGAGAAGCCCCCCTTCTGCGACGCGTTGCAGGAGCAGCTTCTGGCGCTCAGCCGCCACGCTGAGCGCTCCCTCGGCCTCTCGATCCGCCTGATGGATGCCGAGGCTGAGCGTGTGGGGCTGGCGGCGGCGCTCGACCGGATCGATTGCGGCGTCCTGGTGCTGGGGGCGGACCAGCGTGTGCTGCTTGCAAACCGCACGGCCGATCGGCTGCTCGGCTCAGGGCTTGCTGTATCGAGCGGCCGTCTGCGCATGAACGAAAGAGCCACGCAGCAGGCCTTTCAGGCGCGGCTTGCGGCCGTGGAGAGCGGCACGGTGACAGGCTCCGGCGCGAATGAACCGCTGATCGTGCCGAACGGAGAGCGCGGCCTCATCGTGCAGCTCCTGCCGCTACCCTCATCGATCGACGTCCCTGCGCTGCAGACAGCCAGCGCCCTTGTACTGGTCGGGGACCCAGCCCGTGAGCGGCCCTTCGACCCGGCGGTGGTACGCGACGCCTTCAAGCTGACGCTCGGCGAGGCGCGGCTGGCAGTCCTCGTCGGTGCGGGAGTGGCTCCGGCTGACGCTGCGGAGACGCTCGGCATTGCACTGCCGACGGCGCGGACGGTGCTCAAGCGGGTGTTCGAGAAGACGGGTGTGTCGCGCCAGAGCGAGCTTGCAGCGCTCATGGGCAAGCTGTTCATGCTGCGCGAGCGCTAAACTCATGTGTTGTAGATTTGAATTTGTTGGAGCTGCGGGTGACCTGACCGGTATTTTGGACCGGGCTGAGTGAGGGGCTACTGCATGGTAGTGGCCCTGGGTAGCCGGAAGGCTAAGTCCGGAGAGCTGACGGGCGAAGGCGGCCGGCAGCCCAAGGACGAGTGCGGCCGGACGCCGTTGTGGGTGTTCTGCCAGCGGCCGATCACGGCCTGCGCCTCATTGAGCAAGTCGAAGATCTCTTGGCGTAGGCACTCGTCGCATAGCTCTGCTCGCAGACGCCCGCCTCTGTGCACGCGACGGTGATGCTCTAGCCTTGGGCTGTCTGCACCTCGATCTGGCGCAGCGTCAGCACGACCTGCTCCGAACTCGGCCTCTGTCCTCTCCTCATCACCGACCCCTCTGGTCCTGGCTGATCCTCGCAATCAGCCCGGTCCAAAGCCAGCCGGTCAGGTCACATCGGCCGCCGATAGCCCTTTTGCGATGCTATGGCCCCTCCGTCTCTCGCGTTGAGGCAACAATGCGATCGCCATCCTCGCGCAGCAGCAATCGATCCGTGACGAGCGCGTCGACCGACTTTGCCACCGCCGCTACGTACGCGGCATGATCCGAATAGCGCTCCTCGAGCGACAGGCGCGGATCCCCGCTCGCGTCACGCTCGGCCTTGCTGCGCGCGAGCGGGAGCTGACTGCCCTCACGGTCGCAGAGGGCGCCTGCCGGAAACGGCTCGGCATAGAGGTTCCACCCTGTAAACGTCGCACGCGGTGCTGCAACTGCTGGAAGCCGAATGCCCGCCACGTCGTGCCCGTCCGAGTCTACGCGCGGTACAAGAGGCCAGTATTGCTGCCCGGCTTCGGGATGGGGATCGACGTAGGTGGAAAAACGGACGATCGCATTCGGGGCTGTGGGCACCGGCACGCTCGGGATGTAGGGAAAACCTACCTTGGCTGCCTCAACAAGGGTTCCGTCACTCAGGCGCGGCACACGGCTGTTTGGCGGCGCTCGGCCGTCGATGACCCATTCCTCGAGCGCGACGAGAAGCGCACGAAGTGCAGGTGCTGGGTTAAGAGTGCTGCGCAGATTGGCGCATGGCCCTTTGGTCGAGGTCAGCCCGGCGCGACCGTAATGGAAGGCGCTGGAGATCAGGAAGGCCCGTGCGGTGTCGGGTAGGGACACGTCGGTTCGCCCGAGTGGATCCGTCGTCAGCATCGAGGCGCCCTTCTGCCAATACTCGGTGCCAGTGTTGACCTCAATCAGCAGTGGATCGTACCCGTCGCCGCGCAGGAGCGCGCCTGTTTGCCCCGTAACCGGATCGTTCAGATGGGCCGACGAGAACGGGAAGGCGTTCTCCGGGTAGAGGTGGTCCTCGTGTTGCGTGTTCGTCCGTGAGGGCTGTCCAAAGCGAGCATTGAGGAAGACTCCTCCCACGCCTGCGATGTGTAGCAGCATGCCGTCGAACACGCGCCGGCCAGCCTCGTCGCGGTTGAAGCCCTGGCGGATGAAGTCGCGCAGGTAGCGTCCGCTCTGGGAGATGCCGAGCGCGACCGCATGCTGGATCACGCCACCTGCCGGACTGATCCCGCCGGCTGCGTCACCGCGAAGGTAGGCAACGACGTCACGTGTGGCCGCAAAGCCGATGCCCAGCACCTTCGGCTCGGTGGCTCGGTAGGTGAACTCGTAGAGCGAACCGGGAAGCGGTTTGCTGCCGTTGGGCAGAAGTTCGATCCGGCGCGCGTTGGTGTAGTGCCAGACCTCTGCCGGTACGGGGCGAGGCGGATCCGACTCGCGGCGGCGTACGCTGAGTTGTGCGTCAGCCTTCGCGTCGCTGGCAGGCTTGAAGGTGAGGTTGAATGGCGCCTCGGGCGGCCCACGCGTCGCGCTGACGAGTTCGTCGCGCACCAGTTCCGTGATCGGCTTACCGTCGCGGCTCGCAACCGGCACGTCGATGGCCATGCCCCCCTGTTCGCGCAGGGCATCCGCTTCCCAGCCAGACCACACGATGGTGTCACCACGCCGAAGGACAAGCCCGGTTCCCGCGTCCGCTGCGCTGCGCGGGTCGTTGACGGCCTGCGCCGCCTGAGCTGGGGCGTCGAGCACCCAATTGAACAGGAACTTGCGGCCGCGGTTCAGCACTTCGAACAGCAGAGTACCGCTGCCGCGCGCTGGGTCGCTTGGGCGGAGGATGAACAGGTCGGTCTTGTATTCCACCATCCCGCGAGCGTTCCGAGGGGCCAGCGTGATGTCGATGATGCCGGCGTTCGCAGGGTCGGCCGGGTCGAGTTCGCCGCGAGCGGTGCCTATCACGCGCTCGTAGGCTCCGGCGTGGCCCCACTCGGCACTGCCAGCGAACGGCTCGACAGAGGTGATGTTGATGGCCGTGATGCGCGCGTTGGCTGAAGCAGGGATCAGCGTGCAGCCGAGTACGGCGACCAGAACTCGAACGGCCTGCATGCTGATCCCCCCATCCGGCTCGTGGTCATTGGCCGGTCGCCTCAGCAAGCATGGCGACTGCGCTATGTCGATAGGGCTCTCTGCCGGCCGCTTTGCATTCGGCTTCGGCGATGCGCGGGTCTGAGCGAATGACTCCAGCCTGTGCATTTCTTGGCTGTTCGATGTTGGCAGGGACGGCCTCACATCATCTCGGAGCCTTGACCTAACAAACGACTGTGATGCGCCCATTTCGGCCGTTTAGCCGATCAAGGCAGCTTCTTTGAAGCGGCCATTCGCTGGCTGGGCGTTATGAGGCGCGATCGGGACAACGATGTACCGAAGTGCCGTGCGGGGCGATGACGCGGGCCGCTGACAGGTCGGGCAAAATCGTCGTGGCAGAGGATGACGGTTCTGCCACGACGAAACACCGCGATGGCTTCGAGAAAGGCAGCCCAGTGCTTTTGGTGAAGCATGGTTTCTGGGCCGCATGTCCGAAGGGGCATGGGGAGCTTGCATCGTCTGAATGGCGCTGAGCCTCGGTCGGGCTGACGAGCCGCCCAGCTCTAACTGGGCGGCTCGTCCCGCACGTAGCGTCGGCTAGGACGCGCCGCTCCTAAGCCGCCTCGCTGTCATCGGCGTCGAGAATGGTTTCCAGGTCGCCTGTGAGTGCCTCCAACTGCTCCGCGGTGGCGACGATCTTGAACTTGGTCCCGTCCCTCGGCCTCGACGGCGATCTCGACGTGATCGCCCACCTTGGCGGCCAGGGCTTGAGCGAGCTTGCAGATCGTTGCCATGGGATCTCCTGTGTAAGGCTCCGGGCAACGTGACAGGTGCGGCTTGGTCGCGGCGACAGAAGCTCTCACCGCCGCAGGCGCAATCCGCATCGGGCTGCCCAGCAGCAGGCTCACTATCCAAGATGTCACCGCGGAGAAGCCGCAGCCGCCCGCCTTCCCGAGAAGACCTGTGCGGCCTCTTACGCCTCAAACGCGTCCAACTCGTACGTCGGCGATAGGCCAAGCGACCACATGGCGCGTTGCCCGTGCCTGCTCTCTTCTCGCGCCGGACCGCAAGGAACGTTCATGGCTCACATCCTCGTCATCGGTGCGAGCCGAGGCATCGGTCTGGAGACGGTCAAGGCGGCTCTCGCGGCCGGGCACCGCGTACGCGCCTTCGCGCGGTCCGCCTCCAGCCTCGGCATTTCCGCACCGGAACTGGAGCGGTTTGCCGGAGACGCCCGGAACTCGGGGGATATAGCGGCGGCCTTGGACGGCATCGACGCCGTGGTGCAGGCGCTCGGCGTGTCGGTCACAGAGCTGTTTGATCCGGTGCGCCTGTTCTCGGACGCGACCAACGTTCTCGTGCCCGCGATGGAGAAGGCCGGTGTCCGTCGTCTCCTGGCGATCACCGGTTTCGGGGCAGGCGACAGCCGCGACGCGATCAGCATCCTTCAGCGTGTCCCTTTCGAACTGGTATTCGGTCGCATCTATGACGACAAGGACGCCCAGGAGATGCGCATCCGCCGAAGTGAGCTGGACTGGACGCTCGTCCGACCCGGCGTGCTCACGAGCGGCACCAAGACCGGCCGTTACCGGGCACTCGACGAGCCGTCCTCCTGGCGGGGTGGGTTGATCTCGCGCGCGGACGTCGCCGACTTCATCGTCGAGCACCTTGATGATGCGACCTACCTGCTCAGGGCGGTGGTTCTGGTCGCATAAGAGAGCCGTGTTCAGCCGAGACACCACGATTTCCGACGTAGCAGTCACGCTTCTTCGTCGGCATCGAGACAGCGACTAGGGCTGGACCATCTCAGCCATCGACCTCCTTGCAGAGCTCAGCCAAGAGGCCGCTCAGATCGCGCACGTCAGCGACAATCTGACCCCACGGGTTTGTTATCGGTTCGACCTAGGCCGTCGCTTCTGCCTCAAGCGCATGTGCGCAGGCCGCGGCACGCCCGAGACGACGAAGCCGACCTCGGCCTCATCCGGGGATTTGAAGAGTTGGTGCGGCCGAGAGGTGTGGCAGGTGGCCGAGTGTCATTGAGCCTGCTGAGGCCGCACCGAAGAAGTGCGGGTGCCGAGCTGGGTCGCGCCGAGAATGGTTCCGTCGGCCGTCTGCACAAGGATTGCGGCGTTCTCGCCCGCCGGGACGGGAGTCGTGAGCGTCAAAGCGGCACCGGAGTATTGAGCGACATCGTGCAGGGAGCGGACAATATTGGCTTGCTCAATCGTGCGGCCGGCGTTCTCGCCGCGCGCGATCCGTGTCGTGTGGCTTGGATCGAACCCGACCAGCAGGATGGTTCCCGAGCCGCTGCCGGCGTCCACGCTCACGACCAGATTGCTACCCTGACGCCCGAGGTTGACGCCGACCGCTGACCGCGCCGAGGTCAGCGCTCGGCCGATCGCTGCGCGAACAGCAACCTCATTCGAACCGACGACATCAGCGCGGCCGTCGATCACCGCCTGGGGTGTGTAGATCGAGCCACCGAGGCGGGCGGCATAGGCATTCTGCCGCGCGGTCGCCGCGGGTAATGAGTAGCCGTCACGCCAATTCAAGTGGTTCCAGTAGGTGACGTGGAAGGCGAGTGGCAGAACATTCGCACCCTCGCGGGCGAGTCGCCCGAGCAGCGCTTCTGCGGGAGGGCAGGAGGAGCAGCTCTGCGAGGTGAACAGTTCGACGACGACAGGCCGCTCCGCCGCTCCGGCAGAGCTGAGCCCGATCGCCAGCAATAGGGGACAGAGGCAGACTGCAGCGTGCCGCATGATTGAGGCTCCCGGAGAACAGCCGATGCGTAGGACGCACCTCGGTTGTTCGGTGAGACGCGAGTCACGGTTACGACAAGCTGCTGAGGAGGTTCGCCGCCCTCCGGTTGTTGAAGGACACACGCAGCCGGGAGGTCTCCGCGATTGACCGCCTTGCCCGGCTTCGCGCCATCGTGCGCATGGCCGAGCGGCCTTTCGGGAGAGCAAAAGACCGCCGGTTGGTCGGCGGTCTCTCGCAAATGAGTGCAGGTTCAGTAGCGCGGCAGGCCATTGGCCGGGCCACCCGCATGGCTGCCGGAATAGCGGTAAGCGGCGCCGTATCCTCGCTCGCCAACCGAGCCCGACTGCACGGCGATGTAGGTGCTCTGAGGCGTGCTCAGAACCTCCGCTGCCCGCGATTCAGGCACGGAGAACTCGTGCCCCCAGGCGTTGAACGTCGCGGCCTGCGCAAGTGCAGGAGCCGCAATCGCACCGAAGCTCAGGGCAACGGCGGCAGCAAGGGAAGCAAAGCGGTTGGTCATAGCATCCATCCTTCAGTGACGGTCGCTCTCCGGAGGGAGGCTGTCTCGTCCCGTCTGATGGCTGGTTCGCCGGCGATTTCCTGATCGAGGTGCCGTTACGCACGCGAGGAGAGCCACCTCCTGCCGGCGATGAACCGCCTCAAGCCCCGCCTGGAAGGCCGTAAGCGACCTCCGGGGCTCACACGCAGGCAAAGCTCGCTCCTTTCACGGTGTCGCCGCGTTCGGGGCTCCTTTTCCATCCGATGGCGGTCCAGCGGCACAAGCGAGCTGCCACACGATGCGAGGGCGTCCGTTGATAAATTCCATGATCGCGATCGTCACGGTGCGCGCCGTGCTGGCCATCACAGCTCTTCTGAAGCTGCCGCTCCTTCCCTTCCGTGTCGTCCGCAACCTGCTGCGGCGGCAGTCGGCACCTGCCTAAGGGCTTGCCGAGGGGCCGGTGGCATCGACACGGGGCCCTGTTGCCGTGGTGAGCCGACGCGAGGTTGGGACGGCCGCGCTAGCCGCGGCGAGCCTCCTGGCAGCGCGGTCGGCCTGGGCGCTCAACGCACTGCTCTGCCGCCGCGCCTACCTTCAGGCCTCACGAGAGAAGCCATGACCAGTCTCATCGGCCCATGATGCCGGCCGGATCGCGGAGGTTGGTGTCAGTCGTCGGTAAGAGGCGATCTCGAGGCCGCCGCATTCAGCTGGCGAGTTTCTGCACTTCAGCGACGCCATCGCGCAGCACGTAGCCGCGGCCCCAGACCGTCTCGATGTAGTTCTTGCCCTGGCTGGCATTGGCGAGCTTCTTGCGCAGCTTGCAGATGAAGACGTCGATGATCTTCAGCTCGGGCTCGTCCATGCCGCCGTAGAGGTGGTTGAGGAACATCTCCTTCGTCAGGGTCGTGCCCTTCCGCAGGCTGAGGAGTTCCAGCATCTGGTACTCCTTGCCGGTGAGGTGCACCCGCGAGCCGGAGACCTCGACGGTCTTCTGGTCGAGGTTGACGATGAGGTCGCCCGTCGTGATGACCGATTGGGCGTGGCCCTTCGAGCGGCGCACGATCGCGTGGATGCGGGCGACGAGCTCGTCCTTGTGGAAGGGCTTGGTGAGGTAGTCGTCGGCGCCGAAGCCGAGGCCCTTCACCTTGTCCTCGATGCCGGCCATGCCGGAGAGGATCAGGATCGGGGTCTTCACCTTCGCGACGCGGAGCGACCGGAGCACCTCGTAGCCCGACATGTCGGGCAGGTTCAGGTCGAGCAGGATGATGTCGTAATCGTAGAGCTTGCCGAGATCGACGCCCTCCTCACCGAGATCGGTGGTGTAGGTGTTGAAGTTCTCGGACTTGAGCATCAGCTCGATGCT
>NZ_SMNT01000125.1 GCF_004348265.1 Methylobacterium segetis
TCCCGCCCGGCGAGCTGCCGCCGGTCAACGGCTTCTGGTCGCTGACGATGTACGACGCGGATTACTTCTTCGTCGCGAACCCGCTCAACCGCTACACGGTGAGCCCGCGCAACGACCTCAAGACCAACCCGGACGGCTCGGTCGACCTCCTGATCCAGCACGAGAGCCCCGGCGCGCAGCGGGAATCGAACTGGCTGCCGGCGCCGGCCGGCCCCTTCGTGCTGATGCTGCGCACCTACTGGCCGAAGGACGCGCTGCTGAACGGGTCCTGGGCACCGCCGCCCGTCACCCGAAGCGCCGGCGCGGCGCTCTAGTCTCAGGCAGCAGGAGGAAGCGTCATGAAGCGTCTGATGATCGTCTCGGCGGCCTGCGTAAGTGCGCTGGTGCTCGCCGGCTCGGGTGCTGAGGCCCGCGGGTTCGGCGGCGGTGGTGGTTTCCACGGCGGCGGCTTCGGAGGTGGTGGCTTCCGCGGTGGGAGCATTGGTGGTGGCGGATTCCGAGGAGGCGGCTTCAGCGGCGCCGGCCTAGGGGGTGCGCGGGTCGGCGGCTTTGCGGGTGGGTACCGCGGCGGCTTCGGAGGCTACCCTGGTGCCGCGGCGGGCGTTTACCGGGGCGGGTTCGGTGCCTACCGTGGCGCGGCAGTCGGCGGCTACCGTGGGGTCTACGGTGGGGTCGGCCGCTATGGCTACGGCTACCGGCGTGGCTGGTACCCAGGCTACGGTTACGGTCTGGCCGGGCTGGGGCTCGGACTGGCCGCGGGCTACGCCCTCAGCGACGACTATTACGGTGGCTATTACGGCTACGGCGGCTGCGAGCCTTACGCCTCCTACGATCCGTATTACGGGACCTGCGTGTCCACGGGCTACTATGGCTACGCGTACTAGAGGCCTCGGTGGCGCGTCTCTCCTGCTCGCGCTCGCAGGGGCGGCGAGCGAGGCTCAGGCGGCGCCCAGGCCGCATGGCGTGGCGCAGTTCGATGGCGCCTGGAGCGTGGTGGTGGTCACCGAACAGGGCAACTGCGATCGGGCCTACCGCTACGGTGTCATCGTTCGGGGCGGGCAGATCTACTACGCCGGCGGAGGCGACTTCACGATCTCAGGGCGCGTCCAGCCGAGCGGCGCGGTCCGAGGCAGCATCGTGCGTGGTATCGACCGCGCCGATGTGGTCGGCCGTCTCCGGGGCGACTATGGAGCGGGGGCTTGGACTAGCTCCGGCACATGGCGCTGCGGTGGCTATTGGAATGGCGAGCGACGCGGGTCGTAGGAACCGGGCCCGCTATCCTGGTTCATCGCCAAGTTTGGTAGAACCGGTAGGAGGGCGGGTATGGCCACGTGCATTCGCTTGCCGCGCTCAGAGAGGTCATCCAATGGCGTGATTTCTGCGATGGCCGACTCAATATTTAAATCTTACTGGCAATGACGGCTTACTCGCTTACGCCAGATTCGGCAATGAACTCTTGCGAAAAATATCCGAAAGATAGGGAACAAATTTTCACCGTCGCATTCAGATTGAATTTTCAATTGTTATGAGATGGCGCCCACATGCTCAATAAGACTGCGTGGCACTTCATGACAATGCTTCACGCGTCTGCGCTTTACACCTCTGCGCAGGCGGCGCCTTACTTTGTGTGGTATCTACCGTCCCCGACACCATTCTACCCGCTACTGGTGATAAATCCAGATAACAAGCCGTACTTTAGATGCACCCTCCAGCTGTTCCGGACCTACACCAAGCGGGACGGATCGCAAGGCTTCGATACGAGAAACTATTACTTCGCTGCACCACCCAACGCGCCGGTGTCGGCGGGAACCTGGAACTCGCAGGAGCACGGCGGAAACACCATAACCTCGACGAATGTCTACTGCTCATCGTGAGCATCACCGCCGGCCATGAACAGTCGTCACCCTGATCGTCACCGGCGACAGCATCGTGAACATCACGCAACCCTGAATGGGCTTCCGAAACGCTAAACCAGCGAACGGCGGCGTACTCCTGCTAAAGTACTGACGGGCAAGCCCTATTTGGTCACAGTGGGGCAAACCCTATTTGATCACTGCGCAAAAATTGAACCTTTGCTGGTATCATCGATTAGGTTCTATTCAATTTCCAATTCTACGAGATTTCGGAAGTAAATTTGCCCAAATACACCTATTATTTTCGTGTAGATCACGCTCCTAAGGGTCGATAAACGTTCTATTATTCGGTTATTGCGTCAGTTCAATGCCTTTTCTCGAGCTCCCACCGCGCCGGAGCACGGGGCCTTCTCGGCCGAGCACAGGGATCCGACGTCCAGCAGCGAAAGGCCCTTCCAAACCACGGCAGGAGGCAGACATGAGGGGAGTTCGAAGCCTGAACGGCATCAACCGACGCACGTTGCTGTCGACCCTAGCCCTGCTGCCATCCCTGTCGGGAACCCTCGTCCCCGCTGCCGCACAGACAAAAGAACCGGGCGGCTTGCTGCCGTCTTGGAACGAAGGGCCGGCGAAGCAGGCGATCGTCGATTTCGTGCGCGTAACGACCGAGCCGTCGAGCCCGACCTACGTGGCTCCAGACGAGCGGATCGCCGTGTTCGATCAGGACGGGACCCTCTGGGTCGAGCAGCCGGTGTACACGCAGGTCGCCTACTGCCTGGAGCGCGTCCCGGCCGTGGTCGCGAAAGATCCGGAGCTGCGGAACGTCGAGCCGTTCAGAACCGTGCTGTCCGGCAACCGCGAGGCGACAGCAAACCTCCCCCTGCGGGATCTCGAGAACATCCTCGCCGCCACACTCACGGGTATGACGGTGGAAGAATTCCAGTCCGAGGTGTCGAGTTGGCTCGAAACCGCCCGGCATCCACGCTGGAACCGCCCCTACACCGAGTTGACCTTTCAGCCGATGCAGGAGGTCCTGCGATACCTGCAGACCAATGCCTTCAAGACCTACATCGTCACCGGCGGCGGTCAGGACTTCGTACGCGTCTACGCCGAGAAGACCTATGGCATCCCGCCCGAGCAGGTGGTCGGCACCGCAGGCACAACGAAGTTCGGCTACGGCCAGGACGGCAAGCCGCTCCTGACCAAGGAGCCGAAACTGCTGCTCAACGACGACAAGGCCGGCAAGGTCGAAGGCATTCACCTCATGATTGGCCGACGTCCCGTCGCAGCTTTCGGTAACTCCGTCGGTGACCGTGAGATGCTGGAATACACGCGCGGCGGCCAGGGCACCCGCCTAGCGATGCTGGTGCTCCACGACGATGCCTCGCGCGAATATGCCTACGGTCCGGCGGCCGGCCTTCCTGACAGTAAGATCGGCACCTTCTCCCCAGCGCTCTACGACGAGGCGCGAAAGCAGGGCTGGACGGTGATCAGCATGAAGAACGACTGGGACCGCATCTTCGCCTTCGAGGCATGAGGCGGAAAGCAGGCTGCCGGATTTCGGCCAACCCCGATCATGGTACCTGACGCGGGCAGATGTCTCACATCAGCCGGGAGCTTCCCAAGCACCCAGCCGATGAATGACCGCTTTGGAGATGCCGTCTGGATCGGCTGGAGGGGGCAATGGGCGCATAGGCCCCGGCCGGGTCTGGGGGAAAGCCGCCGGTCTGCTTTCCGCATCGAGACCGCATTATCTAACATGCATTGTGGCTGAAGCGGCCATTTCCAATCGGTCCTTCGCGGCGGGCGAGATGCATATGCGGCGGTTTCGCCCGCAAAGGCGCGCGAGAGGAAAGACCCCGCATTGGGGCGAGGCTGGGTTCACGGACCTGCCTCTCCTCTCTTCATTGGAGGGACGCGCCCAGCCACCCTCTGGCTCGGCCAACAAACCGGCGATCCACGCCGTGTGATGCCAAAACACGCTGCGACGAACAGGCCCTCCACAGGCGCACCATCCCGCGATAAGTGGTGTCGGCTCCAGGCACTCACTGAGGCAGTCGCGGCAGAGGCGTGCCGTCCCTCGGCAAGCCGTACCGCGCCGTATTCAGCTCCATCGCGAGGAGCGTGTAGTAGCCGCAGATCGCGGTCAGATCGACGACTCCCGGCTTCCCGAACCGCTCCTCGGCACTGGCGAAGGTCGCGTCCGAGACCGCCTTGTTCTGCTGCAACTCGCTGACGAAGTCGTAGACCAAGGCCTCGTCCGCGCTCATGTCCTCTGGCCGCCGCCCATCGCGGATCGCCGTGATGATACCCGGCCTGATCCCCACCTTCTGCGCGATCGGTGCGTGGACATACCATTCGTAGTCCTGCGTCCAGTGTCGTGCGACGAGCAGGATCGCGAGTTCCGACAGGGTGGTGCCGATCTTGGGCTTGTAGCGGAGATAGTCGCCCATCGAGCGGGCAAGCGTCATCACATCAGGCGAGTACATCAGCGGCTCGAAGGGCCCGAAGACGGGCGTCTTGCGGACCGCTTCGAATGCCGAGGCGGCCTGTTGCTGCTCGGCGGTGTACTGGCTCGGCGGAATGGTCGGCAGCCGGTCCTCACTGCGGGCCGCGAGCGGCGCCAGGATCAGAGCCGCTGCGATCAGAAGGCGCTTCATGAGTCGAACTCCCCACTTCATGGGTGGCGTGGTTTTGAAGCCTCGAGAGATCGATCAGGCGGCGGTGACCGACGATCGGCGGCCCGAGGGGCGGCACAAGGCGGTCGCGCGTCGGCACGAATCCTCGACGGCGGGTCTGTCCGAGACCGACCCACGCACACGGGGTGACCGGATCATCGGATCAGGTCGGCGCCCACTTTGCAGATCGCAGAATCGGCGTCTCTGGAAACAGGACCGAGCAGGCCGCCCCAGTACCTGCCGAAGAGCCGAGCATCCGCCGCCGGTCTCGAGCTCGTTGATCAACTCAAATCATGGTGGATCTGAGTCGGAGTGGCCGGATGCCGGGCCAGCAGTCAGCGCCGTAGCAACCCTTCTGATCGTCGGCGCCGCCACGACAACGATCGGAATCATGAACGACCAGGCAATGGCCCATGCCCAGAGCCAATGGGTGAGAAAGCGGTCTTCTCCGGCCAGCGGCGCGCTGGCGATGCCGCTGGAGATCAATGTCGTGATGCCCGATTGCAGAACGGCAAAGACGTAGTGGGCGTGCTGTCGGGCGATCGGAAGCATGAGTGTACGAAGGTGCCTGCCTGTCCCTCGCGCTGAGGCACAAATAGGGCCACCGCTCAGACATGGCGTATGTCCGCCTGGGGTCTTCCATCCCCTGCATCGTCTGCGAGCGTCCACGATTCGTCACCGGGCCGCGAAGCGGTGCGATGCGGGCGAGCCATGATGGACAGCGCTGGAGGCGACGATCGGGACTTGCAGCCGGTGCAGAATTCATCGGCTCCTGCCGAGTTGCCTGCTACGCAGCCTGCTCATCGAGCGAAAAGCGGCTCGCCGGCCACGTATACTGACCGAGTGCTGCCACCAGTGCCGCCAGTGGCGAGGACCAGCGCCGGCCGCTGACCGTGACAAGACACACCTGCCGAGTGACCACCGGCTCCATCACCGGTAGGAGAGCCAGCCCTGGCAGGGTGGCGGTGAATTCGGGCAGGAAGCATATCCCCATCCCTGCCGCTACCATGCTCTGGATCCAGTCCTCACGCTCGCTGCGGTGAGAGCGCAGGATCTCGGTGCCCTGTTCGCGCAGGAGTTCGGCGAGATGGTCCCGGTACTCGCAGTTGATCCGCTGCAGGTAGATCTGCCCCGCCATGTCGCGCATCCGGATCGCGTTGCGGCAGGCGAAATCGTGGCCCGGCCCGCAGGCAACCATGAAGTGCTCCTCGTAGAGTAGACTCGCCCGCAGCGGATCGGAGAAGCCGCGTGGGTCGGCCATGATCGCCACATCGAGCTCGCCCCCGAGCAGCATCTCTGTGAGGCGTGCCGGCACGCCCTCGACGAGGGTCAGCTCAATGCCGGGATGGGCGATGCGAAAGCTGTTCAGGAATCCGACGAAGCGCAGCGGCCCGATCGTGCACATCACGCCGAGGCGCAACTCGGCGCCCTCCAGGCGCAGGAAGCGCGAGGCTGCCTGCTTGGCGCGCTCGCGCCGCTCGATCATCTCAGTGAATTCCGGCTCCAGCAGGCGGCCGAGATCGGTCAGGTGCACGTGGCCGCGCTCTCGAGAGACCAAGAGGCCGCCGAGCTCGTCCTCCAGCTTCTGGATTGCCCGCGTCAGGGCGGGCTGCGTCACGTTGCAGTGCTCGGCTGCCTTGGTGAAGCTGCCAAAGCGGCCGACCGCCAGGAAGTAGCGGATCTCGTGGAGCTCCATCGACAGCTCCGGGCTCGCGGTCACAACGGACACTTCGAGCCAATCGCTCGCCGCGGCCGTGGGACACCGGCCGGGTATTGTCTCGACAACTGGGCCGCAGTCGAGAGGGAGTGGGTGTTGGTACGCTTGGGCGCCGGCCGGCTCAGCGAGCGTGGTCGGGCTGTGCTGGCGCGATCAGTGCTCGGCGCGCAAGCAGCCGGTCGAGCTCCCGCAGGACTGCACATTTCGCGCGTCGTTCGTGGGAACGCTTCATCGGAGCCTCCTGAAAGGGATCCTCTGGTGCCGTCGCCGGATCACGTGACGGAGAAAGCGTGTCTTGATGAGCTTGGAGTGGGGCAAAAGCGAGATCAGGCAGCCCGGCTTGCCGAGTGCATGAACCGGGGAGGTCGGACGACGGCCGCTGGGGCCGGCTGGAGAGTGACGGGAACTGCCGGGACCCAGATCCGGACCTGAGTGCCCGCGCGTGGATCGAACACCGTGAGGACCATGACCGCCTCCTGTTCATTCATCGTGCCGTGAGGATCGCATCTCCTTCAGGAGCCTCCCGTGACGTGGCTCACGCTCTCGGGGGGCATCGGGCGCCCCCCGTGCGAAGCGTTGTCCATCGCGGGCTCCAGTGAGCGACGCCGAGGACCTCAGTTGTGGGAATGGTGGTGCAGCATCTCGCTATCGTCGGCGAAGGGGCCCTGGGCCGGTGCGGTTCGCACCGATTTGGCTGGCCGCGCCGGCTGAATCGAGCGGCCGGCTTCCGAACCGTAGATCGTGTAGCGAGGCGTGACCCCATTCAGCGTCACTGCGCTGCCCTGTCCTTCGGGGTGCAGGATCGATTGGGTCCAAGCGTTGGCCGAGGAGGCGAAGGCAACGACGACGGCGCCGGCAAGAAGAAGGGTGCGCATGATCTTGATCCTTTCTTAAGAGAAGCGCGGAAACCACTTCCTTGCTTCTGGATCCGATCATCGGCGCGGCGGCATAGAGAAGATAATGCCGTTTGGGCATCGAGATGATGCGTGCTGATGGCAGCGAGCGCCATGCAACGCTGTCGATCGTCGCCGCTGGCAGATCCGATGAGACACCGAGGCAGCGCCTCCGAAGGTTGGATCTGTCGGTCGGTCTCCCGAATACGCACCAGCCTGTGCCGAAGGCTCGCGCTCGGCCTGCCCTACTCCTCGTCCCCGATACCACCGGGCATAGTCACGATGCACAAACGGCATTTTACGACGCCAGCAATGCCTCCGAAAGTCTGATCGCCACACCAACCGTGGAGATGAGCCATGACAAAAGTTCTGGTGCTTGCCGGAGCAATGGTTGCTGCCGCTTCCGGGTATGCCTGGGCCCAACAAACTTTCTCAGCGTGGGGCCACGACTTTACCCTCTCCCAGTTTGCGCCCCAGCAGATGATGGTAGCCGTTGCAACCGACACCAAGACGGGTCGGAAGTTCAACGTCCTGAAGTTGAAGAACGGGAAGATGATGGCCATCGCACCGGTCAACAGCATGCAAGGCATGCCCGAGACAGCACAAGAAGACATGATTCAGTAGGCTGCCGCAAACACCATTCATCGCATGTGGTTCGGGCGCCCCGCAGGCAGGCCTGCGAAAGGGTCTCGGGGCACCCGCTCCGCTGTTCTCATGAGGCGGGCCAGTGGGGCTTCAATTATCGAAGAGAAAAACCGCTCTCGGCAAAGGTGGCGAACCAAGAGGAATGGTCATCTCCTAACTCTGTACGCCTGCGACAGTGGACAGTCTCAGCTCCGGGGCGCATCGCAGGGGCATGCAAGCCGCCCGTCGACTGAGAAATCCCGCGCGTTGAACAGCCTGCACTTCTCAGGTGAGGGTAGGCCTTGTTGCCTTTGCTGAAGTGGCCGATCCAGCGCTCCCTGAGCGGCTGAACACAGCCAGGCAACACATTTTTGACTTCGGGCGTAACCGCGGCACTGGACCTGCGAAAAGGGGAGCAGACTGATCGGAGGATTGTGCCAGCATGACGATCCTGCGCCGACGTCTCCTCCAGAGCCTGCCCTTGCTGTCGCTCGCGGCAGCGAAGCCCCAGGGTACGAGCGATGCCGTCACGACAACGGACCTCGTTCTGAACTGCGATACCGCAATGGGGCCTGCCCTCTCGCGCGCGTCCGACCGGTTCCATGAGGCTGCGGGCGTACGCGTGAGGGTTTTCCCGACGAGTCCGGGCCTTCTTCTCCCGCAACTCGCCCGCAAGGTTCAAAACGACCTCCTATTCACGCAGGACACCATCATGCAGGCGGCGACCGTCGCCGGCCTGGTCGCCGGCACGCCCGCGGGTCCATGGTCCATACGCTACGTTCTGGCCGCGCGCCGTGGAGTCGGAGACGCGGCGCTGAGGGGCCGCATCACCATTCCAGACCGGACACCTGCCGCCGACGTGGATGGGCCATCGGTGATCCGGGCGCTGCACCTCGGTGAGCAGGCCGTGCTGGGCGTGCTCGACACGGCCGAGGTCGCCTTTCTGCTGGAGCGCAGCGAGGCAGAGGCCGGCCTCCTCCATGCAAGCGAGCTTGCCCATCACCCGAGTTTGGAGGTGGTCCGCACCGTACCGGATGCCGTCGTGCCGCCGCTCGCGTTCCAAGTCGCCGTGACGACCCTCGCACGCCGGCCCAACCCGCAGGCCTTCGTCGATTTCCTTCTATCGGCTGCAGGCCGGGCGACCTTGAGCGCTCAAGGGCTGGAGAGTTCCGCATGAGCGTCCTCGGCGTTCAGACCCATGCCTGGCCGGTGCGACTGGCACACTGGTCGATGGCGCTCGCTATCCTGATCATGGTCGGGAGCGGCTGGCGGATCTACAATGCCGAGCCGATCCTACCCTTCCGTTTTCCACTCGCAGTCACGCTCGGGGGAGATGTGGAAGCGGCCCTCGCCCGCCACGGCGATCCAGGGGTCGCCACAGCCATTGCCTGGCACTTCGCCGGTATGTGGCTGCTAATCGCCGCCTTCCTGCTGTTCGTGATCTACGGTGTGGTCTCGGGCCACTTTCGGCGCGACTTCTTCCCGGTGGGGCCCCGCGCTTTCCTGCACGACTTCACCGCAGCCTTGCATTTCCGCCTGGAGCACCGCCTCGGCGAATACAACACCGTGCAGAAAGTTTTCTACTGGGGCGTGCTTGCCGCGATTATCGTGATCATCGTCTCCGGCCTCGCGATCTGGAAGCCAGTGCAGACCTACCCGTTGGAAGTGCTGTTCGGCGGCTTCCAGGGCGCACGCATCGTACACTTCCTCGCGATGATCGTGATCGTCGGTTTCCTTGTCATCCATCTCGCCCTCGTGGCGCTGGTGCCGAGCACCCTCGTGGCCATGATCACGGGCCGATCTGGCTCGCCGGCCCCGAGGAACGGCGGACGTCCCTGAGCGGAGGAGCGCCATGCCCAGAACTCAGCAAGACCTCGCATTGCCGCGGCGCGAGTTGCTCGGGGGCGGCCTCACGCTCGGCGCCCTGACACTGCTCACGGGCTGCGATGTGAGCGACGGCGACGCGGTCCAGGGGGCGCTCGCGCGCGTCTCGGCCTGGAATGATGCCGTCCAAGCCAGCCTCTTCAACCCGGAACGCCTCGCGCCGACCTTCCCCGAGTCCATGGCAAACAAGGATTTCCGCTACAACGCGTGGTATGGGCCAGAGCAGGCGCCACGGCTCGAGCCTGCGGATTACAGGCTGCTGCTTTCAGGCAAGATCGCCGACAAGCGTCCTTGGACCGTGGAGGCGCTGCACGCCCTGCCTCAGGTCACCCAGATCACGCGGCACATCTGTGTCGAAGGCTGGAGCATGATCGGCAAGTGGACCGGCACGCCGTTGCGCACCTTTCTGGAGCGCATCGGGGCCGACACCACCGCCCGCTATGTCGGTTTCGAGTGCGCGGACGGTTACTACGAGGGCCTCGACATGCCGACGGCGCTCCACCCGCAGACGCTGATGGCATTTCGCCTTCACGACGCGCTGCTGCCGCATCGGCATGGATTTCCGTTCAAGCTACGCATTCCAACGAAGCTTGGCTTCAAGAACCCGAAATTCGTGACAACCATCTACGTCACGGACAAGCAGCCGCGCGGCTACTGGACGGACCGCGGCTACAACTGGTTCAGTGGGCTCTGAGTATGGCTCGTGCCTTCCCCGGAACCTGCGCGATCGGCGTGATGGCCAAAGCCCCGCGGGCTGGCTGCTCGAAGACGCGCCTCTGCCCGCCTCTCACTCCACAGGACGCCGCCGCCCTCTCGGCCGCCTTCCTCCACGACACGACCCAGAGCATGGCAGAGGCAGCCGCGCGGGCGCCCATCGCGCGATTTGCTGCGTATGCGCCCGCAGGCACGGAGAATCTCGTCCGGGCCCACATCGCCTCAGGAACCGTCCTCGTGCTGGCGGACGGTTCTCCGCCGATGCCAGACGGTGTGGATGGGTTCGGACGCTGCCTCCTTCACGCGATCGATGGGATGTTGGCAGAGGGCCACGCTGCTGCCTGCGTGCTGAGCTCCGACTGCCCGACCCTGCCCACCACCCACTTGGTGGAGGCTGCCCGTCTGCTCCTCGAACCCGGCGACCGGGCCGTGCTCGGTGCCTGCGCAGACGGTGGCTACTACCTGCTTGGGCTGAAGGCGCGATGTCCGGAGATGTTTTCGCGCATCGCCTGGAGCACGGCGAGCGTCGCCGAGACCACCCGCGCACGGGCACGCGGGCTCGACCTCGACCTTGTCGAACTGCCGCCCTGGTATGACGTGGACGACGCAGCTACCCTCGCCTGCCTGCAGGTGGAGCGCGGCGGCTACGCGGCACATGCGAGCCGGGCCGTGCTGGCGCGGCTCGGTTACGGCGAAGGTTCGCGAGGCGAGGCCTCTGCCGCTCTCGGCATGACCGATCGCCCCGGCCACGCCGCGATGTTGCCATCGCCGCAGAGCCCGGGGCGTACGCCATGAGTGGGCGTCTCGAAACTCCTCCCGCGGGCCTCGCCCTGCTCGGGACCCTGCTGATTGCGCTGACGCTGGCTGCCCTGGCGCTTCACGTGCCCGGCGCCGACACGGTCGGCACGCCGCTGCGGGCGCAAGTGTTCGTCGGTGTGCTTGCGATCAGCGTCGCCGTCTACTTCCTCGCCGTTCGCCGCGTCCTGCGGACGCCATGCCCGCGGGCCGTTTGGTTCGTGATCGCCATCGCAGTGCTCCTGCGCCTACTTCTCCTGCCCTCGTTGCCGTTTTTGTCGAGCGACATCTACCGCTATGTCTGGGATGGACAGGTCCAGGCCGCGGGCATCAATCCCTACCGCCATGTGCCGGCGGATCCGGCGCTGAGCTTTCTGCGGGACCCTGCCGTCTTCCCGCTCATCAACCGGGCCGACTATGCCCACACGATCTATCCGCCGGCCGCGCAGCTCTTCTTCGCCGCCGTTGGACAGGTCACCACAACCGTGACCGGCATGAAGGCCGCGATGCTGCTCTGCGATGGCCTCGCGATTGCCTGTCTGCTGCGCCTCCTCGCCCTGTCTGGCCTGCCGAGGGAGCGCGTACTGATCTACGCCTGGAACCCGCTCGTGCTCTGGTCTTTCGCCTGTGATGGGCATGTGGACGCGGTGGCGGTGGGTCTGCTGGCCCTGGCACTTCTCGCCCGGGCGCGCCGCCGCGACGGCCTCGCGGGGGCTTTCCTCGCCGCGGCGACGCTCGTGAAGTTCCTGCCCATCGTCGTGGCGCCGGCCTTCCTACGCGGCGGTTGGTTGTGGCGACAGGTGCTGACGGGCGCTGCCGTCATCGTTGCGCTCTACCTGCCCTATCTGTCGGTGGGGACGCAGGTACTCGGCTTTCTCCCAGCCTACGGCGCGGAGGAGGGCTTCGCGACTGGGCAGGGCTTCTGGCTGCTCGCCGGACTGTCTCACCTCGTTCCGCTGCCCGTCTCGGCTGCGTGGGGGTACGCGCTCTCGGTCGGCATTGTCTTCTCGGCCCTGTCGCTTTGGATTGCGACACGCCATCCGCCGACGGGCGCATCCGTGCCGGTTACCCTGTGCCGCGACGCCGGTATCCTCGCCGCCTGCGCGACTGTCGCGGCGAGCCCGCACTACGCTTGGTACTACGCGTGGCTCGCGCTGCCTGCGACGGTGTCCCCGAGCCCAGCGGTGATCTGGCTCTCCGCGGCCCCCGTCCTCTTCTACATCGACCCGTTCAACGAGCGCTTTGCCTGGCCAAGCCTCGTCTTCGTCCCGGCTCTTGCCCTCGCGTTGCGCGCCGGCCTGCGCGACCAGTCCGTTCCCATCGCGGTCAGTCCACGAGGAGCGTCCTGATGTCGATATCCGCCACGCTCAAGGACCCGCGACGCTACTTCGAGGGGATCGGCGCACAGCGCTCAGCAAGGTCCGAAGTGCTTCCGATCTGCCTCTACCTGGAGGTGACGAACCGTTGCAATCTGCTCTGCGAGACGTGTCCCCGCACTTTTGAAACGCTGGAACCCCCCGCCGACATGAGCTGGGAGTTGTTCACCCGGATCGTCGATCAGGTGCCGAACGTGGCTCGCGTGGTGCTTCACGGTGTCGGCGAGCCGATGCTGGTGAAGTCGCTGCCGCGGATGATCCGCTACCTGAAGAGGCGGGGCATCTACGTGCTGTTCAATACGAACGGCACGCTCATGCAGCCCAAGCGCTTCCAGGAACTGATCGACACTGGGCTCGACGAGCTACGTGTGTCGCTCGACGCTGCGGACCGCGCCTCATACTTGCGGGTGCGCGGCAAGGACTTCTTCGACCGGATCGTCCGCGATGTGGGCCAGTTCGTCGCCTATCAGAGGAGGATCGAGGCCGTCGTGCCGAAGGTCTCACTTTGGCTCACCGGCCTGAAGGAGACCATCGAGCAACTGCCGGCCTTCGTGCGGCTCGCAGCGGAGATGGGCGTGCACGAGGTGCATCTGCAGCGCCTCGTCTTCGACGAGGTCGGGTATGGTCTTGCCCGGGCAGATCACTCGCTGTTCGAGAACACGCAGGCTGAGGAACGCGCAGCGATTGAGGCCGCGCGGGCG
>NZ_SMNT01000126.1 GCF_004348265.1 Methylobacterium segetis
TCCCGGGCCGGGCCCCGGGGGCGAGGGCGATCACGAAACGCCCGTCGCGCTCGCGCAGGATCTCGGTCGAGGTGAAGCCGCCGCGCAGGGCCGGCCGGCCCGGCTCCGCCGCGCCGCGGCCCGTGACCGTCAGCGTCCAGGCCCGCGCGGGCGGCGTGTGGCCGGCGATGCTGTAGCTGCAGCCGGCCTCGAGCGCGCGGCCTTCGTCGTCCGTCGTCGCGGAGAGCAGCAGCCCCTCGCCGACCGCGAGCGGGATCTCGCCCCGGCGCGCGTTGACGGCCCGGGCATAGGGGTCGGCATTGGCGGCGCCCGCCCGCGGCCACGCCGTCCAGGGACCGACGGTGACGCCGCCGAACGGGTAGCGGCCCCGCGTCGCCCAGTCGGCGCTGACGAGCCCGAGCCCGGCGCCGAGGCCGAGGGCGTAGAGCACGAGCCCGACCCGCGAGGTCTTGCGCAGGAAGTCGCGCACGGCGCCCGCTGCCCGCCCGCCGAGGCCCGCCGCCCCGGCCTGCGCGCGCGGACCGCCCGGTTGTCTCTCCGCCAAACTCGTCACGACCATTGCCTCAGCGGGTCTCGATGCGGCTGGCCGCCGGGCGCACGCCCTCGGCGAGGCTGCCGGAGGTCCCCGAAGCGGGATCCGCGGCCGCCGCCGGCTTGAAGCCGGGTTTCTGGCCCCCCGAACCCGCGACGGCGGGCTCGACCGAGCGGAACAATCCGTTGAGGCCGCCGATCACCTCGAAGGAGCGGCGCGAGAGCTTGCCTGCCGCACTGGCTCCGCCGCCCGCGGGCGCGGCCGGATTGCTGCTCACCTGCGCGGCCGGGCGGGCGCCGTCCCGGAGGCCCGGCATCACCTTCAGCTCGATGCCCTGGTGGGCGTTCTCCATCACGTCGTGCCAGAGCATGGCGGGCAGCGAGCCGCCCGTCATCTTGTTCGACGGGCTGTGGTCGTCGTTGCCGACCCAGACCGCACCGACGTAATTGCCCGTGTAGCCGACGAACCATGCGTCGCGGTAGGCGTTCGTGGTGCCGGTCTTGCCCGCCACCTTGACGCCCTCGATCTGGGCGCGCCGGGCCGTGCCCTCCTCCACCACCTTGTTCAGCATGAAGTTCATGTCGGCCACGACCTGGGTCGAGAGCACCTGCTCGGGCTTCTCGTCGTCGTGGCGGTAGATCACCTCGCCGGAGGAGTTCCGCACCTCCATCGCCGCGTAGGGCTTGGCCCGCCGCCCGCCATTGGCGAACACCGCGTAGCCCGCGGCCTGATCGATCACCGTCACCTCGGCCGAACCGATCGGCAGGGAGACGGAATCGGTCAGCGGCGTGGTGATGCCCATCTTGTGGGCGGTCTCGATGATCTTGGCGCGGCCCGCCTTCGCGGCCCGGGCCTCGTGGGAGATGCCCATCGCCTTGCCGAGCGCGATCGAGATCTGGATCGGGATCGTGTTGATCGACTTCGTCACCGCGACCGTGAGGTTCGTCGCCCCCGCGTAGGAGCGGCCGTAATTCTGCGGGCACCAATTGCCGATGCAGACCGGGCGGTCGACCACCTTCGTCTCGGGCCGGTACTGCCCGGAGGCGAGCGCCGCGGCATAGACGTAGGGCTTGAAGGAGGAGCCGGGCTGGCGCAGCGCGTCGGTGGCGCGGTTGAACTGGCTCTCGCCGTAATCGGCGCCGCCGACCATGGCACGGAGCGCCCCGTCCGGGTCGAGGATGACCATCGCCGTCTCGTCGACGTCGTACTGGTCCCCGTACTGGCGCAGCACGTTCTCGACCACTTGGTCGGCCCGCTTCTGGATGCCGATGTCGAGGGGCGTCTTCACGGTCAGCACGCGGTCGTTGCGCAAGCGGCCGGCATCCGCCAAGCCCTTGATCTCGTTGAAGGCCCAATCGAGGTAGTAGTCGGCCGTGATGTCGCGCTGGCGCGTCACCGGGGTCGCGGGGTTGCGCAGGGCGGTCTGGATCTGGCCTTCCGTGACGAAGCCCGCCTCCACCATGTTGTGCAGCACGTCGCCGGCGCGGGCGCGGGCGGCCGGCAGGTTCACGTGCGGCGCGTACTTCGTCGGCGCCTTGAACAGGCCGGCGAGCATCGCCGCCTCGGCGAGGCTGATGTCCTTGAGCGGCTTGCCGAAATAATAGTCGGCCGCGGCCACCGCCCCGAAGGTGCCGCCGCCCATATAGGCGCGGTCGAGATAGAGCTTCAGGATCTCGTTCTTGGAGAGGTGGCTCTCGAGCCACAGCGCCAGGAAGGCCTCGTTGACCTTGCGCTCCAGCGAGCGCTCGTTGGTCAGGAACAGGTTCTTGGCGAGCTGCTGCGTGATCGAGGAGCCGCCCTGCGTGCCGCCGCCGCCGCGCGAGTTGTTGACGAGGGCGCGCGCCGTGCCGATCGGGTCGATGCCCCAGTGCTCGTAGAAGCGCCGGTCCTCCGTCGAGACCAGCGCCTTGATCATGATGTCGGGAAAGTCGTCGAGCTTGAGCGAATCGTCGTGCTTGATGCCCCGCCGCCCGACCTCGGTGCCGTAGCGGTCGAGGAAGGTGACGGCGAGGTCCTGCTGCTTCAGCCAGTTGTCGCTCGTCAGGTTGAAGGCGGGCTGCGCGAGCGCCAGCATCAGGATGGCGCCGCCCGTGCCGAGCGTGACGCCCTCGCTGGTCAGATCGAGCGCGACGCGCTTCCAGCCGCGCACCGAGAACACGCTCATGCGCTCCTGGAAGCGCTCGTAGGCCTCGCCCGTCGAGCGGCCGCTGTCGTAGAGGCTCGCATTGACCCAGGCGTCGAAGGCGAGGGCCGCGTGCTTGACGCGCGTCAGGAGCGTTTTGGCGTTCGGCAGGCGCACGGCGTGGTCCGGTTCCTCGGGCACCGCAGGGTCCGACGCCGGTCGGCACGGCGCCCCGCTCCATCTCTACCAAGCCCCGGGCCCGTCCGCGAGGCTTACCGATGCGCCACGGTCGATTTCTGCGGGTGCGTCCTCAACGCGCGAGGCGGCGGGATCGCCGCACGGCGACGCGGCAGGATTCCGTTAACCTTGATCCAGGATTGGGGCGCGGCGGTGGCGGAGATGGCCCATCCGGCCTCGCTTGCACCGGCCGCGGCCTTGCGGCAGAGCAGGCCGGCGTGCCGGCCCGCGACGGGCGGCCGGGCGCTAGACCTCGGAACGCACAGAGGAATCCCGATGGGGGAGAGCCGCGCCCGCACGGCCGCCGCAGAACCGTTCTGGCGCAGGAAGTCCCTCGACGCGATGGATCCGGCGGAGTGGGAGAGCCTGTGCGACGGCTGCGGGCGCTGCTGCCTGATCAAGCTCGAGGACGAGGAGACGGGCGAGGTGCACCACACCGACATCGGCTGCACCCTCCTCGACGGGATCGGCTGCCGCTGCCGCGATTATGCCCGCCGCCAGAAGCGGGTGCCCGATTGCGTGCGGCTGACGCCGGAGGCGGTGCGCACCATCTCCTGGCTGCCGCCGACCTGCGCCTACCGCCTCGTGCGCGACGGGCTCGACCTGCCCGACTGGCATCCCCTCGTCTCGGGCCGGGCCGCGAGCGTCCACGAGGCCGGCATCTCGGTGCGCGGCCGTCTCGCCGGCAACGAGGAGGAGTTCGACGAGGAGGAATATCCCGAGCGCATCGTCGCGTGGCCGGCCCTGAGCCCGCCCGAGGAGGGCGGCGAAGAGGGGTGAGGGCGGGCGACATTCGGTTCCGAATGTCAAGGTCAGATCAAGTCAAGCTCAGGAACTTGCGCCCCACCTCGCGGTTCCTCAGCCAAGCTGACCCGTGCATGTCCACACGGCACGCGTCACGCTCGAGCATGAGGGAGAGGAACGATGGGTCTCTTCACCACCCCGATCAAGACGATGGACGATCTGTTCACGCATATGCTGCAGGACATCTATTACGCCGAGCAGCAGATCACCAAAGCCCTGCCGAAGATGATCGAGAAAGCCGGTGAGCCGCAGCTCAAGCAGGGCTTCGAGAAGCACCTGCGTGAGACCGAGGGTCAGATCCAGCGTTTGGAGCAGGTGTTCCAGCAACTCGGCAAGCCGGCCAAGGGCGTCGAGTGCGCGGCGATCAACGGCATCATCTCCGAGACCAAGGAGATCATGGGCGATGTGGGCGACCCGCAGGTTCTCGACGCGGCCCTGATCGCCGGCGCGCAGGCGGTGGAGCATTACGAGATCACCCGCTACGGCACCCTCATCGCCTACGCCAAGCAACTCGGCCACGACAACGTGGTGGGCCTGCTGGAGCAGACGCTCGGGGAGGAGAAGGCGACCGACAAGACCCTGACGGCGTTGGCCGAGGCGAACGTCAACCGCAAGGCGGCCTGAGCGGCCGCTCACCCGTCGAGGCGGAAGCGGTCGACGTCGCGCAGGAGTTCGACGAAGGCGCGGGCACCGTGGTCGAGGGCGGCGCGGCCGGCCTCCGCCGTGCCGAGGCGCGCGTCGCCGAGCGCACCCGTGGGGTGGAGGTCGCCGGCCTTCCAGGCGAAGGCGGCGGGCCGCCCGGCGCGAAGATGCGTGAAGGCCGCCTCCATCGCGACCGTGCGCGGCACGAAATCCGCGACCGCCCCGTGCCGGACGAGATCGGGCCGGAGCGCCAGCATCAGGGCGGTCTCGATGCCGCCCGCGTGGATGCCGTGACGGATCTCCGCCTCCGGGAACAGGCCCGGCGGGTAGCCGAAGCGGCTCCAGGACGTCGTCACGGCCACCATGCCGCAGCGGCCTCGAAGCTCGCCCGCGACGAGATCGATGAGCCCGCTGTTGCCGCCGTGGGAGGTGACGATGACGAGCTTGGCGATGCCGGACCGGTGCAGGCTCAGCCCGATCTCGGTCCAGGCGCGCAGGGCCGTCTCGGCCGTGAGCGTCAGCGTGCCCGCGAAGGCGTCGTGCTCGTCCGACTTGCCGATGCTCTGGGCGGGCAGGGCCAGAACGTCAAGGTCGTCCGGGACGAGCGCGGCGAGACGGGCGAGATAGCCCTCGGCGATGATGAGATCGGTGGCGAGCGGGAGATGCGGGCCGTGCTGCTCGATCGCGGCGACGGGCAGGATCGCGATGGTGCGGCCCGCCTCCCGCCCGGCGAGATCCTGCGTCGTGAGATCACCCCAGGAACGGAACGGCATGGCTCGGCCTCTCGCGGATCCGGCGATGGCCCTTCGGGCCGCGACCCCTCAGGACGCCTCTAAGGGATCGCGGGCCATGAAAAAAGGCATCCCGCTTCCGGGATGCCCGTTCGGCCGTCCGGCGACGCCCGTCACTGCGCGCGGCGGCTCAGCCAGCCGAGGCTGAACGCGGCGGCCGCTACCAGAAGGAGGGTCGCCGTCTTGTTGTCCTCGGCGCGGCGCGCGATGGCGCGGCCGCGATGCAGGGCCTCGTCCCGGTAGCGCTGGCCGCGCTCGCCGAGATCCTCCGCGATCTCGCGCCCGCGGTCGCGCGCCTCCCCGACGAGGCGCTCCCCGTCCTGGCGCAGGCCGCGCGCGGCGTCCCGGGCTTCGCCGTACGCGTACTGGGCCGCGCCCGCGACCTGATCGATCGCGCCCTCGACCTGCGGCACCGGCCGGCCGGCCACGGCGCCGACCGCGGTCTTCGCGCGGCCGCGGAGATGGCGGATGCCGCCTTCGATCCGATCCCTGTTCATGCTGGCAACCTCATTCTGTCTGTGCGAGGGCCGGCGCGGCCGGCCCTCCGGTGCCGTGCGCGGAGAGGGGCTGGCGCCCGCCCTCCGTGCGCGTTCGACCGGTGCGGATCAGATCTTCTTGACGGCGTCGGCCGCGCTCTGGGCGGCGTTCTTCACGCCGTCCTTGGCGTTGCCCACCGTCTTCTGGGCCTCGCCCTTCAGCTCCTGCGCCTTGCCCTCGGCCTGAAGCTTCTCGTTGCCGGTGATGCTGCCGACGCCCTGCTTCACGTTGCCGATCGCCTCGTTGGCGAGGCCCTTGATCTTGTCGGTGGTGCTGCTCATCGATGAACTCCCGTGTGGGTGTTGTGGGGCTGCGCGGACCCGTGATCGGGAGCCCGGATTTCGGCCCGGACCCGGATCGCAAGCGTGACTGCGCGCTCTCGGGAGGTCAGAACGGGACCGGCTCCCGAATGTTCCATCACGAAGCCGAGCGGGGGGCTAACATCTTGATGTGGCGCGGGAATAACTGAATAAATACAACTCTGAGTCGAATTTCTCTGTCGACCACCTAAATTTTTCCTGCGGTTCCACCAAAAATTTTGCGCGCGACTTCCGGGCCCGATTTCGGCGATGCTCCTGGCATTCAAAATACGGTCGGCCTGATCTGGCCGCCCGCAGAGCGAGCAGCCCCGGGACCCCATCCCATCCAATCGACAAACCGCGCGAGCCCTCTCAGGGGGAGGGGGCGCGAGCGACCCGAAGGACGGTTTCATGAGCATCGCGATCGTCGGCGCCGGAGCCATCGGCGGCCAATTGGGTGTGAAGCTCGCGCATGCGGGCGAGGCGGTCACCTTCATCGCCCGCGGCGCCAATCTCGAGGCCATCCGGGCCAACGGCATGCGCCTCATCGACGAGGACGGCACCGCGTATCACGCCCGCGACGTGCGGGCGACGCAGTCGATGGCGGAGGCGGGCGTGCACGACATCGTGCTGCTCACCGTCAAGGCGCATCAGGTCGGCCCGATCGCCGAGGATCTGCGACACCTGATCGGCCCCGAGACGGTGGTCGTCACCCTCCAGAACGGCATCCCGTGGTGGTACTTCGCGGGCGGCCACGGCGGTGCTTACGCGGGCACGCACATCGAGTCCGCCGATCCCGGCGGCCTCATCGCCCGCAATCTCGACCCGGCCCAGGTGATCGGCTCCGTCGTCTACCCGGCCGCGATCCTGACGGAGCCCGGACTCGTCCAAGTGGTCGAGGGCCAGCGCTACGGCCTCGGCGAACTCGACGGTTCGAGGAGCGCGCGCGTGCTCGACCTCGCCGAGCGGCTCACGAGAGCGGGCTTCAAGGCCCCCGTTTTCGAGGACATCCGCGCCGAGATCTGGCTCAAGCTGTGGGGCAATCTCAGCTTCAACCCGATCTCCGCGCTGACGCACGCGACCCTCGTCGACATCTGCCAGTTCCCGGACACGCGGGCGCTCGCGCGGTCGATGATGGAGGAGGCGGAAGCGATCGCGGGCAAGCTCGGCATCGGCTTCCGCGTGGGCATCGACCGGCGCATCGCGGGCGCGGAGAAGGTTGGCGCGCACAAGACCTCGATGCTGCAGGACGTGGAGAACGGCCGCGCGATCGAACTCGAGGCGCTCGTTGGCTCGGTGATCGAGCTCGGCCGCCTCACGGACACGGCGACGCCGCATATCGACGCGGTCTACGCGCTGATGCGGCTCCTCGCCCGCAGCCTCGAGAGGGCCAACGGCCGCCTGTCGATCCAGGTGGGGTGAGGGCGGTCGGCCATGCCCCTCGTCGGCCGGCTCACTCCCGGCGCAGCAGGAACACCCCTTGCGCGCCGATCAGGTTCCAGACCCACCAGGGCATCGAGAAGCGCATCGGGTGTCCCCGCGCGTCGAGGGCGGTGGCCTTCTCGATGCGCGCGCCGACGACCCGGCACAGGCCGACGAAGTCGCGGATCGTGCAATGGTGGATGTTCTGGGTCTCATACCACGCCTCGGGCAGCATGGCTGTGACGGGCATGCGCCCGCGGAAGGCGAGCTCGGCCCGCACCCGCCAATGGCCGAAATTCGGGAAGGAGATGATCACCTGCCGGCCGATGCGCAGCAGGTGCTCCAGCACGATGCGCGGGTTGCGCGTCGCCTGGATGGTCTGGGACAGGACCACGACGTCGAAGGCGCCGTCGGGATAGTTCGCGAGATCCGTGTCGGCGTCGCCCTGGATCACCGAGAGGCCGCGGGCGAGGCAGGCATTGACGCCTTCCCGCGACAATTCGATGCCACGCCCGTCGACGCCGCGCCGGTCGCGCAGCAGCGCCAGCAGGGTGCCGTCGCCGCAGCCGATGTCGAGGACGCGCGCGCCCGGCGGCACCAGCCCCAGCACGACGAGGTGGTCGACGCGCGCGCCGCCGGCATCCTCGGCGCGCGGCAGGGCGTCGGCCGCGTCCCAGGGGGCTCCTGCATCCCCCATGATGTCGGGCTGCGCGCTCATAGGCCGCGCGCCCGGGCGGCCGCGTCGATGAAGCCCTTGGCGGCCGAGAACATGGCGGGCTCGTCGAGGAGGAAGGCGTCGTGGCCCTTGTCGCTCTCCACCTCCACGAAGGCGACGGGCGCGGAGGCGGCGTTGAGCGCGTGCACGATCGCCCGGGAATCGGCCGTGGGGAACAGCCAGTCGGAGGTGAAGGACATCACGCAGAAGCGCGTCCTCGTGCCCCGGAAGGCATTGGCGAGCACGCCGCCATGGTCCTCGGCGAGGTCGAAATAGTCCATCGCGCGGGTCAGGTAGAGGTAGGCGTTCGCGTCGAAGCGCTCGACGAAGCTGAGGCCCTGGTGGCGCAGGTAGCTCTCGATCTGGAAGTCGGCGTTGAACGAGAAGGTCGGCGCCGAGCCCGCCTGGAAGCGGCGGCCGAACTTCCGGTGCAAAGCGGCCTCCGACAGGTAGGTGATGTGCGCGCCCATCCGGGCCACGCCGAGGCCCTTCGAGGGGCGCGTGCCGGCTTCGAGGTAGCGCCCGTCCGCCCAGGCCGGGTCGGCCATGATCGCCTGCCGGCCGACCTCGTGGAAGGCGATGTTCTGGGCCGAGTGGCGGGCGCCGGTCGCGATGGGCATCGCCGCGAAGACCCGCTCGGGGTAGAGCGCGGCCCATTGCAGCACCTGCATCCCGCCCATCGAGCCGCCGATGCAGAGGAGGAGCTCGCCGATCCCGAGATGGTCGAGCAGCATCGCCTGCGCGCGGACCATGTCGCGGATCGTCACCAACGGGAAGTCGAGCCCGTAGGGGCGATTCGTGTCCGGGTTGAGGGAGGCCGGCCCCGTCGAGCCCATGCAGGAGCCGATCACGTTCGAGCAGACGACGAAGAACCGGTCCGTGTCGACGGGCTTGCCGGGCCCGACGAGCGTCTCCCACCAGCCGGGCTTGCCGGTGACGGGGTGGGTGTGGGCGAAGTGCTGGTCGCCCGTCAGCGCGTGGCAGATCAGGACCGCGTTCGAGCGGTCGGCGTTCAGCGTTCCGGCCGTCTGGTAGGCGACCTGGAAAGGCGCGAGCATCACCCCCGAATCCATCGGCAGCGGCCGGTCCGTGCCGAACCGGGCGACCGGGCTCTTCGGATCGAGGGCCTGGGACGGCTCGCGGCCGGTCTCCCGCAGCCGGGCGGCCGGATCCGTGCGGGAGTCCAGGCAGGTTTCGGGGGTAGTATCCATGACGCGTCTTGAGGGGTGCCGTCGCCGTCCTGAAGCCCGCGGCGCCGGGTCCGAAGCGGTCGGCCGAGGCGAGCCGCCTCGCACGCCTGCCCCCGCCCCGTGGAGTTAGTGTGTGCGCCCTCGGGCGTCAACGAAAGGCCCGGGCACGTTCCGCCACCGCCCGTCTGTCATGCGCGGGCGCTGGCCCTCCGGGCCGCCGGATCGTAAACACGGGCGGACGTCACTCCGGCCCCACGCGATCCCCGACCCCGCATGCGCTTTTCGAAGAGAGCCGCGCCGCCGCTCGACAACCTCGCGGATCTCCGCGCGGAGATCGACCGGATCGACGCCGAGATGCATGCCCTGCTGATCCAGCGCGGCTCGATCATCGATCGGCTGATCGCGGTGAAGGGCACGTCCGCCTCCGGCTCCGCCTTCCGGCCGGGGCGCGAGGCCGCGATGATGCGGCGGGTGGCCGAGCGCCACCGGGGCCTCCTCCCCCTCGACACGGTGGAGGGGATCTGGCGCGTCATCATCGCGACCTTCACCTACGTGCAGGCACCGTTTTCGGTGCATGCGGACATCTCGGGCGGGGACGCGGCGATGCGCGACTCCGCCCGCTTCCATTTCGGCTTCACGGTGCCCTATCGGCCCCACCCCACCTGCGCGGCGGTGATCGAGGCGGTGGCGGCCTCCCGGGGCGATCTCGGCATCTTCCGATTCGACCCGAGGGGCGCGAGGGCACCGCTCGCGGGAGCGGCGTGGTGGGACGGGCTCGTGGGCGAGGGCCGGCCCAAGGTGATCGCGCGGCTTCCCTTCATCGAGCGCCCGACGCACCCGGCGGGCACGCCCGTCTTCGTGGTGGCCAAACCTCTCGACGACCCCTCGGCCGCCCAGCGCGACTGGGTGCTGCACGCGGCCCGCATCGCCCGCTGGACGCCGGAGGCCGAGCGGGCCCTTCAGGATCTCTACGGCGAGGTGGTGGCCCGCGCCGCGCCGCTCGCGGGCGAGGAGCGGCTCCTCATCGCCGTGCCCGGCGGCGTCGGATCCCGCCAGCTTCGCGAGGCGCTGGAGCGGGCCGGGCCCTCGGTCGGCGCCCTCGACGAGACGGGCAGCCACGCCGCCCGCTTCCGGGTGTAGAGCGCGCATTTTCCCGCCCGCCGGTGGGCAGAGGCCCGCGAACGCTGTAGAGGGGCGAGCCTGACCCCTCCTTTCGCACCAAGCCGCGCCATGACCGCCCCCGCTTCCCGAGACACGGATCTCGCCCGCCCGACGCCGCGCCCCGGCGTTCTCGCCATCGAGGCCTACGTGCCGGGCAAGAGCGGGGCGCCCGGCGCGCGCAAGGTCCACAAGCTCTCCTCGAACGAGACGCCGCTGGGGCCGAGCCCTGCCGCGGTCGCGGCGATGCGCGAGACGGCGGGTGGCCTCGCCCTCTACCCGGACGGCAGCTCGACCCGGCTTCGCGCGGCCATCGCCCGCAAGTTCGGCCTCGATCCGGACCGGATCGTCTGCGGCGCGGGCTCGGACGAACTGCTCTCGCTCCTCGCCTACGCCTATGTCGGACCCGGCGACGAGGGCATCTTCGCCGAGCACGGATTCCTGGTCTACCGGATCGCGATCCTGGCCGCGGGCGGCACGCCCGTCGTGGCGCCCGAGCGCGACCTCACGACGGATGTCGACGCGATCCTCGCCGCGGTCACGCCGGCCACCCGCATCGTCTACATCGCGAACCCCAACAACCCGACCGGCACCTACCTCCCCTTCTCGGAGGTGCGCCGGCTCCATGCCGGTTTGCCGGCAAACGTCCTTCTCGTCCTCGACGGGGCCTACTCGGAATACGTCCGCGCGAACGACTATTCGGCCGGGCTCGACCTCGTCCTCGGCTCCGAGAACGTCGTGATGACCCGCACCTTCTCGAAGATCTACGGACTCGCGGCGCTCCGCATCGGCTGGATGGTCGGGCCGGCCCACGTCGTCGACGCGGTCAACCGGATCCGCGGCCCCTTCAACCTGTCGGCCTCGGGCATCGCGGCGGGCGCCGCGGCGATCGCCGACGAGGCGCATGTCGCGGCGGCCGTCGCCCACAACGCGGCCTGGCTGCCGCGCCTGACGGAGGCCGTGAGCGGTCTCGGCCTGCGGGTGACGCCGAGCGTCGGCAACTTCCTCCTCGTGCACTTCCCCGAGGAGCCCGGCCGCGGCGCGGCCGAGGCCGACGCGTTTTTGACCCAGCGCGGCGTCATCACCCGGCGCGTCGCCGCCTACGGCCTGCCGAACGCGCTGCGCGTCACGGTCGGCAGCGCGGAGGCGAACGAGGCCTTCCTCGCCGCCCTCAGCGAATTTCAGCGGGGACCGGCGCATGGCTGAGGCGAGAGCGGCGGAGCCGGTCGTGAGCCGACTCGCCATCGTCGGGCTCGGCCTGATCGGCTCCTCGATCGCCCGCGGCGCCCGCCAGTTCGGCCTCTGCCGCTCGATCGTGGCGATCGACCGGGACGAGGCGGTCCGCGCGCGGGTCCGCGACCTCGGCCTCGCCGATAGCGTGACCGGCGACGCCGCCGAAGGGGTCGAGAACGCCGACCTCGTCATCCTCTGCGTGCCGGTCGGCGCCGCGGGCGCGGTGGCACAGGCGCTCCACGGGCACATGAAGCCAGGCTCCGTCCTGTCCGATGTGGGCTCGGTGAAGGGCGCGGTGGTGGCCGCGGTGACGCCGCACCTGAGCGAGGGCGTCGCCTTCGTCCCGGCCCATCCCGTGGCGGGCACCGAGTATTCCGGCCCGGATGCCGGCTTCTCGACCCTGTTCTCGGGCCGCTGGTGCATCCTGACCCCGCCGGAGGGGGCGGACGAGGCGGCGGTCGAGCGCGTGCGCGCGCTCTGGCAGGGGCTCGGCGCCATCGTCGAGACCATGAGCGCCGAGCACCACGACCTCGTGCTCGCCATCACGAGCCACGTGCCGCACCTGATCGCCTACAACATCGTCGGCACGGCCGCCGACCTCGAGACGGTGACGCAATCCGAGGTGATCAAGTTCTCGGCCGGCGGCTTTCGGGATTTCACCCGCATCGCCGCCTCCGACCCGACCATGTGGCGCGACGTCTTCCTGAACAACAAGGACGCCGTGCTGGAGATGCTCGGACGCTTCAACGAGGACCTCGCCGCCCTCGCGCGCGCGATCCGCTGGGGCGACGGCGACGCGCTGCACGACCTCTTCACCCGGACCCGCGCCATCCGCCGCGGCATCGTCGCGCTGGGCCAGGAGACGGCCGAACCCGATTTCGGCCGTGCGCGCCCGGCCCCCGAGCCGCACGAGTCCCGCTAGCATGAAACCCTCCGCAACCGACGCCGCGCCCCTCCCGCCGGGCGAGGCCCGGACGCCGCGCTCGCTGGCCTTCGCCGGCATCGCGGTCGTATCCTTCGCCGCGCTGCTGGCGCTCGCCTGGATCTCGGCGGCGACGCTCCTCCTGATCTTCGCGGGCGCGCTGTTCGGCGTCTTCCTCGACGGCCTCACCCGCGGGCTCGGTCACGTCCTGCCGATCTCGCGCGCCCTGCGGCTCACGCTGGCGAGCCTCGCGCTCGCCGGCTGCACGATCGGCCTCGTCGTCCTGGGCGGCGCCACGGTCGCGCAGCAGGGGCGCGACCTCGGCCAGACCATCCGTCAGCAAACGAGTACGGTCAGCGACTGGCTGAAGGCCCACGGCCTCGACGTGCCCCTGCTCCAGGCCGTCGAGGGCGGCCAGGGCGCCGGCCAGGGGTCAGGCGGGGACTCCGGGTCGTCGGGCCAGGGGTCGTCGGGCCAGGGATCCTCAAGCCAAGGATCCTCGAGCCAAGGATCCTCGGGTCAGGGCTCCGGCCAGCCATCCGGCCGGGCCGAGAAGCGGGACAAGGCGGACGACGATCTCCCGCAGAAATCCGGCGGCCTCGCCGGGCTCGCCTCCGGCGCCCTGAAGAGCCCCGGCACGCTCCTGTCGGACGCGGGCAGCGTGCTCGGCCCCGCGGCCTCCGTGATCCTCGGCCTGTTCAACGCGCTCGGCAACGTGCTCGTCATCGTCTTCCTCGGCGTCGCCTTCGCGGTCGATCCGGGGAGCTACCGCGACGGGCTCCTGCGCTTCGTGCCGCCGCGCCACCGCCGGCGGGGCGCCAAGGTGCTCGACGGCATGGGCGAGACCCTGCGCCACTGGCTCTTCGGCCAGCTCATCACCATGGCCGTGATCTTCCTCTGCACCTGGGCCGGCCTCTGGCTGCTCGGCGTCGGCGGCTCGCTGATCCTGGGCCTGCAGGCGGGCCTCCTCGCCTTCATCCCGACGATCGGCCCCCTGGTCGCGGGCATCGTCATCCTGCTGGCGAGCCTCGCCACGGGGCTCAGCGCCGTGCTCGGCGCGCTCGGCGTCTACCTCGCCGTGCAGACGCTGGAGAGCTACGTACTCACCCCCGTCATCCAGAAGCGGGCGCTCGACATCCCGCCCGCGACGATCTTCGCCGGGCAGCTCCTTCTCGGCGTCCTGTTCGGCCTCTGGGGCATCGCGCTGGCGCTGCCGCTGCTCGCCGTGATGAAGGTGCTCCTAGAGCAACTCTACGTCGAGGAGACGCTGGGCGAGGAGGCGAGCTAACCCTCCGCCAACTCCCGCTCGATCATCCGGGCCGCGGCGAGCGCACGCCCGTCGTCGCCGAAGCGGGCGATGACCTGGACGCCGAGCGGCGGGCCGTCGCCCGGCACAGGCAGGTTCACGCACGGAACGCCCATCAGCGTCCACAGCCGGTTGAAGCGCGGGTCGCCGGTCGAGGCGAGGCCCTCCGGCGCGTAGCCGGGCGCCGCGTAGGTGAGCAGCACGTCGTATACCGCGAACAGGTCCTTGAGGACGCCCCGGGCCCGGTGCGCGTGGCGGCGGGCGTCGTCGTAGGCCGAGGACGTGATGTCCTGCGCCCGGTCGAGCTGGGGCCCGAGCTTCTCGGAGAGGGCCGCGCGATGCGCAGCATATTCCCAGGCGAGGGCTTGGCGCGCCTCGAAATCCTGGATGAGCCCGTGGCGGGCCCAGGCCTCCGGCAGGGGCTCCGGCAGGGCGAGGTCCCGCACGCGGGCGCCCCCACGTTCGGCCGCGCGGACGGCCCGGCCCAGCGCCGCCTCGGCCTCCGGGTCGGCGGCGCCCGCGAAGTCCAGGCGGACGAGGCCGATGCGCGGCGCGCCGGGCTCGGTGGCGGGCAGGTCGATCGCCGGCCGCTCGGCGATGAGCGCCAGCGCGTGGGCGACGTCGCGGATGCCCGCGCCGAACAACCCGAGCGTGTCGAGCGCCCAGGAGAAGGTCTTCACCCCCACCGTCGGCAGCAGCCGGAAGGAGGGCTTGATCGCCGCGACCCCGCAGAAGGCGGCGGGCCGGATCACCGAGCCGCCGGTCTGCGTGCCGAGCGCCAGCGGGAGCATTCCGGCCGCCACGGAAGCGGCCGAGCCCGCCGAGGAGCCGCCCGGGCTCCGACCGGGCGCGCTCGGGTTCAGCGTCGCCGTGGGGTCGAGGCTCGCGAAGGGGGAGGTCGTCGTCTTCACCAGCGGCACCGCGCCGAGGCTCTTGAGCCGGCTCACGATTGCCGCGTCCGCCTTCGGCCGCCAGCCGGCGTAGAGCGGCGAGCCCATCTGCGTCGGCAGGTGGGCCGTGTCGATGATGTCCTTGATCCCGACCGCGATGCCGGCGAGCGGCCCCCGCGCGGGGATCGACGGTGCCGGATCCTGTGCGGCGATCGCCCGTACGCCCGGCTCGCCCTGCGCGACCGCCGCCTCGACGAGGCGGACGGCGCCCTCCGGCGTCAGCGTGCCGGCTTCGATGCGGGTGCGGAGATCGACGAGGGACAGCATGGGCGCGGAGTTCGGCCGAACGACCCCTGCCTGTCAACGCAAGGCCCCGCCGCTCCTTCGTTGACGGTCCCTTTACACAACCTGCGGCATCTTCCGGACCATGTGGCGTAGCGTCTTCGCGTTCTCCGCCCTTGCGCTGTTCGGCGCGGGGCTCACCGGCTGTGCGCTCAACAAGTTTGAGCGGCGCGAGCCGTGGCGAGACCAAGCGGAGCAGGTCTGCCTCGCCAAGAAGCTCGTGCAGCAGACCGAGTTCGTGACGGCGGCCAAGGAGATCGACGGGCCGGGCCCCTGCGGCATGCAGCAGCCCTTCCGCGTCACCCGGCTCGGCAACGGCTCGGTGCTCCTCAAGCAGCGCATGACGCTCGCCTGCCCGGCGCTGGCGGAGGCCGAGGCGTGGCTCGCCGACACGATCCAGCCCGCGGCGAACCTCTATTTCGGCCAGCCCGTGGCCGAGATCAACGCGGGCTCCTACGCCTGCCGCGGCCGCAACAACCAGGCCGGCGCCAAGCTCTCGGAGCATTCCTTCGGCAACGCCGTCGACATCATGTCCTTCAAGCTCGCCGACGGGTCCGTCATCACCGTCAAGGGCGGCTGGCGCGGCACCGAGGCCGAGCAGGGCTTCCTGCGCGAGGTCTTCCTCGGCGCCTGCCAGCGCTTCACCACCGTGCTGGCCCCGGGCTCGAACGTGTTCCACTACGACCACATCCACGTGGACCTCGCCCGGCACG
>NZ_SMNT01000127.1 GCF_004348265.1 Methylobacterium segetis
ATCACGGTCGGCGCGGGCAACCACGTCATCCTGGGCGATTCCGGCCGGGCCACGTTCCGCAACGGCCGCGCCCAGCGGGTCGAGTCGATCACGCCGGAGATCGGCGGCGACGACGTCATCGAGGGCAAGGACGGCGACGACACCATCATCGGGGGCGCGGGCGCGGACCGGATCACCACGGGGGCGGGCAACCACGTCATCCTCGGCGATTCGGGCGAGGCCGACTTCACCGTGACGGTCGCCGGCGCCACCACGACGAGCCTTCTCCTGCGCATCGCCACGACCGCTCCGGGCATCGGCGGGGCCGACCAGATCAGCTTCGGCTCGGGCACCAACGTCGTGCTCGGCGGTGCCGCCGGCGACACCATCACCGGCGCCGACCAGGGCGCCGTGGTGCTCGGCGACAACGGCATCGTCACCTTCGACCCGGCGGGCAAGATCCGGCGTGCCATCTCCACCGACACCACGATCGGCGGCGACGACACGATCACCATCGGCAACGGCGACAACGTCGTGCTCGGCGGCACCGGCTTCGACGCCATCACCATCGGCGACGGCACCAACGTCGTGATGGGCGATTCCGGCCAGGCCGACTTCGAGGCCGGCCTCATCGTCGAGATCGCGAGCATCAGCCCCGAGGTCGGCGACCGGGACACGATCCGTCTCGGCAAGGGCCGCAACGTCGTCGTCGGCGGTGCCGGCGGCGACCTGATCACGGCGGGCGACGGCGCGGATGTGGTGATCGGCGATGCCGGCCATGCCAAGCTCACCTCGACCGGCCTGCCGATCCTCGTCGAGACGACCTACGACAACGTCGCGGGCGACGACACGATCACGCTCGGCAACGGCGACAGCGTCGTCCTCGGCGGCTCGGGCCTCGATACGATCCGGGCCGGGAACGGCCGCAGCGTCGTGCTCGGCGACAACGGCCGGGCCGACTTCGACGGGGCAGGCCGTGCCTCGCAGGCGGTGACGACCGCCCCGACCTCGGGCGGGCGCGACCTGATCACGCTGGGCAATGGCGGCAGCGTCGTGATCGGCGGTGTCGGAGCCGACGAGATCCGCACGGGCTCCGGCTCGGACGTGATCGTCGGCGACAACGGCAACGCCGTGTTCCTCAACGGTGTCCTCACCTTCATCGAGACCCTCGATTCGAGCCTCGGCCTCGCCGACCTGATCGAGGCGGGCGAGGGCGCCAACGTCGTGCTCGGCGGCGTCGGCGGCGACGACATCACCACGGGATCGGGCGCCGACGTGATCGTCGGCGACGACGGCCAGGCGAGCTTCACGCTCGGAATCCTCACCCGCATCACCACCAAGAACGAGGGCGTGGCGGGCGACGACGTGATCCGCGCGGGCGACGGCGCCAACGTGGTGCTCGGCGGCTCGGGCAGCGACCGCATCACCACCGGCATCGGCGCGGACGTGGTCTTCGGAGACAACGGCGCTGTCGATTTCGTGGACGGCATCCGCGCGGAGGCTCTGAGCGAGCGCGCCGGCGGCGGGCGCGACACCATCCTGACGGGGTCCGGCGCTGACCTCGTCGTCGGCGGCCTCGGCGCCGACACGATCGACGCGGGCAAGGCGGACACCGACGACGACATCGTCTTCGGCGACGACGCCCACATCACCTTCGACGTCCTCGGCCGGGTCAGCCTCGCCGAGACGATCGACCCGACGCTCGGCGGCGACGACCAGATCGACGTGGGCGCCGGCAATAACATCGTGCTCGGCGGCGCGGGTTCCGACCGGATCGTCTCGGGCGCGGGCGCCGACGTGGTGTTCGGCGACAACGGCGCGGTGACCTTCACGGGCGGAATCCGTCTTGAGGCGATCAGCGACCGCAACGGCGGCGCGGGCGACACGATCGACACCGGCGCGGGCGCCGACCTCGTGATCGGCGGCCTGGGGGCGGACGCGATCGACGCGGGGGCGACCGACACCGACGCCGACATCGTGTTCGGTGACGACGGTCACGTCACGTTCGACGCCATCGGCCGCGTGAAGCGGGCCGAGAGCCTCGACCCGACATTCGGCGGAGACGACATCATCCGGGTCGGCGGCGGCGACAACGTCGTCATCGCCGGCACCGGCGACGACGCGGTCACCGCGCTCGGCGGATCCGACGTGGTGATCGGCGATGCCGGCTACGCGGTCTTCTCCGCGGGCGTGCGCGTCGAGTTCGCCTCGACCGACACGGCCGTCGGCGGCAACGACACGATCGATGCGGGCGACGGCGACAACCTCGTCATCGGCGGCTCGGGCAACGACACCATCACCACGGGGGCGGGCGCCGACGTGGTGCTCGGCGACAACGGGCTCGCCCTGTTCGAACTCGGCGTGCGGGCCCGCATCACCAGCGACCGCAACGGCGGCGCGCGCGACCGCATCGTGACGGGCGCGGGTGCCGACGTGGTGCTCGGCGGCCTCGGCTCCGACACGATCGACGCGGGCAAGGCCGATGCCGATTCCGACATCGTGTTCGGCGACGACGGCAACGTCACGTTCGACGCGCAGGGCCGCGTGAAGCGGGCCGAGAGCCTCGATCCGGGCTTCGGCGGTGACGACGAGATCGACGTCGGCGGCGGCGACAACGTCGTCATCGCGGGCACGGGGGCCGACACCGTGACGGCTCTCGGCGGCAGCGACGTGGTGCTCGGCGACGACGGCTACGCGCTGTTCGAAGCCGGCGTGCGCGTCGAGTTCGCCTCGACCGACCCGAACGACGGCGGCAACGACCGGATCGACGCGGGGACCGGCGACAACCTCGTCATCGGCGGGGTCGGGGCGGATGCGCTGACCTCGGGCTCCGGCGCCGACATCGTGCTCGGCGACAACGGCGTCATCCGGTTCGAGTCCGGCCTCGTCCACGAGGTCTACACGACCGACGAGCGCATCGGCTCGGGCGACGTCATCAAGGCCGGCGATGGGGCGAACATCGTGCTGGGCGGCGCCGGTCGCGACGCGATCACCACGGGGTCCGGCGCGGACGTGATCCTGGGCGATCACGGCGAGGCGAGCTTCTCCGGCGGCCGCCTGACGCGGATCGCCGCCCTCGACCCGACCCGCGGCGACGACGACACGATCCTGGCCGGCGACGGCGACAACACGATCATCGGCGGCACCGGCCGCGACGAGATCCGGGCGGGCTCGGGCGCCGACGTGGCGCTCGGCGACAGCGGTCTCGCGACCTTCCAGACGGACGGCAAGCGCATCCTCGTGCGCTCGACGGACGTCGAGACGGGCGATGCCGACACGATCGACCTCGGCGACGGCGACAACGTCGTGATCGCGGGCGCGGCCGGCGACACGGTGACCACGGGCTCCGGCGCGGACGTGATCCTCGGCGATCACGGCCGGGTCGGCTACGACGCGGCGGGCCGGATCGCGCAGGTCCTGTCGACGGACATGTCGGTGGGCGGCAACGACGCGATCCGGGCCGGCGACGGCACGGACGTGGTCGTGGCCGGCTTCGGCGCCGACAGCGTCACGGCGGGCGACGGCGCCAAGATCGTGCTCGGCGACAGCGGCCAGATCGACTTCACGGCAGGCGTCATCACCCTCGCCCAGACGCTCGATGCCCGCATCGGCGACGCCGACGTGATCAAGCTCGGCCACGGCCGCAAGCTGGTGCTCGGCGGAGCCGGCTCCGACACGGTCGAGGGCCTGACGGGCGATGCCGTGGTGCTGGGTGATGCCGGCCTCGTGCGGTTCGCGAGCGGCAACCCGGTCCATGCCGAGACCTCGGACGTCGAGGTCGCGGGCGACGACCGGATCACCCTGGGCAACGGCAACGGCCTCGTCATGGGCGGCTCGGGCGCCGACACGATTACGCTGGGCCAGGGCCGCTCGGTGGTGCTCGGCGACAACGGCACGGTCGACCTCGACGCGCAGGTGCGCGCCACCGAGATCACCTCGACGGCACCGGACGTGGGCGGCCGCGACGTGATCGTGGTGGGCGACGGCGGCAGCGTGGTGCTGGGCGGGTTCGGCTCGGACCAGATCACGACGGGCTCGGGCTCGGACATCGTGCTGGGCGACAACGGGGCGGTGACGCTCTCGGCTCTGGTCCCGGTCCTTGTCCGCACGACCTCTCCGGCGATCGGCGGGTCGGACGAGATCCGGGCGGGTTCGGGCGACAACGTGGTGCTCGGCGGCACGGATGCCGACACGATCGTCACGGGCGCGGGTCGCGATGCGGTCCTCGGCGACAACGGCGAACTGCGCTTCGATGCCTTCGGACGCTACAGCCGCATCACCACGACCGACTCGGCGATCGGCGGTGGCGACACGATCGAGGCCGGTCACGGCGCGAACGTGGTGTTCGGCGGCGCGGGCGCCGACACGATCACCACCGGGCTCGGGGCCGACCTGATCCTCGGCGATAACGGCGAGGCCACGTTCGAGGCCGACCGCTTGGTGCTGCTGCGCAGCCTCGATGCGGCGATCGGCGGCAAGGACACGATCCAGGGCGGCGAGGGCGACAACGTCGTGCTCGGCGGCGCGGATGCGGACACGATCACGGTCGGCAGCGGCCGCGACGTGGTGCTGGGCGATAGCGGGCTCGTTCGCTACGACGGCCAGGGCCGGCTGGCCCAGGTCGCCTCGACCGATACCGCGGTCGGCGGCGACGATCGGATCGAGGCCGGGGAGGGCGACAATCTCGTCCTCGGTGGCGCCGGTGCCGACCGGATCGGCACGGGCGCCGGCGACGATCTCGTCCTCGGCGACAGCGGCGAGGTCCTGTTCGCGGAGGGCGTGATCGCTTCGGCCGTCACCCTCGACGCGACCTCGGGCGGCGGCGACGTGATCGTCGCGGGCGCGGGCACCAACCTCGTCCTGGGCGGGCTCGGCGGCGACACGATCACCACAGGCGGGGGTGCCGACGCGCTCCTGGGCGATCACGGTCGGGCGCTCTACACGAGCGGCCTGCTCGCCGTGCTCGAGACCATCGATCCGAATGCGGGCGGTGACGACACGATCACGGCGGGTGACGGCGACAATCTCGTCCTCGGCGGGGTCGGGGCCGACCGCATCGTCACGGGCGCGGGTGCCGACATGATCCTCGGCGACAACGGCCGCGCGGATCTCGACGTGGTGGGTATCCGGTCCGTCCTGCGGCGCCTGCGCTCGACCGACCCGCTCGTGGGCGGCGACGACACGATCGAGGCGGGGGCCGGCAACGACTACGCGGCCGGCGGCACGGGTGCCGACGTGATCCTCGGCGGCGACGGGCACGACGTCCTGTTCGGCGACCACATGCTCTACGACCGGGCCCTCCCGGTGAACCAGCGGGCCGTCTCGCTCTTCACCGCCTCCGGTGACGGCGGCGGCAACGACCGGCTCGAAGGCGGGGCGGGCGACGACTTCCTGTACGGGCAGCAGGGCGACGACGTCCTCTTCGGCGGGGCGGGCGACGACGACCTCACGGGCGGTCATAACGTGCTGGGCGGGGCGGACGGGAGCGACACGATCTCCGGCGGCGACGGCGCGGACGTGGTGCTGGGCGACAACGGCGTGATCACCCGCGCCGTGCGCGTGGACGACGTGAAGGCCGTGACGTGGCAGATGAACCCCGGATCCTTCGCCGACACGGTGCTGCGCGACGTGCTGCGCTTCGACCTGATCGACTTCGTGGGCGGGAACGACACGCTCAACGGGGATGCGGGCGACGACCGCCTGTTCGGCCAGATCGGCGATGACCGGATCTCGGGCGGGGACGGCTCGGACGAGATCGTGGGCGGCCTCGGCCGCGACACGATCGACGGCGGGGCGGGCGCCGACCTGCTGCTCGGCGACGAGGGACGGATCGTGCGGGCCTACGGCTCGGACGGCGCGCCGATCCTCAACACGGACGGCATCTGGCACCGGGACGTGGTGCTGGAGGAGATCGGCACGGTCACCGCCAACATCGGCATCGATTCCCGGACCCGGGCGGAGCGGCCGGGCCTGGCTGACATTCTGACCTCGGCCGACCTCCTGCTGGCGGTGGGCGGTACGGACGGCTCGGGCGCGCGGTTGCTGCACGGCGACACGGGTGCCTGGAACACGGGCGTGCTGGCGGTCTCGCTGGCGGCGGCCGACGACGACGTGATCGCGGGCGGGGCGGGCAACGACGTCCTGTTCGGTCAGCGCGGCAACGACACCCTGAGCGGCGGCGAGGGTGACGACCTGATCTACGGCGACCGCGCCTCGAACCTGGCCGAGACGGTCTCCGACCAGCCCGGCATCGTGAACGCGGTGCGCCTGATCGGGGCGGCCGCGGGCATCGATCTGGCACTGCCGCTGGGCGGGGCCGTGGTGGTTCCGGCGGCCAATCTGGTTCCGTCGCTGCTGGCCTCCGGCGCGCCGCGGATCGAGGTCTACCCGGCCATGGCCGCAGCGGCGGCCGACATCGCCGGTTCGGGATCGATCCGGCGCACGGATGGCAACGGCTTCACCGTCTACGCCTCGCTGGTGCCGAGCCTGTTCAACGCGAACGGGGTCCTGGCCGGCAACGACACGATCGACGGAGGAGCGGGCAACGACACGATCTATGGCGACAGCGGCGAGACCTACGCGCTCGACGTGACCACCTACGCCACGCTCAACGAGCGCATCGACGCCGTCTCGGGAAGCCTCCGGGATCTGCTGGGAGCCTTCGACGTCCTGAGCCGCGGCACCGACATGTTGAATGCGGGCCTCGGACGGCCGTCGGCCGGGCGGATCAGCCTGGGCAACGACACGATCACCGGCGGTTCCGGCAACGACCTCATCGTGGGCGATGCCGGCCGGGTCATCGTGACCGGGACGGGCCCGCTGCGGGACGCGTCACTGGCGGCGGCGCGCGCGCTGAACGGCTTCCTGGACGATGTGCAGATCGTGGTGGCCGATCTCGCCGCGACCGCCCGCTTCGCGCAGGCGCAGGTGGCCGCGACACTGGAGACCCTGTCGCAGCCCGGCGGAAGCCTCGCCGGTCTGCCGGAGCGGTTCCGGCCGAGCCATCAGGTCGTGATCGGCAACGACACGATCGATGGGGGCGCGGATGGCGACGTCGTGGTGGGCGACACGCTGGTGCTCCTGCAGGCGGGTGCGGGCCGCACGCTGGCAAGCTGGGATCCGGCGCGGGCGGGCGAGGCTTTCGCGGTCGAGGCGGATCTGAGCCGGCTGTGGATGGAGCAGGCGGCGACGCTGAGCGGGCACCTTGCCAAGGCGCACCCGATCGACCCGCTGACGGCGACGCTGGGCTGGATGGTTGCCGGCGCATCCGCGGGCTGGAGCCTGGAACTCGGCAACGACCGGATCGCGGGGGGGACGGGCGACGATCTGCTCGTCGGCGACACGGCGCTCATCCAGGTGGCGGCCGGGTCGGGCTGGGGCGGCACCGCGGGTCCGGCGGGCTTGGCGCTCGAGCGGGCGCAGGTGCAGGCTCGGCTCCTGGCTGGCTTCGACGGGGGAACCGGTTGGGGCACGGGCTACGGCTGGGGTTGGCCAAGCTACGGTTACGGCTGGGGCTGGGGCGCTTCGGGCTGGTCGGCTGCGAGCGTGGGCTGGGCCTCGGGTTGGGGGCTCGGCTGGGAGACGGGGCTTGCGGGCGCGTCCGGCTTCGGCACGGCGACCCTCGGCCGCGACACGATCGCGGGTGGCGCCGGCGACAACCGGATCTTCGCCACCAACGCCACGCTGGTTCCCGCCCTCGACGCGACCGGTCGCTTGGTCGGCTCCGGCGCGCTGACGGCGCTGCTGCCCGACGATATCGGTCTGGCCGATGGCGTCTTCAGCCCGTCGCGCGCGGCCTGGAGCGTCGGCACGCTGAGCACGGCGGGAGCGCCGGCCTATAGCCTGAACTTCGGCTACGGCGTGCCGTTCGCCGGCCGCTGGGGCGGGCCTGCGCTGATGGGCTACGCGGCGAGCTACCTCGCGCCGCAGGGGCCGGAGCGGCCGTGGGGCTGGCCGGCCGGCTGGAGCGGCACCTGGGGCTGGGCGGGCACCTGGGGCTTGGCGGGCACCTGGGGCTTGGCGGGCGCTCGGAGTGGAGCTGGCTACCTCGCGCCGCTCCCGTCCTACCTGAACGCGCTGACGGCGCTGCCGGTGGCCAATCCCTGGCACGCGGCCGCCGTGACGGGACAGATCGTGCCGGTACGATCGGTGGGCGGCTTCGGCGCGCCCTACTCCTACGGTGCGGCGTACCCCTACGGTGCGGCGTACCCCTACGGTGCGGCGTACCCCTACGGTGCGGCGTACCCCTACGGTGCGGCGTACCCCTACGGTGCGGCG
>NZ_SMNT01000128.1 GCF_004348265.1 Methylobacterium segetis
ACGCTTGCCGAACGCTGCTGTCCGCCGGCCTGGTGGTTCGAGCGGTGCGCACAAAACCCGATCCCATCTCGAACTCGGCCGTTAAACGCACCAGCGCCCATGGTACTGTGTCTCAAGACACGGGAGAGTCGGTCGCCGCCAGGCCTGCCAACAGCAGAACACACCAGTCCCTCGACACGATCACGTCGCTCAGACCATCGAGATCGAGACGGGCCGCTTCCCAAACGGGAGGCGGCCCGTCTCGCGTTGCGGCGCCCCGTCAACGGGTCGCGCCGGCGAGCCTTTCGGGTCGCGCCGTCACCGGGCTCCCGCTGCCCGGCGCGAGCGGCGCTCGACCTTGCGGGTGGCCGTCTCCCGGAGATGCTGCTCGATCATCCCGTTGGCGCGACCGCGCAGGTCGCGGATCGCGTCAAGGTCGTCGAACGTGTCGGGAAAGCGCCGCGACAGCCACAGATAGGCGCTCGCGAGCTTCACCGTGCGCTCCTGATAGTCGAGTTCGCCTCTCAGGTTCGCTCGCAGCGCGGGCACGGTCTGGCCTGAGGCCCGCATCTGCGTCCAGCGCTCCAGCACGCTCATCGCGACCTCGTCGCGCCGATCGATCGGGCAGACGGAGAAGGCGAACTTCTCGTCGATCGGCAGGCGGGCGCGGTCGACCGCCCGCGCGACCTCCAGGATCTCCTCGAGCGCCGAGGGCTGGAAGGGTGATCCCGCGTAGAAGGTGGCTCGGGCGAAATGCGTGAGGACGTCGTGCAGCCTCTGCGTCTGCATCTCCTCGGCGACCGACCGGATCGCGATCAGGTCGGGCCGGACGAAGAACCGGGTGTCGGCGGCCGGCGCGGTCGGCGCCCCGCCGAGGGCTTTGCGCAGGGGCTCGATGCCCGTCTCGTCGGTGGCCGCCACGTAGCCCACCTCCTGGTGGCCGTAGCGCCCGGCCCGGCCCGCGATCTGCCGGATCTCGGAATGGGTGAGCGCGCGCTCCGAGACGCCGTCGTACTTGCGCACGGCCGAGAACACGATCCGCTTCAGGGGGCCGAGATTGAGGCCCATGCCGATCGCGTCCGTGGTGACGAGCACGTTCGCCTCGCCCGAGCGGAACCGCGCGGCCTCCGCCCGCCGGACCTCCGGCGAGAGCGCGCCGTAGATCGTGGCCACGCTGTGCCCCCGCGCCACCAGGATCTCGCGGTTCTCGTGGACGGCCCGGCGCGAGAAGGCCACGACGGCGTCTCCCGGCTCGACCTTCTCCAGGGGGACGGGCTCCTCGAGCAGCAGGAGCGGCGACTTGCGCGCGAAGGGGATCACGTCGAGGGATTCGTCGGCGGCCTCGGCGGCGCGCCGGACAGAGGCGAGCGCGTCGTCCGAGCCGCAGACGATGACGGTCTTGGCCGGGATGCCGAAGAGGGCGTTCGTCCAGGCCCAGCCGCGGTCGGGATCGGCGAGCATCTGGATCTCGTCGATCACCGCGACGTCGACGGGGCGCGTCAGGTCGGCGGTCTCGATGGTGCGCGCGGTGTGGGTCGGGTTCGCCTCGCCCAGAACCTCCTCGCCCGTGACCATGCCGGCCCTGAGCCCGCGCTCCAGCAGGGTCTCGTAATTCTCGAGCGCCAGGAGGCGAAGCGGCGCGAGGTAGGTGCCGGTCTCCGCCCCGGTCAGCGCCTTCAGGGCCGCGTAGGTCTTGCCCGAATTCGTCGGCCCCATGTGGAACAGGATGCGCCGGTTCATCCGGCGCGCGGCCGTGAAGGTCTCGATGTAGGCGCCGAACCCGACCCGGTCGCGCAGGCGCCGCAGCCGCGAATCCTCGCGCGCCACGGCCTTCGCCCGCTTGCGCACGGGCGCCAGGGTCCCGCTCAGGGAGCGGTCGAGATTCTCGTCGAGATCGAACTGGCGCGAGCGTAGGGAGCGGTCCAGATGGGCGATGTAGGCGGAGGCATCGGCCCCGACCTCCACGAGGTCGAGGCGGATCTGCTCCCGGAGGCGCTCGACGGGCTTGCGCAGCGAGCGGCTCGCCTGCGCCGCGATCTCGCCGAGCGCCGCCCGCAACTCGTCGAGGCGCCAGGTCGGGTCGTTGCGGTGGGCCATGCCCTTGAGGACGTTGAGGGCTGCCGCATCGGGCGGCACGTCGATCCGCAGATCGAGGCGCCCGTCGTCGAGGAGCGGGACGGCGACCCGCAGGCTCCAGGTGATCGCGTGATCCTTCGACACCGCGGCCCTCAGGGCCGGCAGGGCCTTGCGGAGCGCCGCGACGCCCGTCTCGGCGAAGGTCCGGCTGGCCCTCATGTCGCGGAGCGCGCGCGCCACGCGCGCGTCTTGGACGTAGCCGCCGAATTCGGGCAGGCCGAGATGCGCGCGCAGGGCCTCGATGTCCACGGATCTCGGCGGCAGCCCGAGCCGCGCCACCGCCTCGATCAGGATCTCGATCGTGGAGGGGACGCGCTTGCGGACCACGGGTCGACTCCTCGCCCTGCTCTCGGGTCAGGGCCGTGAACGGGACCGGGTGGGCGGCGCCTCACCGGCGACGGGAGCCGGTCCGCCGCGCAGCGCGCCCGAACCGGCAGCCGTGATCCCACCAACGGCGCCGTGCCGGGCGCGTTCCGGCAAAGGCGCTCCCGGTCGCGGGGCCTTGCGCGCCGGCGCGACGCCGCCCCGGCAGGCCGTCCGCGTCAGGCCTCGGCCTGAGCGGCCGCCTCGTTCTCCTCCGCGGGCTCGGGCCGGCTCGCGGCCTGCTGCGGCTCCGCGCGCGCGAAGGTCTTGCGCGGCCGGCTGAACGAGACCTTCTCCGGCTTCTCGACCGCGCCCGTCTGCTCGGCGATGCGCTTGGCCCGCGCGTTGAAGTCGCTCATCGAGATCGAGCGTGCGTTACCGGTCCGGTTGTCGTGGGCCATGGGGGCCTCCTGCTTCGCCGGATGCGGAGGCACCCGGTCGGGAGTGGGTTCGGGCCGCGCTACGCGGATGGAAGCGACGCGCGGGAGGCCGCGGCGATCTCGCGCTCCCGCACCTCGCGGTCGTCGGCCTCGGTGCTGCGGATGGCGTAGCCGGGCTCCCCGGCCTCCTCCGGCAGCAGCCGCACGATCTCGTAGAGCCGGTTGGCGTTGCGCGCGGCCGCCTGACTGCGAAGGCGCACGAACTGGCCGAGACGGAAGCGATGGGCCATGGATGCGCGCAACCGTCGTCAGGCGTTGCCGTGCTGGTCCCGCGAGGGCTTGGCTTCCGGCGCGGGGGAGCGGGTCACGGAGCGGATCAGCCGCTGCGGCCGGCCCGACTTCTGGGCGATCGCCTCGTCCTGGGCGGCGATCATCTCGCGGGCCGGGGCATCCCCGTCCAGACCACCGAGCACCTCCATGGGGACGCGGCGGTTGGATGCCTGCGAGCCGTCCTCGTAGACGACGTCGAACAGCACGGAGCCGCGTTCCAGCGGCTTGGACTTGATACGCTTGGCCATGGTTCTCGGAAGCCTGTGGCGGCACGACGACCGCTCTGAAAACAAGAACGGCCACTGGTGGCGGGAGGAGTGCGCGTACATCCGGCGTCACCCATTCCAGCACCGTGGCCGTTGCCGATCCAGCAACGCGAGACGTTGCGACCGGCGTGCAACGGATATGGCGCCGGAACCCCCGTTTCGCAATGGGAGAGCGAAAAACTTCTTCGCGCCACGGGCTGAAACCCCCGCTTACACCCTGATTTCATGCAGAATTTCGCGGTTTTCGGCCCAAGCTTGTAAGTATCGCCCGGATGCCTTAGATCTCCTGCATCGATCTTTGGCCAGATATCCGGCCGTTTCGCCCTTTGGGCGCGCGCTCTGCATCTCTTCCACATTTCGACGACCAGCGGCTCAGCGCGCATCCTGCGCGCTCGCGCCATTGACCAACCTGCTAAGATACGGAGCTCACCATGAGCACTGGCACTGTGAAGTGGTTCAACGAGACCAAGGGCTTCGGCTTCATCCAGCCCGATGACGGCGGCAAGGACGTGTTCGTCCACATCTCGGCCGTCGAGCGCTCCGGCATGCGCAACCTCGTCGAGGGCCAGAAGGTCGCCTACGAGATGGAGACCGATCGCCGCTCGGGCAAGCAATCGGCCGGGAACCTGAAGGCCGCCTGAGGCGTACCCTCGGCACCACCCTTGCGAAGCCGCTCCATCCGGGGCGGCTTCATCCATTTCCCGCCATCAGCGCCGCGCTGCTCTGGCCAGAAGGAATTTACGTGGGTCAATTCAAAGCCAATCCGCTCGTCGATCGTCTGGAGGCCGCCGCCAAGGCGCGCCAGGCCACGGTCGCCCGCTTCCGGGCCCGCCCGGCCGCCGACGATCCGGCGGTGCTCGCCCGCCAATCCGCCCGCCGCTCCATCATCGAGGCCCGTGAGGTCCGGGAGACCGAGCGGGAGCGGGCCCGTCTCGCCGCCGAGGCGCGGCGCGAGGCCGAGGCGCTCGCCGAGCTGGAGCGGCAGGAGGCCGAGCGCGTGCGCGAGGCCACCGAGCGGGCGGAGCGTCAGGCCGCCCTCGCCGCCGAGCAGAAGGCGGCCCGCGACGCGCGCTTCGCCGCCCGCAAGGCCCGGGCGCGGCGCTGATCCGCAAGCCCGAGGACCGGCAGGCTCCGGGCCGGAACCGCGGCCCGGCGGCAGCCCCCGGGCCTCGCCGCCCGCGACGGCCGTTCCGTGCGGGCCGGCACCGGCCCGGCGTCACGCCTCGATGACGCTCACATGGGCCGCCACCACCCGCCAGCCCTCGGGAAAGCGAACCCAGCTCTGGCTCTGGCGGCCGATCCGGCCCGGCGCGCCCGAACGCCGGAACAGGGTCATCGCCGTGGCGAAGTCCCGGCCGTAGGTGGTCACGACCGTCTCCTCGAGGTCGCGCGCGAGCCCCTGCGGCGAGCGGGCCCGGCGGAAGGCGCGGATCGCCTCCATCCCGTAGAGATTCTCGGCTGCGCCGTAGCGGATCGTGCGGGCGTCGTCGTGGAAGAGCGCTTCCAGCGTCGCCACGTCGTTGCCGACGAGGGCGGCCTCGTAGCGGCGGAAGGCCGCCTCGACCTCCGCCTTCACCTCCGGATCGTCGATCTGCATGACGGCCTCTCAGTCGAGGGCGGCGACGGGCGCCCGCGCGACGCCCGCCCGCTCCAGGTGATGCGCCGCGCGCAGGGCGAGATCCTCCCGCCAGGGCGCCGCGATGACCTGCACGCCGAGCGGCAGGCCGCCGTCGAGCCGGACCGGCACCGCCACGACGGGCAGGCCGATGAAGGAGATCGGCTGGGTGTAGAGGCCGAGATTGGCCCGCACCGGCAGCTCGATCCCGTCGAGCACGAAGGTCTTCTGCCCGCCGCGCGGCGCCCGGCAGGGGGTGGCGGGCGCCAGGATCAGGTTCACGGAACCGAACAGGTCGAGCACGGCGGCGCGGTACCAGCGGCGGAAGCGCTGCGCCCGCTCCACGAAGGGGGCCGGGATCATCGCCCCGGCGATCAGGCGGTCGCGCACGGCCGGGTCGAACTCGCCCGCGCGGGTCCGCAGCCGGTCGAGATGGAGGGCCGCGCCCTCGGCGGCCGTGATCAGGTAGGCGGCGGCGCGCGCGCGCGGCCTCGGGGATCTCGACCTCCCCCGTCGCCCCGAGGGCGCGGGCGGCCAGCGCCACGGCGGCGAAGGCCTCGGGCTCGCCCATCCGGGCGAAATAGCCCCCCGCGACCGCGACGCGCAGGCCCGCCGCGCCCCGCTCGAACTCGCCCCCCACCGGCTCGGGCGGGCGGGCGGCCTGGGCCGGGTCGTCGGGGTCCGGCCCGAGCATCGCATCGTAGGCCAGCGCGAGGTCGCGCACGCTCCGCGCCATCGGGCCGACATGGTCGAGGCTGCCGACGAAGGGGAAGCTGCCGGCCCGGCTCAGGCGCCCGTAGGTGGGCTTGAGGCCGAAGCAGCCGCAGAAGGCGCTGGGCACGCGGATCGAGCCGTTGGTGTCCGAGCCGAGGGCGAGCGGCACGAGGCCGGCCGCCACGGCCCCGCCCGAGCCGCCGGACGATCCGCCGGACATGCGGGCAAGGTCGTGGGGGTTGTGCGTGTCGCCGTCGTGGATGTTCTCGCCGGTGAAGTCGTAGGCGTACTCGCCCATGTTGAGGCCGCCGAGGAGGATCGCGCCCGCGGCCTCGAGCCGGCGGACGAGGGCGGCGTCGCGCTCCGCCGGCGGGCGGTCCCGGTTGATCTTCGCCCCCGCCCGGGTCGGCAGGCCGGCGATGTCGAACAGGTTCTTGACCGCGACGGGCACGCCCGCGAGCGGCCCGAGCGCCTCGCCGGCGGCGCGGGCGCGGTCGAGGGCGTCGGCCCGGGCCAGCGCCCGCTCGGGCAGGATGTCCGTGAAGGCGTTCACCCGCGGGTCGACCCGCGCGATCCGCGCGAGCGCCGCCTCGGTGACGGCGCGGGCGCCGACCTGGCCGCCGGAGATAGCGGCGGCGATCTCGGAGGCCGGGGCGAGGCTCCAGTCCACGGCCGCGCTCATGCGGTGTAGACCGGCGCCGCCTCGGTCTCGTCGGGCAGGGGGAAGCCCTCGACCAGGGCCGCCGCCTCTCCGAGCACCCGCAGGTTGAAGGCGATGGAATCCGCCCAGGCCGGCTCGACCGGGATGCCGAGCCACTCGGCGGCCGCACGCGCGTAGTCCTCGCGGTTCGATGTCGGCTCGGGCATGGCGTCTCTCCTCGCTGAGGCCCCGGATCAGGCCAGACAGGCGGCGGCGTGCCCGGCGATCGCGCCGGGCGTCGTGATCCAGACGGCGTCGCGCCGCTCCGCGATGTGCCGGAGCGCCCGCCGCAGAGGGCGCAGCCGGTGGGGCTGGCCGACGATGTAGGGGTGGAGCGCGATGCCCATCACCAGCGGCGCCGCGCGGGACTGGTCCAGCATCTCCTCGAAGGTCTCGACGATCATCTCGGCGAAATGCGCGCCCGATTCCTTGCGGGCGACGATCGCCGGGATGTCGTTCAACTCCTGCGGGTAGGGCACCGAGAGGATGCGCCCGCCGCCGCGCGTCGCGAACCAGACCGGCTGGTCGTCGTGCGCCCAGTCGAGGAGGTAGCGGTAGCCGGCCTCGGCCAGGAGGTCCGGCGTCACCGGCGATTGCGAGATCCACGGCCCCAGCCAGCCCGCGGGCGCCCGGCCCTCCTCGCGCGCGATGACCGCCGTCGCCTCACGGATGAGGGCGCGCTCGCCCGCCTCGTCGAGGGAGCCCTGGCGCTCGGCAGTGGTGCGGCCATGCGCGACGATCTCGTCGCCGCGGGCGCGGAACGCCTCGATCAGGCCCGGGCAATCCCGGTAGAGGTTGCTGTTGGCCAGCACGCCGGCCGGCAGGACGAGTTCGTCCAGCATGTCCCGGATGCGCCACGCGCCGACCCGGTTGCCCCAGTCCCGCCAGGCGTAGTTCAGGACGTCCGGCTGCGGCCCGCCCGGCGCAAGCTCGGCCCCGAGCCCCTCGCCGAAGGCGAAGGTCTCGAGGTTGAGCCCGAGATAGACGGCGAGGCGCTTCCCCCCCGGCCAGTCGTAGACCGGGCGGTCGGGCAGGGCGCTGTAGCCGTAGCGGCCGTGGTCCGGGGCCGATCGGGGTTCCGAGTTCGGTCGGGGTTCCGAGTTCGGTCGGGGTTCCGAGTTCGGTCGGGGTTCCGAGTTCGGTCGCATGGGTGCTCCGCTGTCCGGCCGGCCCGCGGCCGCCGGGTGTCCGAGACGGGACATCAGGCCGCTCCGAGATAGGCCGCCTCCAGGCCCTTGTCGGCCTGGAGTTCGGCCGCGCTGCCCTCGGCGACGACGCGGCCCTGCTCCAGCACGTAGCCGCGATCCGCGACGGTGAGGGCGAGCGCCGCCATCTGGTCGACGATCAGGATGGTGATGCCCCGGTCCCTCAGATCCGCCACCACGCCGTAGAGCGTGTTGATCATGGCCGGCGCGAGCCCGAGGGAGGGCTCGTCGAGGAGGAGGATGCGGGGCCGCGCCATCAGCCCGCGGGCGATGGCGAGCATCTGCTGCTCGCCGCCGGACAGGAGGCCCGCCCGGCTCCCGGCCCGCTCGCGCAGCCGCGGGAAGCGGTCGAGCAGGGCCTCGATCTCGGCCGGGTCGATCCGACCGCCCCGGCCGCGGGCGCCGAGGCGGATGTTCTCGATCACGGTGAGTTCCGGGAAGACCTGCCGCCCCTCCGGCACGAGGGCGAGGCCGAGGCGGGCGATGGCGTGGGCGGGAAGCTCCGCGACCGGCCGGTCCGCCAGGACGATGCTGCCCTGGACCGGCCGCAGCAGGCCCGAGAGGGCGCGCATCGCCGTCGACTTGCCGGCGCCGTTGGCACCGAGCAGGGCCACCGTCTCCCCGGGCCGGACCGAGAGGGCGAGGTCGTCGAGCACCGGGGCCGCGCCGTAGCCCGCCCGGAGGCGGTGGCTCGCCAGGACCGGGTCGGCCGGCCCCTGCCAGGGGGCGGCGCGGGGCCGGGCCGGCGTCTCGGCGCCGCCGAGATAGGCGCGCAGCACGGCCGGGTCGCGGCGCACCTCGGCGGGCGCGCCCGTCGCGATCGGGCGGCCGGCATCCATCACGAGGATGTGGTCGGAGGTGCCCATCACGAGCGGCATGTCGTGCTCGACGAGGATGACCGCGACGCCGGATTCCGAGATGCGGCGCAGGAGGCTGCCGATCCGGTCGGTGTCGGCCCGGGTCAGGCCGGCGGCGGGCTCGTCGAGGAGCAGCACCTTCGGGCCGCCCGCGAGCGCCCGGGCGATCTCGACGAGGCGCCGGTCGACATGCGGCAGCTCCGCGGCCGGCCGGTCGAGGGGGCCGGCATACCCCGCGAAGGCGAGGAGGGCGGCGGCGTGTCCGGCATCCCCGGCGGTGCTCCGGCGCAGGAGGCTGCCGGGCGCGACCGCGAGCGCCACGTTGTCGAGGACGCTGAGCGAGCCGAACAGGCGCGTGGTCTGGTAGGTGCGGGCGATGCCGGCCCGGGCGATCGCGTGGGCGGATGCGCCGGCGAGGTCGCGGCGGCCCAGGCGGATCGCGCCCGCATCCGGCCGGTAGAAGCCCGAGACCATGTTGAGGACAGTGGTCTTGCCGGCCCCGTTCGGGCCGATGAGGCTCGTGACCCGGCCCGCGGCGGCGGTGAGCGAGACCCCGTCGGCGGCGCGGATGCCGCCGAAGCTGATGCCGAGCCCCTCGATCACGAGAGGCTCGCCGTCCTCCCGGCGGGGGAGGGCGGACCCGTCGCCCGCCCTCGGCGCGCGCGCGTCCGCCGCGCGGGGGAGGAGCCTCGCCAGCGTCCCGACGATGCCGGCCGGCACCAGCCACAGCACCACGAGGGTCGTCAGCCCGAAGAAGATGAGCCGGTACTCGGCGAGGCCGGCGAGGAGCTCCGGCAGGAGCACGGTGACGAGGGCGCCGCAGAGCGGCCCGAGCACGGTGCCGGCCCCGCCGACCACGACGGAGAGCACGAACAGGATCGATTGCGAGAACGGGAAGGAGCTCGGGGCGATGAACAGCATCAGGGGCGGCAGCACCGCCCCTGCGAGCCCGGTGAGGCCGGCGGAGATCGCGAAGGCCGCCGTCTTCACCCGCACCGGGTCGAAGCCGAGGGAGGCCGCCGCCGCCTCCGAATCGCGCACGGCCCGCATCGCGCGGCCGAGCCGGGCGAGGCGCAGGCGGTGGAACCCGTAGAGGCTGAGGCCCGCCCCGAGGACCGAGAGGATCGCGAGGCCCCGCTCCGCCAGCGCCTCGCCGAACAGGACCGGGCCGGCCGTGATCACGAGCCCGTTCTGGCCGCCCGTGAGCGCCCCGCCCTCGACGAGCCCGTGCTCCACGAGGAAGCCGAAGGCGATCGTCATCATGGCGAGGTAGGGCCCCTTCACCCGCATGGCGGGCACGGCGAGGAGCGCGCCGACGAGGGCGGTGAGGAGGCCGGCGGCGGGCAGCGCCAGCCAGAAGCTGAGCCCGGAGAGCGTCAGGATCGCGCTCGCATAGGCCCCGAGCGCGTAGAAGCCCGCATGCCCGAAGGAGATCAGGCCCGCCAGCCCGAGCAGCACGTTGAGGCCGGTGCCGGCCACGACGGTCAGCGCGACGAGCGCGATGACGAAGTGGGTGTAGCCCTGGCTCAGGGCCACGAGGCCGAGCCCCGCGGCGGTGAGGGCGAGGATCGCGAGCGGCATCGCGGCGGGCGCGCGCAGCGGGTGGCGCTTCGGCTGGAGCATGGGCTCAGACCTTGTTGACCGCCGCCCGGCCGAGGAGCCCGTCCGGACGGAGCGCCAGCGCCAGGATGATCACCGAGAAGACGACGATCTGCGTGTAGGTGGAGCCGAGCGTCGCCGTGACGCCGGCCTCGACGAGCCCGTAGAGCAGGCCAGCGAGCACCACGCCCGTGGCCGAGCCGATGCCGCCGAGGATCGCGACCGCGAAGGCCTTGATGCCGAACAAGGCGCCCATCTCGGCCGAGACCGAGAAGAGCGGCGCGATCAGGAGCCCGGCCGCGCCCGCCAGCAGCCCCGAGAGGGCGAAGGCGCAGGCCACGGTGCGGCGGACGTCGATGCCCATCAGCCGGGCGGCGTCGGCATTCTGCGCGACCGCGAGCAGCACCCGCCCGAGATCGGTGCCGCGGAACACGGCCCGCAGCGCCAGGGACGCGGCGATCCCGACGACCGGGATCACGATCTGCAGGGGGTAGATGCCGGCGCCGAGCACCTCGATGGGGCTCGCCACCAGGGCGGAGGGGAGGCTGCGCGGCTCCTTGCCGAAGGTGAAGAGCAGGGCGTTGTCGAGGATGATGCCCCCCGCTACGGTGGCGAGCAGCCACGCGTCGGAGCCGCGCTCCACGAAGGGCCGCACCAGGATCCGCTCGACGACGAGGCCGAGGAGCGCGCAGCCGAGGAGCGCGCCCGCCACCGCCAGCGGCATCGGCCAGCCGAGGCCGACCGCCAGCCAGTAGCCGAGCACCGCCCCGAGGGTGACGGCGCTCCCCTGCGCGAAGTTGACGGTCCCGGAGACCGCGTAGGTGATGTGGAAGCCGAGCGCGATCAGCCCGTACATGCTGCCGAGGCCGAGGCCGCTGACGAGGACGCTGGTCAGCATGGGCGTGCCCTCCGGGCGCCGGTCACTGCGTCACCGCGACGATCTCGCCGTTCTGGAAGCGCGTGAAGACGTAGTCCTGGGGGCCGAGCGCGTCGTGCCGGCCCGGCGCGAAGGGCGCCTCGTAGGTCTTGATCAGGCCCGGATAGGTCGCGATCCGGTAGAAGCCGTCGCGGACCTTGGGTCCCTCGGTGGAGCCCGCCGCCGCGATCGCCAGCGCGATCAGGTGCGTGGCGTCGTAGGCGTTGGCGATGCCGACCGCAGGGGTCACGTCCGCCATCGACTTGATGGCCGGGTATTTCGCCTTCAGCGCCGCGAGCACGGCCTTGGCCTTGGGCGCCTCGTTGCCCGCGAAGGTGAAGGTCTGGATGAAATGGACCTTGGCGGCGCTCGGGCCGGCGAGCTCGTCGAAGCGCCCGCCCGCCGGTCCCCAATGCGAGATCACCGGCACGCTCCAGCCCATCCGGTCGAGGGACTTCACCACCTGGGCGGAGGGGCCGACATTGCCGACGAGGAACAGGGCGTCGGCGCCCGCCTCCCGGAGGCGGGTGAGCTGGGGCACCATGTCGACGTCGTTCGCCTCGTATTTCTCGATGCCCGCGGCCGGCAGGCTCGCCGCCTTCAGGGCGGCCACGAGGCCCTGCTGGTTCGATTCGCCCCAGGCGTTGTTGACGAGGATCATGCCCGGCTTCTTCGCGCCGTAGGTCTTCACCGCGTAGGCGACGAGGGCCTCGTCGACGAGGGCGTCCACGGCCGAGACCCGGAAGGCGTAATTGTCCGCCGCGCCGTTGCGGGTGATGCCGGTGCCCGCCGCCCAGGGGCCGACGAAGGGCACCTTCATCTGGTTGGCGATGGGGACGATCGCCATCGAGACCGGGGTGTCGAGGCCGCCGATGAGGGCGGCGACGCCGGCGCGCTGGATCAGCTCGCGGGCGGCGAGCACGCCCTTCGAGGGATTGGCCTCGTCGTCGCGGGCCACGAGCTCCAGCGGGCGCCCGAGCACGCCGCCCTTCGCGTTGATCTCGTCGATGGCGAGCCCGATGCCGCGGGAGATCGCCTCCCCCGACTTCGCCGACTGGCCGCTGAGGGCGGTGACGAGGCCGATCCGCACCGGCTCCGCGGCCCGGCTCGGCCCGAGCGCCGCGAGGCCCGCGAGGAGCGACAGGAGAGCGAGGCGGCCGAAGCCGGCGCGCGTCGGGCGGAGAGCCTGGAGGCGGACGGATCGGAGCGAGAGGTTTCGGAGGGCGAGGTTTCGGAGGGACATGGCGGTTCGGTCTCCGGCGGGGCTGGGGAGCGATCCGCAACGCCCATGCCATCAGAGTACAGCCGGATTTCCCCCTGTCATGGCCCATCGCGTGCAGGCACCGCACAAAATGTGCACACTTCCGCTAAAAACTGCATACACTTTTCGCAGGCGGAGCCGCCGGCTTCCTGGCAGGCTCGTCCGGCACCGCCGAGGGCGCGTGCCGAGGAACCGGAGCCTACGAATCATGAGCCAGGACATTGCCGCCGACGCGGCGCGGGAGGCGGCCGCGATCGTCACCGCCTATCTCGAAGCCTCGATGGTCCCCGACCCGGAGACGGCCGCCCGCTACATGGCGCCGGACCTCGAGATCGTCTTCACGGGGGCCCGGCGCTTCCGGCATCCGCGGGAGGTCACCGCCTTCAACGCGGGCCGCTACGCCTGGGTGAAGAAGCGCATGGAGCGCCTCGACGTGGTGCCGGGGCAGGGGGAGACCACGGTCTACAGCCTCGGCACCCTCTACGGCGCGTGGCCGGACGGGACCGCCTTCGAGGGCAACCGCTACGTCGACCGCTTCACCGTCCGCGACGGGCTGATCCGGTCGATGGAGGTCTGGAACGACAGCGCCGAGCGCCTGCTGACCCGGGCCGGCCTCGCCGACTGAGCCGCGCGCTCAGCGTTCGACGTAGGGCGCCAGCCGCCGGACGAGGTCGGCGTCGCGCAGGGGCGCGGCAGCGATCCGCGCCCGCTCGGCCACGGCGTCGAGATGGTGGTCCATCAGCGCGCCCGCCCGCGCGGCGTCGCCCTCCGCCAGCGCGGCGACGATGGCCCGGTGCTCGCTCACCGCGCAATCCGACGAGTGCGGGCGGGCGTAGAGGGACAGGATAAGCGCGCAGCGATAGCCGAGCTCGGCCACGTAGCGCCGGAGCACGGCGCTGCCCGTCATCTCCGCGAGCAGGAGGTGGAACTCGGTCGCGAGGCGGATCGAGGTCGCCTCCGGGCCGCCCGCCGCCGCCTCCTCGCCCGCGATATGGGCGTCGAGGGTCGCCATCTGCTCGGCGCCGAGGCGCCCGGCCAAGCGGGCCACGACGAGGCGCTCGAGCCCGATCCGGACGTCGAAGGCGTCCCGCGCCTCCTCCCAGCTCGGCGTCGCCACGACCGCGATCCGGTTGCGGCGCAGCTCGACCAGCCCCTCGGCGGCGAGCTGGCCGAGGGCTTGGCGGGCGATGGTGCGGCTGACGCCGAAGCGTTCGCCCAGCGCATCCTCGGGCAGCCGGTCGCCCGGCGCCAGCGCCCGCTCCACGATGGCGCGCCGGAGCGACCGGCAGATCGCGCCGACCCGGTCCGTCGCGTCGCGTCGTCTCTCATCGTTCATGCAGGACCTGCCCCGGCCGCGACCGCACCATCCTCCCGCCGGCGAGGCCCGCTGGGCGGCCGGAGGAGGGGCGCACCGCCGTACAGGCACGGACGGGAGAGGAAAGCTAGACCGTACGGAGGCAAGTTCGAAGCCGCATGCGGGGCTCGGCCCGGACGGGCAGGCCCCGCCGGGCCGGATCGTCGCGCTTCCGCCGCACTGACCTGCTCCAACCGGGCCGAGCCCTCATCCCCGGAGCCCCCGCCGTGTCCCCACTCGTTCGCAGGCGAGCCTCCCGGCGCGCGGTGCGCCGGCTCTCCTCCGGCCTCGCCTCGATCCTGAAGGCGACCGTCCAGTTCGGCGAGGCCGCGTCCCGCCAGGGGCAGAAGACGCTCCGCGAGGCCCGGAAGACGGTGAAGCCGCCGCGGGAGGCGGCCCCGGGCCGGGCGCCGGGCCGCTTCGTCGAGATCGACGGCCTGCGCGTCCACTACATCGCGCGGGGCCGGGGGCGCCCCGTGGTGCTGATCCACGGCAACGGGACGATGGCGGAGGATTTCGCCATCAGCGGGCTCCTCGACCAGCTCGCCGAACGCTACCGGGTCATCGCGATCGACCGGCCCGGCTTCGGCCACACGGAGCGGCCGCGCCACCGGATCTGGACGGCCGCCGCCCAGGCGCGGCTCGTCGAGCGCGTGCTCGATCAGCTCAACGTGCGCAATCCCGTCATCCTCGGCCATTCCTGGGGCACCATCGTCTCGCTGGCCCTCGCGACGCGGTCGGGGCGGGACC
>NZ_SMNT01000129.1 GCF_004348265.1 Methylobacterium segetis
TGGGGGCGGTGACGGCCCTGAAGGCCGGATCCGGGTAGGCGCGCGCATTGGCGAACTGGCCCATCGGGGCGCCCCGCGTGCCCTCGGGCGCGGCCACGTTGGTGAGGACGCGGCGGGTCATCTCCATGGTGATGAGCGGGTAGCCGTAGACGTAGGCGTCGATCGCCAGTTCCAGCGGGTCCGCCGCGGCATGGTTGCCGATGACCGGCGCGTCCTGGACCATGCTCTGAGCCCGGGCGGAGGGCAGGCCCGAGCCGACGAGGGGCAGCGTGGCGGCGCCCGCGGCGAAGGTCCGTCTGGTGACATCCATGGCCGTCTCCTGAGAATCCCGCACCGGCCGGCCGGAAGGCCCTCCCCCGTGACGCGCGCCGGGACCCGCGCCCGTCGCCGGCCCGGGTCCCGACCGGACCCGCATCGCCGGCCGTCGGAGCGACGCGAACAGGGTCTGCGAGCCGTGGGGGGCACGGAACGCGGCAGCATACCGGGTCCGGACCGGGCAGCTTGACCGAATGGGACCGCGGCCCGGCGGATCGGCAGGAATCCCGACCCCTCCCTCGCCGCCGGTGTCCGGAGGCCCTGTCCCTGCGCGCAACTGCACAGAGGGTTGCCGTCTCCGGGTGCCGGGCAGAGCATCGCGCGCCTGACCCGCAAGGGAGGCGGTCATGTCGGTGGTGAAATTTCTCGAACTGTCGGCGCAATCCCCGCAGGGCTACGAGGACGCGATCAGGCAGGCGGTCGAGCGCGCATCCAGCACGCTCCGCGGCATCCAATCCGTCTGGGTCAAGGAATTCGAGGCCGTCGTGGAGAACGACACGGTGACCCAGTTCCGGGTGAACGTGAAGATCGCGTTCCGGCTCGAGGGCGGGGGCTGAAACGGCGCCCGCACGGCGAAGCATCGGATCTATCCGGATACTCCGTAAGGTGTAGGCGCGCTGCGCGCCGCTACCACCTATGAGGCATGTCCGGCCTGGGCGAACTCCGGAAAAACGTAATCTATATTATTTTTTATCGATCTTCACCTATGCCTAATCTCTCCACCGAAAGGTGGAGGAAGACATGGCTTACGATCCCAGCCTCTTTCTGCAAAGCTTTGTCCAGTCGGCGACGCAGGAAGAACAGGAGCGCCTCCTGCTCCTGGCACCCTACACGCTCGCTCCCGACGGATCGGGTCCCGTGGCGGACGAGCGGCCCGTGGTCCCGGCCGTCGCCAACGCGACCGACACGGTGATCGCGACCCTCAGCCCGTCCAACAATTCCGGTGTGAGCGGCCAAGCCATCGTTCAGATCGACGAGACGGCGGGCACGGTCACGCTCGATGTCGTCGCCAGCGGCCTGACGCCGAACGAGATCCACCCGCAGCACATCCACGGCTTCGACAACGACAGCCCGTCCCTCCTGCCCAACATCACGCTCGACATCGACCTCGACGGCTTCGTCGAGGATCCGGAGGGGGCGGACGTCGTCGGCCCCGTCATCCTGAGCGGCACGGCATCGGGCAACGTGACGAACCAGGAACTCTCCGACGACTTCCCCGTGGCGGATGCCGCCGGCAACCTGCGCTTCCATCAGGAGTACCGGTTCGATCTGTCCGACCCGACCGAGGCCGCGATCTTCCAGAACCTTCAGGATCGGATCGCCGGGCGCGAGTTCCAGATCCACGGGCTGACGGTGCAAGAGGGCCAGGGAGCCTGCACCGATTACGAGGTCGACGGGACCGGCGGCTACATCCCGGTCCTGCCCGTCGCCAACGGCATCTTCCTGCCGGTCGTGGACACCGTCACGGCGGAGGTCGCGCGTCTGTATGTCGGCGTGCTCGACCGCGCGCCGGATACGGGCGGCCTGGAATACTGGTCGAGCAGCCTCGGCAACGGAGCGTCCCTGACGAGCGTGGCGGCCGCCTTCCTGGGCTCGGCAGAGTACGGCGCGCTCCACCCGACGCCGCTCACGGACACGCAATTCGTGGAGAATCTCTACGCGGATGCGCTCGGGCGAGCGCCGGATGCCGGCGGTCAGCAATATTGGGTCGGCGTGCTCGGCAGCGGAACCCCGCGCGCCGACGTCGCGGTCGGCATTGCCGAGAGCCCCGAGGCGCAGCAATCCTTCCCCATCGGCGTCGAGCAGGGATGGCAGATCGTCTAGGGCAGGTCCGCTGATCCTGAGGATCTTCGAGACGGCCCCCGCCCAGCGCGCTGCGGGAGCGTCCGGCGCGCTCACCGTCAGCCCGGCACGGCGGGAAGCGCGCGACGCGTCGGGAGACCGCGGGAGAGCTTCGCGACCGGTGAGGCTGCCGGGGGCGGACGCGCCGCCGGCCGCCCTGCGACCGGGACGGACGGCGGGCCGCCGTCACGCCGCGCCCGGCGGATGCGAGCCCGCACCGGCTCGTCCCGTCACCGCTCGATCATCTCGCGGATGCGGGTGGCGAGCGCCTCGACGGGGAAGGGCTTCGTGATCATCTCCATGCCGGGGCTGAGATGCCCGCTGCCGAACATCGCGTTCTCGGCATAGCCCGTGATGAAGAGCACCTTGAGCTCCGGACGGCTCTCGCGGGCCTGGTCGGCGAGCTGGCGCCCGTTCAGCCCCGGCAGGCCGACATCGGTGACGAGCAGGTCGATCCGCTCGCGCGATTGCAGCAGCTTGAGCCCCGAGGGCCCGTCCTGGGCCTCCAGCGCCCGGTAGCCGAGGTCGGCGAGCACTTCGACGATGAGGTCGCGCACGACGGGCTCGTCCTCGACGACCAGGACCGTCTCCCCCTCCTCCGCCCGATGCGCCTCCGTCAGGCCGGCGGCCCCGGCATCCTCGGAGGCGAGCGCGCCCCGGTGGCGCGGCAGGTAGAGCTTCACCGTCGTGCCCTGGCCGACCTCCGAGTGAATCCTGGCATGGCCGTCGGATTGCCGCGCGAAGCCGTAGATCATCGACAGGCCGAGGCCCGTCCCCTGGCCGATGGGCTTCGTGGTGAAGAACGGGTCGAAGGCCCGCGCCATCACGTCCGGCGCCATGCCGGTCCCCGTATCCGTCACGCAGATGCAGATATACGCGCCCGGCTCGACGCCGGGATGCAGCTTGGCGTAGGCCGCGTCGAGATGCGTGTTGCAGGTCTCGATCGTGAGCTTGCCGCCGTCCGGCATGGCGTCCCGCGCGTTGATGGCGAGGTTCAGGATCGCGCTTTCCAGCTGGTGCGGGTCGCACAGGGTCGGCCAGAGCGCGCCCGAGGTGACGATCTCCAGGCTGATGGCCTCGCCGATGGTCCGGCGCAGCAGATCCTCCAGCGAGGTGACGAGCGTGTTGGCGTTGACGGGCTTCGGGTCGAGCGGCTGGCGCCGGGCGAAGGCCAGGAGCCGGTGGGTCAGGGCCGCCGCGCGGTTGGCCGAGGACATGGCCGCCTTGGCGTATTTCTCGAGGACGTCGAAGCGACCCTGGGCGATGCGGGTCTGCATCAGGTCGAGCGAGCCGACGATGCCCGTGAGCAGGTTGTTGAAGTCGTGGGCGATGCCGCCCGTGAGCTGGCCCACGGCCTCCATCTTCTGCGCCTGGCGCAGGGCCTCCTCGGTCTCGGCGAGGGTTTGCGCCGCCTCCTTCTCCACCGTGACGTCGCGCCCGACGGCGTGGATGCGGTCCTCGTCCGGCACGGCCGTCCAGGAGAGCCAGCGATAGGCGCCGTCCTTGCGGCGGTAGCGGTTCTCGAAGCGCAGGGTGGTCAAGCCGTCCGCCAGCCTCCCGACCTCGGCCCGGGTGGCGGCGACGTCGTCCGGGTGGACGAGATCCAGGAAGCCGCTTCCGATCAGTTCCTGCTCGCTCCAGCTCAGCAGCGTCGTCCAGGCCGGGTTCACCGCCTCGATCGTGGCGTCGTAGCGTGCGACCAGCATGACGTCGGTCGAGAGCCGCCACATCCGGTCCCGGTCGGCCGTGCGCTCCGCCACCAGCCGCTCGAGCTCCTCGCGCGAGCGAGCGAGCACCTCGCGGGCCTCGACGATGTCCTGGATGTCGGTGCAGGTGCCGAACCAGCGCGTGATCCGGCCCGCCTCGTCGCGCATCGGCAGGGCGCGGCCCAGCGTCCAGCGATACTGCCCCGATTGGTGACGCAGGCGGTACTCGATCCGGTAGGGCGAGCCCGTCGCGAGGGAGTCCTTCCAGAGCGACCAGGTGCGCTCCCGGTCGTCGGGGTGGACGATCTCCTCCCAATCCCCGCCGTCGGTGGCGCCTGCCCGGACGCCCGTGAAGTCGTACCAGCGTTGGTTGTAATAGTCGTGATGCCCGTCCGGCCGCGTCGACCAGACCATCTGGTCGATGGAATTGGCGATGGTCTGGAACTTGGCGTCGCTCTCGCGCAGCCGGTCCTCGACCTGCTTGCGGGCGGTGTCGTCGAACTGGATGCCGTCCCAGACGAGAGAGCCGTCCTGCAGCCGCCGCGGCGCCGAGATGATGCGGCTCCAGCGCACCTCGCCGTCCGCACGCCGGAACGGCGCCTCGAAGTCGAAGGGTGCGAGATCGCGGAGGGCGAGGTGCTCGGCTGCGGCCAGGCTCTCGCGGTACTCGGGCAGGATCAGGTCGTAGGCCGCGGCCGGGTCGGCGAGCACCGCCTCGGCGGCGACGCCGGTCATGCGCTCGAAGCCCTGCGAGACGTAGAGGAAGCGGCGGCGGGAGCCGTCGCGGTCCATGGCGATCTGGTAGACCATGCCGCCGGGCAGGTTGTCGGCCAGCGCGCGCAGGCGCGCCTCGGCCTCGCGCAGGGCGTCCTCGCGCTCCCGCCGCTCGGTCACGTCGCGGTAGAACAGGGCCAAGCCTTCCGGGTGCGGGTAGGCCCGCACCTCCAGCCAGGCGGCGTGCCCGTCGGGCCAGACGTAGCGGTGCTCCAGGGTGAGCGGGACCCGATCGCGCAGGGCGCGCCGGTACATCCGGCCGATGGGCAGGTGTTCCGTGCCGGGATAGACCTCCCAGTGCAGGCGGCCCAGGACCTCGGCCGCCGGCCTGTCCTCCAGCCGCAGCCCCTGCGCGTTCATCTGCAGGATGCGGAAGTCGCGGTCGAGGAGCATGAAGCCCTCGCCCATGCCCTCCAGCACGCCCGAGGCCCGCGCCTCGCTCGCGCGCAGCGCCTCCTCGGCCGTCACCTTGGCGGTCGTCTCGGTGCAGGCGCAGAACATGCCGCCGACGGCGCCCGTATCGTCGCGCACCGGCGAGTAGGAGAAGGTGAAGTAGGTCTGCTCGTCATAGCCGTGCCGGTTCATGACGAGCGGGAGGTTCTCGGCCCAGGTCGCCTCCCCGCGCATGGCCGTGTCGATCAGCGGCGCGATGTCGGCCCAGATCTCGGACCAGACCTCGCGGAAGGGCCGGCCGAGCGCGCGAGGGTGCTTGTCGCCGAGGATCTCCGCGTAGGCATCGTTGTAGAGGAAGCCGAGCTCGGCGCCCCAGGCCACGAACATCGGGACTTTGGAGCCGAGCATCAGGCTCACGGCCGAGCGCAGGCAGGCCGGCCAGGTCTCGGGGCACCCGAGCGGCGATGCCGACCAATCGTGGGCGCGAATGCGCGCGCTCATCCGCCCGGCGCCCGCCAGGAAGGTGAGGGTCGGGGGCGGCACACTCTCGTACATGCGTGAAGGGGGAGCCTGGCAGGAGAGGGTTTGGCTCGGAAGGCCATAACCGTAAGTTGCAGTCGATCAGGCCCATGATCCGCTGTGATGGCGAGTTTACGGCCGAAATGCTCGGGGATGTGTCTTTCCGGCCGCGTGGGTCAGGCGGAGCTTGCCGGCCGATGCCCCGGTCGCGGCGCGCGATGGCGGGCCGGCCGGAAGCGGGCAGGGGGCGACGCCTCCCTGCGAACCATCCTCGGCGCCCGCGGCGCCAGCGCTCTCGGGCACACTCGGCGATGCCCGATCCGAGCGAATGCCCCGTCGCGGCGGCTCGCTTCGGGGATGAGAGCCGCGCTGCTCTCAGTAACCCAGGATCAGCATCGTGCAGGCGGCCAGAAAAACGGACGTGAAGATCGCCCCGAGGGCGACGTCCGTGATCCAGACGGTGCGGCTGTACTCGAGATCCTCTGTCATGATGACCTCCTCGTCCGGAACGCGGCGCCACGGTACGGGCGCCGTGTTGCCCGTTTGTGTCGTCGGGGCGCGCCCGCCCGCGCCCCCGTGGCCGGCCGGCCGTCTCCAAGGCAGCCGTCGACGCCGCGCGGGAGGGGCCCTCTCGGCGCCACGAGAGGCGATGGCAGGGACGGCCGAGCGACCCCCGGGCGCCGTGGCCTCGCCCCCAGCAATCATCGGGGGGAGGCCGAGGCTCGCGGCGCGGATGTCGAGGACGCCTGTCCCGATGCCGGTATCGTGCCGTGCACGCCGCCGGTTTCAGCTTGCCGGCTCGGGCCTTCCATTTCGCGGAAGCCGAAGCCGCCTCGATCCCTTGCGCCGACTCCTGTCGCCATCGCGCGTGACATTGGCCGTTCTCAGTGCTTCCCCGCGCGCCCGCCGCCGGGCGCCGGGCATGCACTGGGGCCGCCCTGCCCTGAACAATCCACGCGGTTCGGCGTCGTCTCGCGTATCAAACACGTCTCGCGCCACGCTTGCGTAAATCGGCACTGCATATCTTGTAAGATTTGAAGATGATACTGCAATTCGCGCGTATTTATAACGCATGAATGCAAATTAACTCAGTTTAAGAACCGAAAAAGTCTGGACTGATTTAACATATGCAGGCGCAGTGGCTGCGCTGACATCTCTATGTCTGGGCCGCCGATGATCGGCTCGATTCAGACAGGTTCGTTTCATCGATCCGACCGGTCCGGGAAGGAGGCGGATACGGGAGGGATTCTCGCGACGTCGGCGCATGTCGAGAGCGCCGACCGTGATCTCCGCCTGCGGCGTGCAGGTGCCCTCCCCTGCGCCTGACCTCCCCGGCCCGCTCCGTGGTGCCGTGCTGCCGTCTCAACCTGTGACCCCCCGCTTGGCGGGCGCGCTGCGGCCGATGCCGCGGCTCGCGTCTCCGCCGAGGATGGTCGGCGTCCGTGCACCGTCATCGTTGGGATCGTGAAGGAGGCGACAGGATGACATTCCGTTCCAGCCCCGTCCCGAGCAACCGGCCTCCGGCCAGCCACGCGCCGCATATCGAGCTGCGCGCCGAGGACCTCGCCCTGCTCCTCGCGCAGGCGAACGATCCGGTCCTGCACCGCAACGTCAGCGGGGCCGAGAACAACCTGACTCCGGGCCGCGCGGTCTGGGGCACCGCCAGCCAGCCCTTCCTGAGGCTGGCGCCCGCCCAGTATGAGCAGACGGAGACGCAGGCCAGCCCGAATGCGGTCCGCGTCACGTCCGCGGACGGGACCTCACCCCTCCCGAACCCGCGCCTCGTGAGCGACCTGATCGGCCAGCAAGCCCTCGATGCCGACGGCAACGCGATCGATCTCCCGAACAGCTTCGGCGGCAACCTGCTCCTGATGTCGTTCGGGCAATTCTTCGATCACGGCCTCGATTTCTACGCCCGCGGCGGCGGCCCCGACCGCGTTCCCATCGGCGACATGAACGAGCAACTGGCGGCAGCCCAGATCCGCCTCGATGCCCTGCGGGAGGACGAGGGGCTTCCTGCCATCCGGATCGACACGAGCGACAACCTCCTCGAGCAGCTCGGCGGCTCGCCGCCCCCGGGATTCGAGTTCTTGACCGGCAGCCGCGCGGGCCGCTTCGACGGGACGGGCGGGGCCGTCGCCGTCGATGCCGAGGGCACTCCGGTGATGAACACGATCGGCGGCACCGCGCATCTCAACAAGATCTCGCCCTTCGTCGACCAGAGCCAGACCTACGGGTCCGAGGCGCGCATGACGGACCTGCTGCGCGAGAGTGCCCGCACCGCCGCCGGCGACCTCATCCCGGATGGGCATGGCGGCTGGGTGAAGACCCACCGTCTTCTCGACGGCAGCACGGATATGGGCCCGGACGGGGTCGCGCGCGGCAATCTTCCCAGCTACGCGGATGTTCTCGTCAACAACGGCGTTCCCCGAGAGGTCCTCGACCGGCTGGTCACCGATGTCGCGGCCGGGACGCTGACGGACGGTGCGGCCTGGGCGAGGCTGACCGCCTTGCCGGGCTATGTCGATTTCCGGGACATCGGCGACGCCAAGCACACGATCATGCTCGGCGACAAGAACGATGCCCTCGCCTCCCCCTTCGGTCCGGACGGCGTCACCGCGAATCCGACCTTCAGCCTGGAGAGCCTGCTCTCCTACCACATCGCCGGCGACCATCGGGCCGACGAGAACGTCGCCATCACGGCGGTCCATACGGTCTGGCACCGCGAGCACAATTTCGAGGCCGAGCGGATCCGGGCGCTTCACCCGGATTGGAGCGCCGATCAGGTGTTCCAGGCCGCCAAGATCGTCACGACGGCCGAATATCAGCGCACCGTCTTCACCGAATTCGCCGAAGGATTGTCCGGCGGCCTGCCGGGCCCCTCGCACGGGTTCGGCGGCTACAACCCGAACGTCAATCCCGGCATCACGGAAGAGTTCGCGGGCGCCATGTATCGCGTCGGCCACTCCATGATCAACGAGACCCTCCCGTTCACGGACGGCAGCGGCCGGACGCAGGACGTGCCCCTGTTCTCGGCCTTCCTGAATCCGGCCATGTTCGATGGGGAGGACCCGCTCACCGGCGGCGTCGGCGGCGCGGCCGCCATCATCGGCGGCGAGGTGCAGGTCGCGCATCAGCGGATCGACGAGCAGATCGTCGAGGTGATCCGCAGCAAGCTTCTCGGTCTGCCGCTCGACCTCTACGCCGCCAATATCGAGCGCGGCCGTGAAGCCGGGCTGCCGACCCTCGATGCCTTCCGGCGCTCCGTTAGCGAGGCCGGCAGCCTCATCGAGCAGGCTCATCAGGCGTCGAACTACACGGCGACGCAACCCGAGAAGGTGCCGAGCCTCAAGCCCTACGAGACCTGGTCGGAGTTCGGGGCCCACCTGCGCGGCACGCCGGAGGAGCAGGCCGCCTTGCTGGCGCTCTTCAAGGCCGCCTATGGCGAGGAGGACGTCCACGTCCAGGATGTCGACCTGTTCGTCGGCGGCCTCGCGGAGAAGCCGTTCGGTGCGAGCCAGATGGGGTCGACGTTCACCTGGATCTTCCAGGAGCAGCTCGACCGCCTGCAGGAGGGCGACCGCTTCTACTACTTCAACCAGCTCAAGGATGCCCCGCTCCTCCTGGCCGACATCGGATCCCAGCACTTCTCCGACATCATCATGCGGAACACGGGGCTCGATCACCTGCACTTCGCCGCCTTCAAGGTCGCGGAGACGATCGAGCTCGGCGCGGAGGACCGGACCTACGAACACGACGGCCTCCCGGCCACGCCGGGCGCGGCCGTGGTGCTCGTCGGCAACGCGCACGACAACACGATCAGGGTCACGGCCGGTGACCACACGATCTACGGCGAGGACGGGGACGACATCCTGCAGGGCGGCCTCGGCCTCGATGCCCTGCATGGCGGCGGGGGCGACGACGTCCTCGAAGCCGGCTCGGGGGCCCTCGGGGCCTTCGCCTACGGCGAGGACGGCAACGACACGCTCATCGGCCATGCGGGCGACGACACTCTCATCGGCGGGGCGGGCAGCGATCGCCTGGAGGGCGGGGCGGGAAAGGACTTCCTGTCCGGCGGCCCCGGCGACGACACGCTCGTGCCCGGACCCGATCCCGACATGATCGATGGCGGAGAGGGCGACGACACCCTCCTGTTCACCGCCTCCTCGGAGGGCGTCACCGTCGATCTCGGGATCGCGCTGAGGCCCGTCGCGGGCCTCGGCGGCTACGCGCAGGGCGACGTCCTCCAGGGCATCGAGACCATCGTCGGTTCGAGCCTCGCCGATACCCTGATCGGAGATCGCGCGGGCAATCGCCTCGACGGGAACGGCGGCGATGACCGACTGGACGGCGGCATCGGCGACGACGTGCTGGACGGGGGCGACGGGGCGGACACCCTGCGCGGCGGCCCCGGCGACGACCGGCTCACGGGAGGCCTGGATCCGGACCTGTTCGTGTTCGCCGCGGATGCGGGCCACGACCGGATCACGGATTTCACGCCGGGACAGGACCGGCTCGACCTGCGGGAATGGGGGTTGTCGAACCCCGCGGACGTGCTGGCCGCAACGAGCGAGACGGCGTGCGGCGAGGTCGTCATCAGCGCGAACGGCGCCTCGGTCACGCTGGCCGGCATCGGCGAGGCCCAGCTTTACACGGCCTGCAGCCTCCTCGTCGCCTAGGCGAGGGCGTCGGGAGCGCGCCCCTCCGGCCCGCCCGCAACCCGACCGATGGGGGCGGCCGTGACGGCGGCCGGGCGTGATCTCACCCGGATCGCGGCGGGTGCTCGCGAGCCTCCTCCTCGACCAATCTGGTCGAGGGTGTGGGCGGTCGCGGGGGCCGAGGGCCTCGCCTTCTCGCAGGAGGGCAGGGCCGCCTGCGTGGCGCTCGGCCGGGGGCCCCCGCCGTGATCGCGATCTACGTTTCGGGTGGCCCGCGGAAGATCCCTGATCACCCTTGCGGGCACCGTTGATCTCGGCGGTGCGCAGGGCCTCGCTCGACCCCAGGCGAGGTGCCGGAACGGCTGCAGGACGATGGCCGAGCCGGACCGAACGGGTCCGCCATCGCAGATCACCGAAGTGGCAGGGGACGGAGGTGGAGACAATCGCCCCCCTCGTGCCTGGCAGCCGATTGCACCGAGACCAAGCTCCGTCCAGCGAGGTTGCCGACCGCATCCGCGATCTTCGCCTCCGGAATGTTGGTGAGCTGGCAGACGTGCGAGGAGCGCACCGTGACGCTCAGATCCCGGCCGCCGCCGAGGGCGCACAGGACGAGGTAGATTTTCAGCGCGTTGAGATCGTGGATCTGCGTGCACGACAGGTCGTGCAGCGTCTCGAAGCGCGTCCACGCCCCCTCCGCACGGTGGCGGAAGGGGATGAAAGCCTGCGGTTCGAGGCGGCTGCCGCGACCGAGAAAGTAGCGGATGCGGCGCCCCTGCCCCTCATGCGCCACCGCGACGAGGCCGTGCCCGCACAGGAACCGCTTGCCGGCGCTGATCAGGATCGTGGAGAGCCCCGACAGGCGATTGAGATCCGCGTAGGAGAGGAGCGTGCTCACGCGCTGCCCGGACGGCGTGCCGGCATCCGGCTCGTCGGCCATGAGGGCGACCGTCAGCAGGATCTTCAATGCGGCCGCCGACCGTCCGCGATACGCCACCTCATCCCGGAACAGGCGCAGCCCGCCGTCGAGGATCCACTGGCACGGCAGGCGAATCCAAGCGCGCGCCTCCGTGTCGACCGGCCCGACCAGCTCGGGAAGCAGGGATCCTCGGGTAGGAACCCAGGCGTGGTCCCGGAGCGAAACGGCGCGCGCGGGCGATAGTGTTTGAGCCAACGGCAGGAATCCGCTGGGCCCGGAAGCGGGCCGACAGGATCATGACTACCACTGACGTTACGGCGGCCTCAATATGCAGTTATCTTCCGCTTAGAAGGACGTCGCAGCGGATCCGGGGCTTGGCGGGACAGTTCGTCCAGGCTCGCACAGCGTCTCCGTGGCGGAGGCCCTGGCTCTCACCCTGACCCGCCAAACGGGTCCGGGCTGAGCGCGGGTTTTTCGGGCATCCTGAATCCTTTGAGCTGCCCTCACCCCAAGGTCTGGGCCACTCGGAGGGGCCTTGTCGCGGTCGCCCGAGGAGATTCACCCCCACCAATTTTTGCGCCGGAACAGCCCGAGGCGGGTCTCGAAGCCGCAGCCATGGGGGCTCAAGTCGGGGGCTCATTCGCAGGGCCCCTGCCGTCAGCAACTGCAAAATCTGGTTTATTTACGCCGCCAGTGGATGGCGCGCCCTACGGGAATCGAACCCGTGTTTTCGCCGTGAAAGGGCGACGTCCTGGACCGCTAGACGAAGGGCGCTTGCGTGAGCGAGGCGTTCTATAATCGGCTTGGCGTGCGAGGGCAACGGGCCTCGCGCGGCAGCGCCTGCGGCTTGACGGATCGGCGCGCGGTCGGTTTGTCGCGGATCACGCTCAGATGTGCGGCCGGCTCGGACAGGGCCGGGTCCGCGAGGGGACCGGTGCAGCATGACCATCCGACGCGATCGACCCGGCGGCTCCCGCCCCGCCCCGCAAGGCGCGGGCCGGGGCCGGCCCGGCGGCTTTCGCCCTGGCGAGCGACGCGGCGGGCCCGGCGGCCCCCGGGGCGGCCCGGACGATCCCGTCGTGCTCTACGGATGGCACCCCGTCCTGCAGGCGCTCGGCAATGCGGGGCGGCGGCTGCACCGATTGGTCGCCACCGAGAACGGCGCCGCGCGGCTCACGGAGGCTCTCGGCACCCTGCCGATCGTTCCCGAGATCGTGCGGCCATCCGCGATCAACGCCCTGCTCGGGCCCGACGCGGTCCACCAGGGGCTTTACCTCGAGGTGGATCCCCTCGCCGCCCCCGGTCTCGACGACCTGCCGGCGGACGCGCTGCTCCTCGCCCTCGACCAGATCACCGATCCACACAATGTCGGCGCCATCGTGCGGACCGCCGCCGCCTTCGGGGTGGCGGGGATCGTGACGACCCTGCGCCACTCGCCGAGCGCCACGGGCGTCCTGGCGAAGTCGGCCTCCGGCGGCCTCGAGCACGTGCCGCTCATCACGGTGCGCAACCTCGCGGAGGCCCTGATCGAACTCGGCGAGCGGGGTTTCACCCGGATCGGTCTCGATTCCGAGGCCGGCACCGATCTCGACGCGGTCGGCCCGCGGCGGCCGGCCATCGTCGTGCTCGGAGCGGAGGGCAAGGGCCTGCGGCAGCGCACGCGCGATTGTTGCGACATCCTCGCTCGCATCGCCTTCACGGGCGAGATCCGCAGCCTCAACGTCTCGAACGCCGCCGCGATCACCCTCTACGCCCTGAGCCGGCCGAGCCAGGGCTGAGGCCTCTCAGCGCCAGAACGGCTTCGCGTCGGAGAGGTCGTCGTGCGCCTCCTCCGCGGCGGCCAGAAGCTGCTTCGTGCGCGCCTCGTTGTCGGCGGCGGTCAGGCCCGCGGCGAACAGGGCCGGCCCGCTCGCGGCCACGCCGGGCGGTCCGTCGGCGAGGCTCGCCATGACGGAATGCGCGGTCGCGAGGTCGTTCAGGGCGCCGAGATGATCCTGCAGGTCGGACAGGGCCGCCGAGAAGGTCTTGTGGCGCTTGCGCGCCTTCTTGTCCGGAAACAGCGAGGCGAAGAAGTCGGCGCCGTAGCGCAGCTTCTTGCCGGCGATGCGCACCTGGTGGCGCGCTTCCGGGTCGAGCTTGGCGAGATGGCGCCCGCGCTTGCACACCCGCTTGCGAAAGCGCTCCAGCACCGTGGCGGCAAAGTCCCTGGCGGGTTCGTCGCGGGCGGGATCGGCGCCCTCCCCGAGCCAGGGGCCGGTCTGGAGCCAGCTGAGCAGATCGAGGAGGAGCCGCCGCCACTCGGGCGAGGCGAGGATCTCCGACACCGTCCCGTGCGCCCGGTCGCGCTCGGCCCCGAGCCGCGCCGCGAGCTCCTCCAGCCCCGGCTCGTCCGGGCGGCGCGCCATCTCCTCGGGCAGCGTCGTCTCCAGGAAGACGTCGAGGTTGCGGGCCCGGCCGAAAGGCTCGGTCGCCTGCTTGATCTCCGCCCCGAGGCCCGCGGCGCG
>NZ_SMNT01000130.1 GCF_004348265.1 Methylobacterium segetis
CAGCACCACGGCGGCCGCTGCGACCTTGGCCCCCTCGCCGACCCGGATGTTGCCGAGCACCTTCGCGCCGACGCTGAGCAGCACGCCGCGCTCGATCTTGGGGTGACGGTCGCCGCTCTCCTTGCCGTTGCCGCCGAGCGTGACCGATTGCAGGATCGAGACGTCGTCGGCGATCACCGTCGTCTCGCCGATGACGACGCCGGTGGCGTGGTCGATGAACACGCCCGAGCCGATCCGGGCGGCGGGGTGGATGTCGCAGCCGAACACTTCGGAGATCCGGCTCTGCACGTGCAGGCTGAGCGTCGCCCGCCCCTGGTGCCAGAGCCAGTGGGCCACGCGGTAGCCCTCCAGGGCGGCGAATCCCTTGTAGAACAGGAACGGGTCGAGATACCGGCGGCAGGTCGGGTCGCGCTCCCGGATCGCGACGAGGTCGCGCACCGCGTGCGCTTCGGCATGCGGGTCGGCTTCGAAGGCGGAGAGGCAGAGGTCGCGCATGGACAGGCGCGCGAGGTCGCCGTCGCCGAGCCGGTGCGCGAGGCGATAGGCGAGAGCCTGGGCGAGGCTGCGCTGGTCGAGCACCGTCGCCTGGATGATGCCCGCGTAGAGCGGCTCCTCGATGAGCGCGGCCTCCGCCTCGGCGCGCAGGTCGGCCCAGACGTCGCGCTCGTGGGTGCTGCGGCTCGTGGCCCGCAGCGGCGGCTGGGTCGTGATCGCCGCGGTCACGGCCGCGACTCCTGCAACCCGCGGGCGCGCCTCGCCCCGAGGGCGGTCCGGCCGATCGTGCGCGGCATGGGATTACTGCACACGCCGGAACAGGTCCGGCAGGTAGCGCCGCAGGGTCTCGTGACCCTCGAATTTCACGTCGACGGTCTGCGGGCGGCCGCCCTGGCCGTGGATGCTGACGACGCGGCCCCTGGCATGGCGCCAGATCCCCAAGACTTCGGCGACGTCGAGCCGCTCGAACACCACCTGATCGCCGCGCGTCATCGTCGCTGAGGCCATGGCATCATCCTTCGGAAACGGGCCGACCGGGCCGGTCGTACCGTGTGCGTGAGGCTGCGTGAGAACCGGATCCGGGCCGGCGGGAAGAGCTTTCCGGATGTCCGCGCCGGGGGAGAAGATTTCGGTCGCGGTTGGCACGGCAGAGAGCAAATCTTTCACTAAGTCTTTGTGATTGCTCGATAATTACAGACGGAACGCGGGCTGGCAAGCCTTGTTCCTGGGGTCCGTCCGCGCTACGCCGGATCGGGCCGCGCAGGGCGCGGCGGCTTGTGCAGGACCTTCGATGGGCCCCTATCTCCCCTCGCTCGCGGGCGGCGTGCTGATCGGCCTGTCGGCCGTGATGCTGCTTCTCCTCAATGGCCGCATCGCCGGGGTCAGCGGCCTCGTCGCCGGCCTCGGGCGCCGACCCGACCGGCGCTGGCTCGCCGACCTCGCCTTCGTCGCCGGGCTGATCCTCGGCCCGCCCGCCTTCGCGGCGCTGAGCGGGCACTGGCCCGAGATGCGGATCGTCGCCTCCCTGCCGGTCCTGGCGCTCGCCGGATTGCTCGTCGGCTTCGGCACCCGCCTCGGCTCCGGCTGCACCAGCGGCCACGGGGTCTGCGGGCTCGCCCGGCTGTCGCCGCGCTCGATCGTGGCGGTGCTCACCTTCCTGGCGAGCGGCGTGGTCACGGTCTTCCTCGCGCGGGGGCTCCTCGGATGAGGCCGGCCGCCCAGATCCTGACGGCGCTCGCCGCCGGCCTCACCTTCGGGCTCGGCCTCGCCCTGTCCGGCATGCTCGATCCCGCGCGCGTGCGCGGCTTCCTCGACGTGACGGGCGCCTGGGACCCCAGCCTCGCCTTCGTGCTCGCCGGCGCGGTGAGCGTCTCCGCCCTCGGCTATGCGGTGTCGCGCCGGCTCCGGGCGCCGGCCTTCGAGAGCCGCTTCGCGATCCCGTCCGGGCGGCGGATCGACCGGCCGCTCGTCCTCGGCGCCGTGCTGTTCGGGGCGGGCTGGGGTCTCTCCGGCTTCTGCCCGGGGCCCGCCGTCGCCGCACTCTCCACGGGTCTGGTCCCGGTGGCGGTCTTCGTCGCCGCCATGCTGGCCGGGATGGCCCTGCATCGGCTCGCGACGCGGCCCTCCGGACTGGGCTCCGCGCCCACGAGCGCGCCCGCGCGATGATCCTCGGCCCGCCCCGGGAACTGGCGAGGCCGCCGGCCGGGGCGGGCGATGAGGATTGCGCCGGCCCGCGAGAAAAAGGGGGGCGCAGCCGTGATGTTCCACGCAAGCCGCCCGTCACGGCAAGGGCGATCCGCCGATCCCGGAGTCTTTGGGAGCACATTTCGCGTCGATCCGCCTAGTCTGTTCCTGTGAAGACTGTCCTGCGGACGGGCTGCCGGGCGGAATGACGATGTGGTGGCGCGGTCCGGCACGTTCGATTGTGCGGGATCTCCGGTCTCGTCCTGTCTCCGCTGCCGAACGCTGTCCGCGTCCGGTGAGGCTGCGAATGGGACGGGGCGGATTCCGGCCGGTGCGCCTCGCGCATCCGCCGGCCGCCATCCTGTCGGGGCAGATCGGGCGGAGGGATCGGCCATGCGGCTCGGGCTCGTTGGCGGGGTGTTCGGCCAGATCTTTGACCAGGTCTTTGGCAAGATCTTTGGCCAGGTCTTCGGCCAAGTCTTCGGCAAGATCTTTGGCAGAGTCTTTGGGCAGCGTCGGCTCAGCGTGCCGATCCTCGGCGTCCTGACCGTGTTCGGCGGCGGCACGGCGTGCCCGGCCGCGGCGCCGCCGGACCTGCCCGAGGATGTGTCGCCACGGATCCGGGCCCTGTCCGTGCCCCGGCAGGTCGTCGACGGCGACGATGCCGGACCGGAGGCGCGCTTGGAACTCGGGCCGGACGGGCGCGACCTTCGCCTGACGGGCGATCTGACCGAGGGTGTCGCGAACCGCGTGGCGGCCCTGCTCGCGGCGCATCCCGAGGTGGTGCGGATCCACCTCACCAGCGACGGCGGCTTGGTCGAGGAGGGGCTGGCCCTCGGCGCCATCGTCGCCGTCTACGGCCTCGCCACCTACGTGCCCGATGTCTGCGCCTCGGCCTGCACCCTCGTCTACGTGCGCGGCCGCGGGCGCTATCTCGCGGCCGGCGGCCGCCTCGGCTTTCACGGCCCCTACGAGGTCGGCTTCTTCGATTCGGCCCATCCCGTCGACGCGGCTCCGGAGCGGACGGCCTACCTGAATGCGGGCCTCACGCCGGAATTCGTCGCGCGGGCGCTCGCCGTGCGGTCCGAGGACATCTGGGTTCCGGACGCGGCGCTGCTGCGCGCGGCCGGTGTCGTCACGGAGATGGTCGGGCCCGGTTCCTTCCGCGATGGGCCGGCCGCTGCCCCCGACCGGGTCGCGCAGCGGGGCGGCCCCTGAGGTCGCGCCGCAGCGGCGTTGCCGCCTCCGCCCAGGTGACGCGGGCGCGGTCCCCGCAGGGGCCGTCGGCCGCCGTGATCAGGCGATAGGCCTCCTGGTAGAGCGGAACCGTCATGACACGGCCGAGCGGCTCGTTGTCGAGATAGGTGATCCCGGCATCGGCCTCCAGATTCACGAGGAGCGAGACGATGTCCGTCGAGGTACTCGACGCGACGGTCAGGCGCACGTCCGGGTGGCGCGCCCGGTAGGGCGTGGTGAGGGCGGCCACCATGGGGAGGGCGGTCGGGATCACGGCGATCCGCAGATGGCCGGTCAGGCCGCGGCGGAGCGTGGCCACGTCCTGCTGCTTGGCGCGGCTGTCGGCAACGATGCGGCGTGCCCAGGCGAGGACGCGCTGCCCTTCCGGCGTGAAGCCCTGGAAGCGCGAGCCGCGCTGCACCAGTTGCACGCCGAGCCGGTTCTCGAGATGCTTCACACCCGCCGAGAGCGTCTGTTGGGTGACGCTGCAGGCTTCGGCCGCACGGCCGAAATGCTCTTCCCGCGAGAGAGCCAGCAGATAGTCCAGCTTGTCGATCACGACCCAGAACCGAGCCCGCACGGCCGCCGAACCCGCGGCCATCCGGTCGCATTCTGCCGCTGCCGGCCCTTCGATATGAAGTGCGATGCCGGAGAGGCTTATCCGGCATCGCTGGCACCGGCTCCGAGGCGATGCGGATCGTAGGTGGCGGGCTGGATCGGCCCCGGATCGTCGGTCGGGCTGCCGATGGCCGCGACGACGAGCGGGTCGAGGCTCGCGCCCCTTTCCGCTGCGTGCGCCGCGAGCCTCTCCCGCATGCGCGGCGTCCAGAAGGCCACGAGGTGCCTGTGGATGCCGGCCACCGCCTCGTCGTCCGGGTAGGAGCGGAAGAAGGTGGCGATCTGGTTGGCCATCCGCACCAGCTTGTCGGTCTGCGAAGTCGCGCCCATCCTCCTCATGCAACCATGCACCTCGGCGCGCGACAGGTTGAGCGCGTCGGCGATGAGCGGCACGGCCTCGGCGTCGACGTAGCCGAAGGTCTCCTGCAGCGCGTGCAGGATCGGCAGCGTCGCACCCTCGAGATGCGCGTGGTCCGAGACGATCCCGGCGGCGCGGGCGGCGCTCCAAGGTTCGTGGTGCGGTATGAGTTTTCCTGCCCAGTTTGGTCTTGTTCTAAGACCGATCGGAACAGGAGTGCCGGGTCCCTTCAATCAAGCTGTTGGGTCGGCCGACAGAGGATCCCTGTCGACGGGGGCGGCGCCGATGTGCGGGTGCGCATCAAAACATCGAAGCGTCTCCGCGCGGAGAAAAATTCAAGTTCTTTCGCGATGATCTCCTGCGAACAAGAAATTTCAGATGTTGATGCAGGTTATGGCGCCGGAACGACATCGGTTTAGAACAGATTCATCATCAGCTTTTCTGGAACAGGTGCTGATGGCTGGGAGAGGCATGCGCTTCCGCCTGCAAGGTAAGGCGACGCCGCCATGTCCCCGGCTTCCGAAATCCACGTCCTGTCCGCGCTCGTCCGCAAGCTGGAGAGCATCGCCCGTCTCTCGGACGCGGAGCGGAGGGCCATCGAGAGCCTGCCGGCCAAGCCCCGCCTTCTCCAGCCCGGCCAGGACATCGTGCGCGACGGCGACAGGCCCTCGCAATGCTGCCTCATCCTCGACGGCTGGGCCTGCCGCTACAAGCTGCTCGGTGCGGGCAAGCGCCAGATCTTCTCGTTCCACATCGCGGGCGACGTCCCCGACCTGCAGACCCTGCACCTGCACGTCATGGACCACAGCATCTGCACGCTCACCGAGGCGACGGTGGCCTTCATCCCGCACGACAGCCTGCGGGACCTCATCACCCGCTTTCCCGGCCTTGCGGAGATCTTCTGGCGCGACACGCTGGTCGATGCCGCGATCTTCCGCGCGTGGATCGTCTGCATGGGCCGGCGCTCGGCCTACGAGCACATCGCCCATCTCTTCTGCGAATTGTATCTGAAGCTGCGGGCGGTGGGGCTGGCCGACGGCTACCGCTGCCCCCTCCCCATCACGCAGATCGACCTCGGCGACGCGCTGGGCCTGACGAACGTGCACGTCAACCGCGTGCTGCAGGAGATGCGCAGGCAGGGCCTGATCACCCTGCGCGACCACACGCTCGCGATCGAGTCCTGGGATGAGCTGAGCCGGATCTCGGAATTCGATCCCACCTACCTGCGTCTCGAGAAGCAGGCGGCCTGACCGACCTTCCCTTGCCGCGCGCGGTTCGTCCTCGCGACCGGACCTCCCTGGACGCTTCTCGGCGCACGCACCCATCGCCCAAGGCCCCCTCCCCGCATCGCGCGCCCCCTCCTCGCCGCGGCCGGGCAGGTCCTTCGACAGGGGCTCGGCCCCCGCATTCCGCGCGATGCCGCGTCAGATCCTGCGTAGTCGTTCATACGCAGGGTCTAGGATAGCGTGCCTATATCTTTTCATAGGGCAAAGTTGCGAGAGGCTTCGGCCTGATTTAGGCTAACCGGAGATAACAACAAAAATTGTGATGCGTAAAATTACTTGGGGTACAATTTAGTGGTCGAGGATCCTTTCCTGCAGAAGCTCCTGCGAGCCGGGCCGTTGTCCGACGAAGAGCAGGCCGCTCTGCAGAGCCTGACCTTCAATCGCCGTCCCGTGTCGGCCCGGTGCGACATCACCAACGGCGCCCTCATCAACGGTGGCGTCACGGACCGCGTCTACCTCGTCATGAGCGGCTTCGCCTGCCGCTACAAGACGCTCCCGAACGGCAACCGCCGGATCGTCTCCTTCGCCCTGCCGGGGGACCTCTGCTACATGCACGATGCCGGGCCCTTCGGGCGCGATCTGCGCGTCGGCGCCCTCGCGGCCTGCTCCGTGGCCGACCTCTCGCGCTCCCGGCTCACGGAACTGATCGGCCTCCACCCGGGCATCAGCCGCGCGATCTGGTGGGTCACCCTGCGCGAGCTGAGCCGGGCCCGCGAGTGGATCGTCAACGACACGCGCCCGGCCGATCGGCGCCTCGCGCACCTCCTGTGCGAGCTGCTGATCTGCCTGCAGGTGATCGGTCAGGCCGACGATGACGGTTTCGAGTTCCCCGTGACGCAGGCGGACGTCGCGGACACGCTCGGCATCTCGCATGTCCACATCAACCGGGTGCTGCAGAGCCTGCGCACGGGCGGCCTGATCACCTGGAGCCATCATCAGGTGACGATCCCGGACGTGGAGGAGCTGAAGGCCTTCGCCGAATTCGATCCCGCCTACCTGTGCTTCGACGGGTTCGAGCCGCTCGGAGCGATCGCCGCACCGGTCGCGGTCCGCGCCGGGCCATGAAACCCGCTGCGGGCTCCTGAGTTAGTAGCCTCGAGCTTGGCGGTCGGCCGCCCCTCCGAGGAATGGAATGGTCGAGATCACGTTGCAGCCGGTGCAGATCGGGACGCTGACCGCGGATACCGACGGGCGCCTCGTCTTCGCGGACGGGAAACTGGTGGCCGTGCTGGTGCGCCTGAGCGAGGAGCTGCACAGCGCGGACGGCAATGCGGGTCAGTGGTGTGTCGAGGCCGGCTTCGGCGCCTGCGAGGTCGGGATGCTGGCCGTCCGCTTCGACAGCCTCGAGGCTGCGCGGAGCTGGGTCGCGGACCAGATCTCGACGAAGGCCCCGGCCATGTGAGCGCGTCGCGCCCCTCCGCGCAGGGCTGCTGCGCCCGGCGCCGGGGCGGGGTGCGCCGGGCGTTCCGGTGCGGCGCGGCGGGCCGCGCGCCTCGGATCCCCCTCCAACCTCTCCGGGCCGGACAGGGGTGACCTCAGAGAGGACGCGATGCGCGCATCCGGAGGAGATCCAGCACCGCGAGGACCAGTGGCGTTCCGATGAGGAACAGAGCGAAGACGAGAGCCATGCGTCACCTTCTCAGTAAGTTCGGGGGAGGCGGATCCTCCGGCCTTGCGGGATCCGCCCGACCTGCGAGCTTTAATGCCTGACCGGCGCGCAGGGTTCGCCGTCCCGGCCCGGTGATCTCGCCCCGGAGGCGTGGTCTCCCCGAAGGCCGACGCCGCGCTTCCTGACGTGGGCCGAGGAAACATCGCCACGGCGGAACGTTCGACCCAAGGATCCCCGTTGGGTCAGGAGTTCCTCATGGCCGACCTCTCAGACGTCCATCGCAGCCCCGTGACGCCCGGCGAGGACCTGCGCACGATCGCCCTGCATCACATCTCGTGGGGCGCCATCCTCGGGGGCGTGTTCATCGCCCTCATCCTGCAATTGATCCTCAACCTGCTCGGCCTCGGGCTCGGCCTGACCAGCGTCAGCGCGACGGAGGGCAACAACCCGGATGCCGGCACGATCTCCGTGGGCGCGGGCCTGTGGTGGGTGGTGTCCGGCATCGTCGCGGCGGCGGCCGGCGGCTACACGGCGGGACGCCTCTCGGGCAAGCCGGTCGAGTCCACCGCCGGCTACCACGGCCTGATCTCCTGGGCAGTGACGACCTTCGTGGTGATCTACCTGTTGACCTCGGCGCTCGGCGGCCTCGTCGGCGGCGCCTTCAGCACGGTCACCTCGGCACTGGGCGGCGTGGGTCAGGCCGCCGGCGGCGCCGTCCAGACGGCGGCGCAGGCGGCCGGTCCCGCCTTGCCGAACCTGTCCAACCCCTTCTCGGACATCGAGGGCAAGCTGCGCGGCGCGTCCGGCGGGCAGGACCCCGCCGCCCTCCGGGACCAGGCCGTGTCGGCCCTGCGCGACCTCCTCACCGGTGATCCCGCCAGGCAGCAGGCCGCCAAGGACAAGGCCGCCGACGCCGTCGCGAAGGCGCAGGGCATCCCGCCCGACCAGGCCAAGCAGCAGGTTCAGCAATACCAGGACCAGTACGACAAGACCGTCGCCGACGCGAAGGAGAAGGCCAAGCGGACGGCGGAGATGACCCGCAAGGCGGCGGCTCAGGGTGCCCTCTACGCGGCGCTGGCTCTGCTGATCGGCGGGGCGGCGGCGTTCTTCGCCGGCCGCGCGGGCGCGGTGAACCCGACGCTCACGGCGCCGGGCATGGGGACGGGCGCGCCGGCGCGCCGCGTCTGAGAACACGGGCGACGGCGCGCACGGGCGCGGCCGTCGCGGGCGAGATTCCGGGCTCCGCGTGCGGCGACGCGGCCGGGTGGCGAAACGACGGCCGACGGGAGCGGGTTCAGCAGCATGGAAGGCGGCATCATCTGGCTCGGCATCATCGGAGCCATCCTGGGACTCTCGCTGCTGGCCGTGGTGACGGTCGGGATGCGCCGGCACCGGCATCGCGGGCGGGCGGCCGATCCCGACCTCACGCAGGCCGCGAGCGGGTTCGCCCGGTTGCGCTGGCTGAAGCCCCGAGGCATGCGCCGACGCAGCTAGATCTTCCCCTCGAGACCCATCTGATAATACTTGTGAACGATCGTGTCCTGGTTCTCCAAGAGCCAGTCGATCGACGGCTCGTGGGTCATGGCCTTGCGGATCGCCTCGGTCATGCCCTTGCGCTGGATCTCGAAGAGCGCCTTGTGATCGACCGTCTCGGCCTGGATCACGCCCGGGCTCAGCCAGACCGAGCAGATGATGCCGAGATCGTTGACCCGGTCCTTCGGCAGGTACCCGGCCCGGACCGCGTCCAGCACGCCGTTGGCGATGGCGAACTGCACCGTGCCCATCAGGATCGACGTGTACTTCGATTCCGTGACGCTGACCTTCGACACGCACAGCGTCACCGGGCGCACCATGATGTCGGTGTTCAGGAGCGCGAAGACGCGGCTGTGGCCGACGACCTGATCGCCCGTCAACGTCGCGATGGCCGTGCCGACCGGGCCGTCGAGCTCGCCGATGATCACTTCGGGCTCGGAGGCGGTGTTGGGCGGGCCGCCCGCGACGAGGGCCTCGCCGGCACGAAGGATGATGCGCTCGCTCATGCGGGGTGACCTTCCTGACAATCCGGATCGAGGGGCGATCCGTCCGGCCGGGGTGTCTCACAGGTTCGGGAGCCGGGTCCACCCCATCCTCGGGCGGAGCGCCGCTGACGGCCGGACCGGCCCGGCGAGCGCGACGCGCCGGCCGGGGCGATCGGTTCAGCCGTTCTGCTGCGTCTTCAGGCTGCTCCCGGCGCCCGAGGTGTCCGTCATCGGGTTCGAGACCCCGCTCGTGTTGCCGTCCCCCTGGCCGGGCGCCTGATCATCGAAGGCGCGGCGATTGCCTGCGTGATCCTGATACTGCTCGGTCTGAACGTTCTTGCTGTCGAGGCCGCGCTCGTCGCTGTGCTGCGCCTTGTCGCGATTGCTCAGGACCATGTTCTCCGGGAGGATGCCCTCCGGCAGTTCGGTCATCGCGCCGCTGCCCGATCCCTTGCCCTGTGCGCCGGCACCCATGTTCCGCTTGCTAGCATTCGCCATGTCTTGCTGCCCTTGCTCGTGCCTGTCGAAGATCGCGTGACAGATCAGGATGGTGTGAGTCTCGACGAAGGCAAGCTGAGCAGATGCAAAATTTGGCCTTCTCGCGAGGGGAACTTTCGGGGTTGGGTGTGGTTCTGCGGTGCTGAGGCGAGATCTGTCTTGGAACACGGCTCTTCGCGCTCGGGAATACGTTGCCGGAAGCCCACGAGTGAAGCAGATGGATCTGCAAGATCGAATCCGGGATGCCATCGTCGCCGAGCTGCAGCGTCAGGCGGAAGCCGGCGAGCCGGCCCCGACGGTCGATACGACGGAGCGCGGCTACGCCGTGATCGACGGGCGTATCGACCTCGACGCGCTGATCATGGTGATCGAGGGATCGCTGGCCGGCGGGCCCTAGCAGCGGGCGCCGCGACGGACAGGGTGTCCCCGCCCCTTCCGAGCCGATGAGGCTGAGGGGCGGAGGCGACCCGGGGGGCCGCCGCCGCGATCCTTACGTCGCGGTAAGGCCCCGCGAGCCCCGGGACCGCGAGCCCCGGACCGCGGGGCTCGCGATGCGGCCTACTGGCCTCCGTTGCTCGAGCCGCTGCCGCCTCCGGCGCTGCCGTTCGGCACGGCGCGCTCCGGAAGGTTGGCGTTCCCGCCGGCCGCGGAGTTGGTCGTGATGGTCTCGGCTCCCGTCGCGCCCGGAGCGATGATCACGTCGCGTCGATTGCCGGTCGTGTAGGGCTGCTGCTGGATCACGGTCCCGGTCGCCTCCGGGGCGGAAAGGCCCGGTGCGGTCTGCGCGACGGCCGGCGCCGCCCCGAGGAGAGCGAGGCCGGCCAGCATCGCGTGGATCTTCATGGCCTTGATCGTCATCGCCCTGCCCATCATGAGGAATTGGTCCAGTATCGCGTCGTCCCGGAGGAGCGCGACCGGGAGCAACTTCGGGGCAAGGAGATGTATCCGGCCCGGTACGACGAATTCGGCGATGGCTGTGCTGGTGCGCCCGAGGCGGAATGCGACGCGCCCGAGTCATTGTCCGGTGAAGCGGGCGGCGCACAGACAGAAAGACGCCGCTCGGGTGATGCAAGCGAATAACCTGAGTTAGTTCTTGCGCCGCGAGAGGCTTGTTCCACGCGGAGCGGCCAATCTGTGCTGGCCCCGGTCGGTCGGAGATTTCGCGGAACAGAGGCTTTTTCGGGCGGTTGGTTCATCATCACCCCTATCGGAGGAACGATGACCGCGAAGCCACCTCCCGTGCCACCTGCCAACCGCTCCAACAAGGGCCCCGGCAGCGCCACCGAAGCACCGGTCTCGCAGGGCCAGGCTTCCTCGCAGACGAAGGACCCGGACAAGGTCGGTCAGTCGGGGAATTCGAAGGTGAACACGGTTCACCAGGGCTACCAGCAGGACCGCTGATGAGCACGTCGAAGAAGCATCCCAACACCGACCGCCACCATGGCGGGCCGGGAAGCAGCCACCAGGACAATTCCAAACCCCCGGTGGAGGAGCGGCACGGCCCGGAGCCGGGCAGCCCGACGAACCTGAGCAAGTCCGCCGTCTCGGGCGGGGGCGGCGAGCGCGACGCGCATCACACCCACAGCAACCTGGGCAACGCGCCCGACCGCACCGATCGCTCGCATTGAGGTCGGGCCTCGCCGCGAGCGAGCCGTCCGCGACCGCTCTCATTCGGACCAGCACCCGCCGCACAGGATGCGGCGGGTTTCCTGCCGTCGTCGGCGCGGTGTCGACGCGTCATGGAACGCCCGCGCCGTGCCGGCACGCTCTCCGGGAACGGAGTTAGGCGGCGAACCGGGACCCCGGCTGCGGATCGGTGCCGTCCGGGGACGTCCCGCCGGGCTTCAGCAGGATCGCCCGCAACCTCGCCCGGCCGAGCACGCGACCGAGTTCCCGGTACGTGAAATAGGGAAGCAGGGCGACCAGCAGGATCCAGGCGAGCGAGACGAGGCCGAGCGGGCCGCCGGCGATCTCCGGCAGGACCTGTCCCGGCGCTCTCCCGTGCCACGCACCCTCCAGCACCGCCTCCAGCACGTAGGCCGCGATCAGGACGGCGGTGAAGGCGAGGGCGCGGTAGAGGATCACCGTGACGAGCCGTCCCGATTCCAGGCGGCGCCCGATGGACCGGGAGCCGACGCGCGCCGCCTCGGCGATCAGCATGATCTTGGCAAAGACCAGGGCGTTGATCAGGCCGAGCGCGTAGAAGTGGTGGCTCGGGTAGCGCGGCACATCCTGGTCGATGCGCGCGTAGATGTTGAGACTGAAGACGATCAGCGTCCCCAGGACCACGATGAGATACAGGGCGAACCCGAGATAATGCTCGGCCTCGTCGAGGGCGCGCCGGGTCCAGGACGGCGCGGGGTGCCCCGCGACGGGAGCGTCGGTCCCGGCCGGCGGGAAGGCCGGGGACCCGGTTCGATCCGGCAAAGCGCTCATGGATGACCTCGCGCGTTGGGAAGGGGGCCGGTGCCCGCCTCGAGCGTTGCCGAGGCCGCGGGCGGGCGGCTTCGGCCCTCACTCGGCCGGGCAACGCTGATAGGTCTGAAGGCTTCTGAAGTCCGAACCCAACGAGACCACGTTGTTCTCCCGCGAGACGAGGATCAGGTTCGCCGGCGCCGGCGGCTGCTGTTCCCCGGTCGAGCATCGCATGTGAGCGGAGTAGATCGGGCCCGCCCGTCCCGCGGTTTCGTCGACCCAGTCGATCGTGCAGCGCGCGTCGGCGCGGGTGTAGGCCGACGCGGTCACGGAGAGGGCCGGCCGAGCATCGGTGGGGCACGATTGGTCGGTCGGGACCCACTGGCCCCAGAACTGCTCCGGGATCGCCTTGTGGCGCTTGATGTCCGCGGTTGCAGCCTCCGGAACGACGAGAAGGGCGCCAAGGGCAAGGATGGCGATGACGCGCATGGAGGCCTCCCGTCTCTGGTTCGTTCCGTCCGGAACGGCCGACCGTTCGGAGCGGCCGGCGCCGCGCCGGCCGAAGCCGGGGACGGATGCGTGTCGAGCGCGCCGGCAGGCCACTAGAGCGCCGCGCCGGCGCTGCGGGTGACGGGCGGCGGTGCCCAGGACCCGTTCAGCAGCGCGTCCTTCGGCCAGTAGGTGCGCAGCATCAGCACGAAGGGGCCGGCCGGCGCCGGCAGCCAGTTCGATTCCCGCTGCGCGCCGGGGCTCTCGTGCTGGATCAGGAGGTCGACCGAGCCGTCCGGGTTGGTCTTGAGGTCGTTGCGCGGGCTCACCGTGTAGCGGTTGAGCGGGTTCGCGACGAAGAAGTAATCCGCGTCGTACATCGTCAGCGACCAGAAGCCGTTGACCGGCGGCAGCTCGCCGGGCGGGA
>NZ_SMNT01000131.1 GCF_004348265.1 Methylobacterium segetis
GCCTCGCCGCGGCGGGTGGGGGCGGCTCGCGCGGCGGGGTCACGGCCGCCGGCTCGGCCCGCCCCTCCGTCCAGGCGAGGGCGGGCGAGGCGCCGGGCGCGGCCGTGTCGGCGAGGAAGATGCCCTTCGGCGGGGCCACCGCCACGGCGGCGGGCATCAGGCTGACGATCGCGAAGGCGCCTGCGGCCACGAACAGCAGGAACAGGCCCGCCCCGAGGGCGGCGATGGCCGTGGGCCTCCAGCGCGACATCATGTCCCGACGCAACCTGCGCTTCCGATCGGATCGACGGTAACCGACCGGACGACGATTGCATAGGGACGGAAGCCGCCGCGCGAAGACCCTACAGTTGACCGCGAGAACTGATTCCAGGCGGCTGGACCGCGCGATCGACGGCGGCGAAGCGCCTCAATACCCGCGCCAGAGCCCCGGCGTGGCGATTTCGAGGAGATGGCCGTCCGGATCGCGGAAATAGAGGCTGGTGCCGCCGCGCGGCCAGTGCGTCCGGCCCTCGATCGGGATGCCGGCTCCCGCGAGATGCGCCTCCCAGGCGGCGAGCGCGTCGGCGGGGATGGAAAACGCCACGTGGTGGGGGCCGCTGCCGTCGTGGGGCGGGATCGTGCCGCCCGGCGTCTCGATCGGCTGCAGGGAGCCGCCGCGGGGAAACAGCAGGAGCACGCCGCGCCCGGCGACGTCGTAGCCGCGCATGCGAAAATCGCTGTGAAGGCAGGCCAAGCCCATCACGCCGCCGTAGAAGGCGTCGCCCCGGTCGAGATCCTCGACGTAGAGCACGGTCTCGAGAACGCCGTTCAGCGCCGGCATCGGCAGCCTCCGCTCGCCGCATCCGCGCGGCGCCGCCCCCGCGGGGGAAACGCGCGGGGGCGACTGCCCGGTCCCGGCCGCGTGGCCTATCTTGGCAACGGGGCGCGGACGGAGGCGGGAGCGTGGAGCACGGCGAGGTCGACCTTCTCGTCATCGGCGGCGGCATCAACGGCACGGGCATCGCGCGGGACGCGGCCGGCCGGGGCCTGCGCGTGATGCTCTGCGAGCAGGGGGACCTCGCGGAGGCCACCTCCTCCGCGAGCACCAAGCTGATCCATGGCGGCCTGCGCTACCTGGAGCAGTACGAGTTCCGCCTCGTGCGGGAGGCTCTGGCCGAGCGCGAGCGGCTGTTGCGGCTCGCGCCCCACATCATCTGGCCGCTGCGCTTCGTCCTGCCGCACGATGCCGGCCTGCGCCCGGCCTGGATGCTGCGGCTCGGCCTGTTCCTCTACGATCACCTGTCGCGCCTCGTGTCGCTTCCGGCCTCCGAGAGCGTCGATCTGCGCCGCTCCGGGCTCGGCGCGCCCCTGCAGGACCGGCTCACGCGCGGCTTCGCCTATTCGGATTGCTGGGTGGAGGACAGCCGCCTCGTCGTCCTCAACGCCCGGGACGCAGCCGACCGGGGCGCGGAGCTGCGCACCCGAACCCGGGTCGAGGCCGCCGAGCGGGTGGGCACGGGCGCGCAGGCGGCCTGGATCGCGCGGCTTTCCGACCTCGGCACCGGCCGCACCTTCCGCCTGCGCGCCCGGATCATCGTGAACGCCGCCGGCCCCTGGGTCGCGGGCGTCCTGGGCGGGACGCTCGGCCTCCCTGCCCGCGCCGGCCTGCGCCTCGTCAAGGGCAGCCACATCGTGGTGCCGCAGCTCTATCCCGGCGCGCAGGCCTACATCCTCCAGCAGCCGGACCGGCGCATCATCTTCGCCATCCCCTACGAGCGCGACTTCACGCTGATCGGGACCACCGACGTGCCCTATGACGGCGCGCCCGGCCCCGTGACGATCTCGGCCGAGGAGACGGAATATCTCTGCGCCTGCATCAACCGCTCGTTCCGGAGCCGGATCGGGCCTGCGGACGTGGTCTGGAGCTATTCGGGCGTGCGGCCCCTCTACGACGACGCCGCGGCCGACGCCTCCGCGGTGACGCGGGACTACGTGCTCGACCTCGCCGACCGGGACGGCGGCGCCCCCGTCCTCTCCGTGTTCGGGGGCAAGATCACGACCTATCGCAGGCTGGCCGAGCACGCGCTGGAGAAGCTGAGGCCCTACTGCCCCGGCCTCGGGCCGGCCTGGACCGGAGGGGCGGCCCTGCCGGGCGGCGACATAGCGGGGGCAGATTTCGCGGGGGCGGATTTCGCGGCCTTCGCCGGGCTGCTGGCGGGCAGGCACCCCTTCCTGCCGACAGAGACCGCCCACCGCCTCGCCCGCGCCTACGGCACGCGTGCGGAGCGGATCCTGTCGGGGGCGCGGAATCTCGCCGATCTCGGCGAGGGGTTCGAGGCCGGCCTCACGGCGGCCGAGATCGCCTATCTCCGGCGGGAGGAATGGGCGCGCACGGCCGAGGACATCCTGTGGCGGCGGACGAAGCTCGGCCTGCGCACCAGCCGCGAGGGCGTCGCGCGGCTCGAACGTCACCTCGCCCGCGCCGAGGCGGTCGCGGGATGATCGGGGCGGCGCGGACGCCGCGCCGCCGAAGCGGAACCAGCCAAGGGAGGGAGCGGCCATGTCGCGCTACGTCGGCGCCATCGACCAGGGCACCACCAGCACGCGCTTCATCGTGTTCGACCGGCAGGGCCGCGTCATCGCCTGCGCGCAGCGCGAGCACGCGCAGATCTACCCCAAGCCCGGGCAGGTCGAGCATTGCCCGCGGGAGATCTGGCGGAACACCCAGGCCGTGATGCGGGACGCCCTCGACGGGGCGGGCCTGACCCCGAAGGACCTGCTCACGATCGGCATCACCAACCAGCGGGAGACGACCCTGATCTGGGACCGCCGGACGGGCGAGCCCCTGCACAACGCCATCGTCTGGCAGGACACCCGCGTCGAGCCCCTCGTCGCGAGCCTCGCCCGCGAGGGCGGGCGCGACCGCTTCCGGGCCCGCACCGGCCTGCCGCTGGCGAGCTACTTCTCCGGCCTCAAGCTCGCGTGGCTCCTCGACCACGTGGAGGGCGCGCGCGCCGCGGCGGAGGCCGGCGACATCCTGTTCGGCAACGTCGACACCTGGCTCGTCTGGAACCTGACCGGCGGGCCGGAGGGCGGGCTCCACGTCACGGACGCGACGAATGCGAGCCGCACCCTCCTGATGTCGCTCTCCGACCTCGCCTGGGACCCGGATCTGTGCCGCGCCCTCGGCGTGCCGGAGGCCATCCTGCCGCGCATCGTCTCCTCCAGCGAGGTCTACGGCGAGACGCGGGCGCCCTTCGCGGGCGTGCCCATCGCCGGCATCCTCGGCGACCAGCAGGCGGCCCTGTTCGGGCAGACCTGCTTCCGGCCGGGCGAGGCGAAGAACACCTACGGGACCGGCTGCTTCCTCCTGATGAACACCGGCGCCGAGCCCGTGCCCTCGACCTGCGGCCTCGTCACAACGGTCGGCTACCGGCTCAGCGGGCAGGCCCCGGTCTACGCCCTCGAAGGCTCCATCGCGATCACCGGCGCCCTCGTGCAATGGCTGCGCGACAATCTCGGCCTCATCCGCGACAGCGCCGAGGTCGAGAGCCTGGCGGCGGGCGTCGCCGACAATGGCGGCCTCTTCTTCGTGCCCGCCTTCTCCGGCCTCTACGCGCCGCATTGGTGCGAGAGCGCCCGCGGGCTGATCATCGGCCTGACCCGCTACGCCAATCGCGGCCACATCGCCCGCGCGGCCCTGGAGGCCACCGCCTTCCAGACCCGGGAGGTCGTCGAGGCGATGGTCCAGGATTCGGGGATCGGCATCCGCGAATTGCGCACCGACGGGGGCATGGTCGGCAACGACCTCCTGATGCAGTTCCAGGCCGACATCCTCGACGTGCCGGTTGTCCGCCCGAAGGTTGCGGAGACCACGGCGCTGGGCGCGGCCTACGCAGCCGGCCTCGCCACCGGCTACTGGAACGGCCTCGACGACCTCGCGTCCCATTGGGGCGTCGACCGGCGCTGGGAGCCCGGCATGGCCGCCGCCGACCGCCAGCGCCTCTACGCGGGCTGGAACCGGGCCGTGAAGCGCGCCTTCGACTGGGCGGAGCCCGAGGAGGCCTGACTCCCGGAGCCCGGTTCGAAACGGGAGCGAGGGCCTGACGGCGCGGTGAGCAGAAATTTCGAGCGGGCCCGACGCGTGATCGGGCGCAGGCGGCACCGCCTCGCCGCCACGGTGGCGTGGCGCTGCCGCGCGGCTCGCGTCGCCCCCGGCCCCTCGCGACACGGTGCTTTGCCGACCACGCCTGCGCGGGCGAGCGGCACGATAGCGATCTCGGCCCTAGCGGCGTGCTTCCGTCGCCATGCGGACGGCAAGCCCGGCCAACACCGTGCCCATCATCCAGCGCTGCACGAGGAGCCACGCCGGCCGCTGCGCCAGGAACAGGGCGATGGAGCCGGCCGCAACCGCGATCGCGGCGTTGACCGTGACGCTGACCCCGATCTGGACGAAGCCGAGGACGAGGGACTGCGCCAGGACGCTGCCCTGCGCCGGGTCGATGAACTGGGGGAGCAGGGACAGGTAGAGCATGGCGATCTTGGGGTTGAGCAGGTTCGTCACGAACCCCATCGCGAACAGCTTGCGCGGCGCGTCGGCGGGCAGGTCGCGCACCTGGAAGGGCGAGCGGCCCCCCGGCTTCACCGCTTGCCAAGCCAAGGAGAGGAGGTAGGCCGCCCCTATCAGCCGCAGGGCGTCGTAGGCATAGGGCACCGCGAACACGAGCGCCGTGATCCCAAGGGCCGCGCACAGCATGTAGAAAACGAAGCCGAGCGCCACGCCGCCGAGCGAGATCAGACCGGCCGCGCGCCCCTGACAGATCGAGCGCGAGATCAGGTAGACCATGTTCGGCCCGGGTGTGAGGACCATCCCGAGCGCGACGAGGGCGAAGGCGAGAAGCGTCGTCGAGGTCGGCACCGCGGCGGTGCTCCTTGAGGGGGCGCAAGACCTCACCTTACGAGCAGGCGGCCTAGCCTGAAAGGGCGCCCGCGCGCGGCCGAGCGAGAGCGGCCGCCCGGAGAACCGATCGGGATTGGCTTCCGCGTTCTCCGACAGGCTCTCAGGCCGCCGGCCGGCGCCCCAGGCGCTCGGCCACCACGATCCCGCCGAGGACGAGCGCCAGCGCCAGCGCGTCGTTCCAGGCGAAGGGCTCGCCGACGAGGAGGACCGCGAGGGCCGCCCCGAAGACGGGGACGAGGTTCACGAACAGGCCGGCCCGGTTCGGGCCGATCAGCTCGACGCCGCGCATGAAGAAGAGCTGCGCCGTCAGCGACGGCCCGAGCCCGACGAAGGCGACGATGAGCCAGCCCTTCGGCGTCGGCCAGATCGTCTGCCCGGCCGCCCATTCGGCGAAGAGGAGCGGCAGCGAGGTGAGGAGGGCGGCCGCCGCCATCGCTGTGAAGAAGGTCAGCGCTGAGACCTTGGGGCGCGCCGGCAGGGCCACGGTGTAGCCGGCATAGAGCACGCAGGCCGCCAGCATCAGCACGTCGCCCTGGTTGAAGGCGAGGGTCGCCAGAACGCGCCAGTCGCCGTGGCTCGCCGCGACCGCCGCGCCGACGAGCGTGATCGCGACGCCGAGCGCCTGCCCGGCGCCCACGGCCCGGCGGTAAAAGGCGAGATTGAGGAGGATGACGAGGACGGGGATCGACCCCTGCAGCAGGGCGAGGTTGACCCCGCTCGTCAGGGTGCCGGCCGCGTAGAACAGGCTCGCGTAGAGCGTGTAGCCGCAGGCGCCCATGGCGAGCACGCGCCGCCAGCTCGGCAGGAGCCGGTCCCACTCGGCGAGGAGCGGCCGCCGCGCGACCACGCCGAGCACGGCGCAGGCGACCGCCCAGCGCAGGCAGGTGAGCGCCTGCGGCGAGACCTCGCCCACCGCGATCTTCCCCGCAGCCGCGTTCCCCGCCCAGAGAAGGGCGGTGAGCGTGAGGAGCGCGTAGGCCCGGCGGCCGGCTGACGGGGAGGACGGGGACATCTCCGCTGGAATCTCGCGGTGGCGGCCGGATCGGCCGGGCGGGGTCTGTTAGGAGATCGCCGCCCGGCGGGACAGCCCCCGCGGCGCAGCCCTGCCACCCCCTCGGCGGAGCCTCACTCCGCCCCGTCCTCGCGGGCGAGGAGGCGCCGCTTGCGCTCGACGCCGAAGCGGTAGCCGGAAAGCGCCCCGTCGGAGCGCACGACCCGGTGGCAGGGAATCGCGACGGCGAGCCCGTTCGCGCCGCAGGCCTGCGCCACCGCCCGCACCGCGCCGGGCGCGCCGATGGCGCGGGCGATCTCGGCGTAGCTCGCCGTGGTGCCGGGCGGGATCGTCCGGAGCGCCTCCCAGACCCGCCGCTGGAAGGCCGTGCCGCCGATGTCGAGGGGCAGGTCGAGCCCCTGGGCCGGCGCCTCGACGAAGCGGACGACCTGCGCGACGAGAGTCCCGAACGGGGCCTCCGCCGGCCGGATGTCGGCCTTCGGGAAACGCTGGCGCAGGTCGCGCTCCAGCGCCTCCGGCCCGTCGCCGAGCAGGATCGCGCAGAGGCCGCGCCCGGTCGCCGCGACGAGGACCGTCCCGAGGTAGCAGGGCGCCGTCGAGAACTCGATCACCGTGCCGACGCCGCCTTCGCGATAGGCCCGCGGCGTCATGCCGAGCCGGGCGCCGGCGCCCGCGTAGAACCGGCTCGCCGCGTTGAACCCGGCCCCGTAGACCGCCTCGGTGACGCTGCCGGCCGTCCGCAAGCCGTCGGCGACCCGCGCGCCGCGCCGCGCATCGGCGAAGGCGGCCGGCGTGACGCCGGTCAGCGCCTTGAAGACCCGGTGGAAATGGAAGGCGCTCATCCCGGCGGCGCGGGCGAGGTCGGCGAGCGGGGGCACGCCCTCGGCACGCTCGATCAGGCGGCAGGCGCGGGCGACCGCCTCGGCCTGCCGCTCCCGGCGCGAGGGCTCGTCCGGGCGGCAGCGCCGGCACGGACGGAAGCCCGCTTCCTCCGCCGCCTCGCAGGTCGCGTGGAAGGCGACGTTCCCGGGATTCGCGCGCCGCGCCCGGCAGCTCGGCCGGCAATAGACCCCCGTCGTCCGCACGGAATAGACGAAGCGCCCGTCCGCCTCGGGATCGCGGCGCTCGAGCGCCGCCCAGCGCGCCGCATCCTCGTCCGCCGCCTCGCCCGCCTCGATCGCGGTCACCAGCGCTGGCCTCGCCACCATGAGCCACTCCCGTCTCGTCCCGGAGCCCCTCGGCTCGCGTTCCCGGCTCACCCTCGCCCGTCCGCTCCGGCCTCGCATCCCGGCGCTTGCTCGGCAATCGCTGCCGCGTCCGCGGTCCAGAGATGCATCACGGCGTAGGAGCGCCAGGGCCGCCAGCTCTCGGCCCGCGCGAGCAGTTCCGCGGGCGACGGGCGCCCCCGGCCGGAATCGAGCGCCCGCAGGAGGCCGATATCGCCGGGCGGCAGGGCGTCCGGCTCCCGCAGGGCGCGCATGGCGATGTACTGCGCCGTCCAGGCACCGATGCCGGGCAACGCCGTCAGCCGCGCCACCGCGGGTTCGAGCCCCTGGCCGGGGGCGAGCAGGTCCGGCTCCCGCAGCAGGGCGGCGGCGAGGGCCTGGATCGCCCGCCCTCGGGCGCGCGGCATGGCGAGGGCCGCGGACACGTCCGCCTCGGCCAGCCGCTCCGGCTCCGGGAACAGGTGCGTCAGGCCGTCGCCTCCGGCGGCGAGCGGCGTCCCGAAGGCGGCCACCAGGCGTCCCGCCAGCCGCGTCGCGGCGGCGACCGAGACCTGCTGCCCGAGGATCGCGCGCACGGCCATCTCGAACCCGTCCCAGGCGCCCGGCACGCGCAGGCCCGGCCGGGCCGCGACGAGCGGGGCGAGGACCGGATCGCGCGAGAGGTGCCGCGCGATGGCCTCCGGATCGGCCTGCGTGTCGAAGATCGCGATCAACGTCGCGAGGCTCCGCGGGAGATCGCGATCATCCTCGCCGAGATCACCCTCGACGATCAGCCCGCCCGGCCCCGGCCGCACCGTCACCGTCCCCTGCCGCGTCCCGAACCGGACGGTGCGCCGGTAGCGCCCGGCCTCCACCCGCTCCACGCCCGGGATCGCCCGCCCCGCCAGGAAGGCCGCCATCGCGTCCCAATCGTAGGGCGCCCGCACCGGCAGGAGATGGCGCCCGCCCGCCTCCGTCACCGCGCCGCCCCCGGCCTCCGTCTCCCCGAAGACCAACGCCGGACGGCCCCCTCCGGAGAGTCGACGCGGGATGGTCCTGCATGCCACAACCCCTGGGTATAGGTGGGGTGGGGCATCGTGAGTGAGAGCGGAACAGCGCCCGGCGTCACGTTCAGCGTCGAGATGGGGCCGAGCAATCCGCGCCTCCGCATTCAGATCGGCGACCGGTCGATCCCGGTGGAGATCAGGCCCGATCAGGCGAACCAGCTCGCCCTGTCGCTGCTCGCCGCCAGCGCCGTCTGCTCGCCCGGACACCCCCGTCCGCAGGAGGGCGAGCGGATCGAGCCGGTGCACCTGCCCGTGATCGGCTGGCAGACGGGCAGCCTTAGCGCCTCCCGCCTGCCGGTGATGGTGGCCCACCTCCTCGGCGGCGCGCAACTGGTCCTGCGGTTCTCGGTCGACCAGGCGATCGCCTGCGCCAGCGCCCTTCACTCCGTCGGCGAGAGCCTGCGCTCGCGCCCGCCCGCCGCCTGACGGAGTCGCCGGACGGGCATTTCGAGGAAGTCGGCATCGGTCAGAGCGGCGGCGAGGAAGCCGAACAGGCCGGCATGCAGCAGGATCGCGGCGAGGCCGGGCTGCTGCACCTGCCAGAGGGCGAGCGCACCCCCCGCCATCAGGGCCGGTGCTGCGACGTAGACGGCCTGCCTCCAGGGCACGGCCGGGCGCCGGAGCCGCCAGAAGCAGGCGACGAGCGCGGCCAGGGCGAAGGCGCCCTTGAGCGCGGCCATGAAGCGGACGAGCCGGAGGAGGTCGGACTCCGTATCCGCCGCCCCGCCACCCGCGGCGAGGACGGCCAGCACCGCCGCGACGGCGAGGCCGAGCATCACGGCGCGTCGCGTCCGCCCGTCCGCCGAGCCGGGCGCCTCCGTTCCCGGAAACGCAGGAACCATCGCCGCGTCGCGCATCCCGCACCTCTCGTCCGCGGGGAGGATAGGGCTGAGCGCAGAGCTAGGAAAGCCCGGGCGTCTCCGCCCATTTCATCGCGCCCGAGCGATCCTTCACGCCGAGGGCGCGGTAGAGCGCGTTGGCATGGACCTTCACCGTGTTCTCGGTGAGCCCCAGCGTCTTGGCGATCTCCTTGTTGGACAGGCCGGACCGAATCAGGCGCAGCACGTCGAGCTGGCGCGGCGTCAACCGGAAGGGTTGCGCGTTGCGCCGCTCGGATCCGGGCTCGCCGCCGGCCTCCGCCGCGAGGGGCAGTTCCACGAGATCGGGCGGCACGAAGATGCCGCCCTCCATGATGAGGCCCACCGCGCGGATGATCTCCGCCGGCTCGAAGGTCTTCGCGACGAAGCCGTGCAGGCCCGCCCGAAGGGCGAGGAAGATGTCCTCGCGACGGGAAGCGGCGGCGAGCGCGGCGATGCGCAGGTCCGGATAGACCTCGCGCACGCTGCGCAGGCTCAGCGGGTTGCCGATCCCGGGGGTGGCGAGATCGAAGGAGGCGAAAACGATCTCGCGGTGCTCGTCGAGCATCTGGAGCGCTTCGTCGAGGGAGGCCGTCTCCAGGACCGTGGCGAAACCGCAATCCCGCCGGAGCAGCGTGCCGAAAGCCTCTCGAAACAGCCGATGCGTATCGACGACCAGCGCGTGGGAGGGGCGTGTCATGGGCGACAAGCCCGGCAGGGGTGCAGGGCCCCCGGCTCGGCGCCGCTCGGGCGGGCGACGGCCGGCGACCACGCGGACGCCCGGGCTCCCGCTAAGGTGAGCGCGCCGGATGCGCGACGGGACGAACGCTCGTCCCGAGCCTCACATCCGCAGCGGCCCAGGCAGAACATGGAACCCGCAATCCTGATTTCGCCGAACAGCGACGTAGACGTCATCATCACGCATCGAGCACATCAACATGGCCCGCATACGCATCCAGCGAAAGATAGGGCCTTTACACTAACATAACGTCAAATGTTGAGCTTCGTACGGTAGTGTACATCTTGGAAAGGAGTTTTCCACCGCAGCTGTCGAGCGGTCGCCTGGAGGAACGAATTCCAGGCCGACAACCCTCGCTTTCCGACGGAAGCACGGACCTATGCGTCTCGCGCCGAAAATCACCTTACTCTCTTGCCTGCTCGGGGCGACGAGCCCAGTCTGGAAGACTGCTTGAGGAGCAGCCTCTTCATGGAATTTCATGGGCGCAGGCGGCGTGGTCGTTGGGTTGCGCCGGAGGCGCGGCGGGCTCTCGTATCATCCGAAAGAGGCGACGGCGCCGTCGAAAAGCAATCCTGTGTTAAGCGTCATTAGAAATCGCGCGTCGTGCATCGATGATTAGGGATTAGTCCTTAGGACTAGCGACAGATAGTTCTGGATTCCCATCGTACGAACCGTCTACAAAACCTCGGCCTCGGAGGATCGATCGCTGTGAAGAGTGAACGCAACTCGGTCGAGATCGTGTCGGCGTTGAGCCGATGCCGGACGGCGTTCATCGGCGTTGGGGTGATGAGCGGTCTGGTGAACGTGCTCTACCTGACGGGCTCGTTCTTCATGCTCGAGGTCTACGACCGCGTCATCCCGAGCCGCTCCGTGCCCACGCTGGTCGGCCTCGTGGCCCTCGCGCTCGTCCTCTACGCCTTCCAGGGCCTGCTGGAGATGATCCGCTCCCGCATCCTCGCCCGCGTCGGCGCGGCGCTCGACGAGGCCCTCTCCGCCCGCGTCTTCGACCTCGTCGTGCGCGCCCCCCTCAAGGGCGCCGCTCCCGGCGACGGCCTCCTGCCCCTGCGCGACCTCGACGCCCTGCGCAGCTTCCTCGCCGGCGCCGGGCCCGGCGCCTTCTTCGACCTGCCCTGGATGCCGATCTACCTCGTCATCTGCTTCCTGTTCCATCCCCTCATCGGTGTCGCCGCCATCGTCGGCGCCGTCGTGCTGGCGCTCGTCACCTTCGTCACCGACCGCGCCACCCGCACCCCCGCCCAGGCCGCCACCGGCCACGGCCTGCGCCGCAACGGCCTGGCCGAGGCCGGCCGCCGCAACGCCGAGGTGCTGGCCGCGCTCGGCATGCAGGGCCGCCTCGGCGCCCGCTGGGCCGCGGCCAACCGCGACTACATGGACGCCCAGCAGCGCGTCTCGGACGTCGCCGGCGGCTTCGGGGCCGGCTCCAAGGTCTTCCGCATGGCCCTGCAATCGGGCGTGCTGGCGCTGGGCGCCTGGCTCGTGATCAACAACATGGCCACCGCCGGCATCATCATCGCCTCCTCGATCCTGGTCTCGCGCGCGCTCGCCCCGGCCGAGCTCGCCATCGCCAACTGGAAGGGCTTCGTGCAGGCCCGCCAGGCCTGGGTCCGGCTCTCCGAGCTGCTCGCCCGCATCCCCGCCGTCGGCCAGCCCCACGCCCTGCCCGCGCCCGCCCGCTCCCTCGCCG
>NZ_SMNT01000132.1 GCF_004348265.1 Methylobacterium segetis
GCTGGACATGATCACGGGCAAGGGCCCGTCGAAGCGCAACGAAATCTGGTATTTCGGTGAGAGCGAGTTGGGAGCCGTCCGGATCGGCGATTACAAGTACCGCTTCATCGACCAGCCCCGCGGATGGGTGGGAGACAAGTCCAAGCCCGACATACCCTACATAACCAACCTGCGGCTCGATCCCTTCGAGCGCACGGGCTGGCCGGACGAGGGGACCAAGGCCGGGGCGCAGAACTACATGAGCTGGTTCCTGTACGAGTTCTGGCGCTACGTATTCGTCCAGCAGGAGGTGGAGAAGCTCGCCATGACCGCCGTCGAGTTCCCACCGATGCAGAAGGGCGCGAGTTTCAACCTTGAGGCAGTCAAGGCAAAGATCCAGGCCGCCAGGACGGCGATAGCAAAGTAATGCTCAGATGTGGCAGCGGAGGACGTGCGCCAAGCCGCCGACGTCCTCCGCGACCGCTTGCAACCCTCAAGGTAAGTGCGTCTGGGCCATTCACGTCGTGCGGAGATCCGCCAGAGCCGCGACCTCCCGGCAGCTGAACGCTACGCCGCCGAGATGAAAAGCATTCCTGCGTTAGCATTTGCCGGCGTTCACCGCCCATGACGCAGGATCCGGACGGGCGGCGGACTGAAACAAGCCAGTTAAACACAGGCGGAGGTTGGCGTTCGGAGGAGCTGCCCCGTGAAACGTCTGAAGCTGCTGGGTCAGCGCCTGCTGATTGCGGTTCTGGGACTGGTGACAGTCTGGCTGATCTTGGTGCTGTTCTATGATGTCGCCGATCGGCGCCTTCCGCTCGTCCTGGCGCTGGCATCCACCTACGCCGCCGCTGCCTACCTGATCCTGCCGCGCGCGATCAGGCTCGGCGCGTACATCCTCAACCGGGGCCAAGTCCCGTCCTACACGCTTACCGGCGATGGCCTGCCCGGCGATCCCGTCAACCTGGCCCTGATCGGCTCCTTCGACGAGTTGCGCCGCGCTTTCCTCCAAATCGGTTGGACCCAGGCTGATCCGCTCGGCGTAGGCAGCGCGTGGAAGATGGCGCGCGCCTTCGTCCTGAACCGTCCCTATCCGGATGCCCCGTTCAGCACACTCTACCTGTTCAACCGGGGGCAGGACGTCGGCTTCCAGCGGTCGATCGACGACAGCCCGCGCAAGCGCCACCACGTTCGCTTCTGGGGCCTCCCGGTTGAGCGCGCGGAGATCACCCTCGACACCGCAGCCTTCTGGCTCGCGTCGAGCCGGCCAGCGGGCGCGGAGCGTGTCCTGTGGATTGGTGCCGCGACCAAAGATGTCGGCATCTCCCTGACGCGCCTCAGCTTCCAAATCACCCACGCGACTGACGCGGACACCAACGCGGAGCGTGAGTTCCTCATCCGAGAGCTGACGGAGCACGGAGTGATCGCACCGGTGCGCTATCATTTCCCTGGCGAGCGACTGTCGATCGGCACCGTGAACCGCTACGTCAGCGACGGATTGGTGGCTGTCGCGGAACTGAGCCCGTGGGCTGGCCCTCCGCTTCGTCTAGACGGCTCGGTCTTGAGCGACATTCCCGTGAGATTCGACTGAATCCTTCCAGGGGGAAAATTCGCCCGCGGAGGGAGCGCGGCCGATTGTTGCCGCGTCCGTCGTCGACCGATTGGTTCTCGCTCCGGCTATTCTCCTGCCCCTGGCCGCTTCCGGAGCGTTCCCTCACCTGCTGGTGACGTTTGCTGTCCTCGACCCAGTGCGGGCCATCGGTGCATCGGTGCTTTTGGGCGGTAGCCGGTCGGCGTAAGTCGCTCACGTGGTGCGTGCACGATCAAGTGCCGGAGAGCGGGTCGAGGGCCGCGGCAAGGCCGATGCCACGTGCCGCCCACGAGGCCCAATGAGCCGGCCAGCCCCGTAGCTCGGCGTTCCTGCGGCCGCCGAAGCGCCATGTCCCCAGCGCTGGCCCAGGCGTGACCTGCGCGGCGGGGCGCGCCGTGGGTCGGCCAATGGGTCTGCCGAGGGCCCGACCCTCATGCGCGGCGCGGCGGCGTTTGGGGTGTTGGGTGCGCCTGTTCCTGAGAGTGGCCAAGCCCCTAGGCCAGGGACGTCCTATGGAATGCAGGTCCGGATGGCGGCCAATGCCGAGGCTGGGACCGCCGTGTTGGTCGGGCTGCCCCACGGGGTTGGGACAACCGCGTATTGGGGCGGAAGGAACGGTAGAGAGGGGCTTGTCAGGAGACCATTGAGCACCGCGACGACCGCGCCCTTCGCGCAGTCGAGCACTGGCGCCCCGGAGGCGCCTGCGTTGAGAAGGAGGCGGTTGGCTCCCTGAACTTCGACAAGAGCCAAGCCAGCGTACCGGCCCACCGCGTCGCTGACGCGCCGAACGATGCCACGCGCAACCTGCATCCGTCCGTCCGGGTAGCCTACGACCATGACGGATGCATCTGGGGTGGGGGCCGTCGATTGGACGTCGAGCACGGTCGCATTCGGGAAGGGATCTTGCAGTTCCATGATGGCCACGTCGTCCGCCAAGCCGGTAGGTCCTGGTCCGCGCCGAGGCCCTTCGGAGATCCTGCCCTTGACAGCCACACGTAGCCGGACCCGCGTCGCGATCTCCACCTGCCCCTCGCGGGCGGCCTGCCGCAACTCAACGTCCTGCCATGCCCCGTCAGGGAAATCGTTCGCGAAATGGGCGGCGGTCACCAGCAGCCGGGGCGAGGTGTAGAACCATGCGGTCGCCTGCTCTCCGACGACTTCGCCGTTACCCTCACGCAGAGGCTCGTCGAAGTATCGCGCGACGCTGACGACGGCTCGAGCGGAAAGCGAAGAATCGATGCAGGACCCAGTCTGCTCCTGGGCTTCGGCACGAGTGGCCATCGAGGCGAGGCTGACGAAGAGCGTGACCAGCGCCAAGCCGATGGCGCACAGTTTCCCTCGGACCTGCCATGGCGGGACCATGTATTTCCCCATATTCCGCTGCTGGAGCTGCGGAACATCGGGACGACGCAGACGAGCACAGATCCAGGAGTACGGTTTCAACCCTGGGAGAAGGCCGGTTGTTCCTGGTGCAGGGGCCCTGCGGCCAGGCGCTCGCACGAGGAAACCTGGGCCATTCTAACACTTCGTCTGCGGCACCATTCCGAGGTCGGCTATCCGCTCCGGACAGACTTGTCCGACTTTTTCGGAGCTATCGCCTGGATTTGTTGAGACAACCTGTCCCGACTGATCAAGCAAGTGTATTGAAAGCGACGATAACGGCTACTCTGCAGGCATATCTCTGCCTGCAAGCTTAAATCATGGGAGACGACAATGTCATCCTCCGCACTGCATAAGACATGTCGGGTCGTCGGCATCGGCCTCACGACGGCGGTCGTGCTGGCGTATTCCGCGGCAGTGGCACAGCCGCTGGCGATCCGCGTCAATCCGCACCTTGCCGATGAGGGTATCCTCATGTCCGGCAACCAACCTGCCACTGTCCAGACCTTGTTCGAATCCGGACCTCGCTACACCGAAGCCAATGGGCGCGGGCGCAGGGTGGGCGTCGGAAGCTCCGTGCCGGACTGGGTCCAGATCGGCTCGTTCCAGAACGTCGCCGTCCCTGGGCTGAATCCCGTTGGCTACTACGGCTACTTCATCTCCCCGGACGACAAGGCCGTCGTCCTTGACCTGGGCTCCCGTAGAATCGTGCGCGTCATCCGTCCATGATGGGCGCGCCAATCCGGAAGAAGAGGAGAGACTGGCGCATCCTGACTTTGCCTGCGCAACGCCTCTCCTGAACGTTGGGGCTCTGCCGGTAATCGGCCGGTTCAGCAGTCGCACAGAGGCCGGACCAGCCCTATACCGAGCGCCGCGCTTCAGGTCCGCGTGCCCTCTGCCGCTGCTTCTGTGCTTCAGGTTCGGGAAGTCCAGCTGTGTATTGCCGTGTCCCATGTGCTGGCACATCGCAGCCAACAGAGAGGGATGACCGACGGCTCTCGTCTCAGCTCTTCGCCACGACCACCTTCGGTTCGGCGGCTGGCTTCGGCGGTGCGACCCAGAGTGGCGCCGAAATCGTCAGGTAGGCGGCCGTGCCCGTGAACCGGTTCCTGACGTCGAATTCGCGGAAGAAACGGACATTGGTGGAGACCGGAATCTCGCCCAGCTTGAAGGTGTAGCCGACCTGACCGCCGAGCGAGGTGACCCGTCCCTTGAACGGACCGATCCGGTCACCGGGGCCGCTGTCGCCGGTGAGCTGGTTGTAGTAGTAGCCGACGAGACCGATCGACAACTCCTTGCTCAGATACTTCGAGGCCGACCATTCCAGATGGAACTCGGTGCCGGTGAGGTACTGGGTCGCCGGGTTGATCCAGTTGAAGGTGACGCCTGGGGCCACCGAGAGCTCGTAGCCCAGGGCGGGATCGAGGTAGGTGAGCGCGCCGCTGAGATCGAGCGCCGGGCGGTTCAGCGAGATGTTGGACAGCTGGCCGGTCTCGTAGGAGGCGGACGGCACGACACCGAGGAGTGTGCCGCTCCAGTGGAAATTGCCGGAATGCCAGCCGACGAACGAGGCGAGATAGATGTCGCCGACGTTGAAGACGGCGTCATGCTCGCGCCCGGCGATGATGCGATCGATGCGCGGCGAGAACAGGACGGTCGCAGCGCTCACGTTGGGCGTGCCGAACGGGATGGTCAGGGAGAAGCCGAGATTGCCGCCGAAGATCTCGACCGGGGTGACCCAGATCGGCGTGATGAAGTTCGCGCTGAGGTCGAGCTTGACGTTCGCCGCGACGACACCGCCGCTCTGGAAGGTGCGTCCACCCCCGAGGTTGCCCGAATAGTAGTAGGTTTCATTCTCGAAGTAGAAGCCTGGCGGCGGCGTCACGCCCGCGAGCGGGCCGCGATTGCCCAGCACGTAGACGCCCTGGGCCCCCTCGGCCGCCCGTGCATCCGATGTTACAAGTATTCCTGCGGCGCAAGCGATTCCGACGCTAAGGTTCCGCCAAGTCCCAGGCATTGCCATGCCTCCAGAAACCAATGCGATACGGCTTAGCTTGCGCAAACATCGCCGATTATCAAGGGTTAAAGTCGTACGATAACGCACACCGATTATCAATGTTGCATCAGACCAACACGATTTTACCTGCGCGGCATCTTTCGATGGAAGCAGTCTAGTGACAGTTTAGCCTCGCGCGGCCTCCATGAGCATCCTTGAACGAGTGGTTGGGGCCGCTGCGGGCCGACATGTCCTGCCCGGGCGCACACGATCGGTCGCTTTCCTTTCGGACATGCCCTCCATCAGGCGCGCCGCCCCGCCAGGCGAGGTTCTACGCCACCGAGATCGCCCGCATGCAGGCGCTTGCCAGATTGACGGTGATGCCTGACGCGGCCGCGCCGCCCCGGTGAGGCCAGCGGCTGTCTAAGTCTGCAGCCTCCCTCCTGCGGGGAGTGTGCATGCAGAGAGAGGCCTCGCCCTGGAGCTAGCGGCTCCCGCTGTGGGCAAGGAACCCCCGCGGGGGTGGGACGCGGCGGAATCCACCGGCTTCATTGGGCAGGAGCCGGATCATTCCGGCTCGGGCAGCCCCATCAGACCGGTCAAGAAGAGCGCTCCGGGTTGAGCCGTCCTGCGGATCTCGGATTTCCCGGCCACAAACAAGCGCCCCGGGATCTCTCCCGAGGCGCCGTTTGACGAAGCGGCCAGATGATCGGATGCCGGGGACGCTCGGCCAAACTTCAGTGTCGTTGTCGAGATTAGTACGTGCCGAACTTGTAGTTCACGCCGGCCCGCACCACCGCAAACTCGATCGGGTTGTTGCGAGCGATGACGCCGGGCGCCAGGACAGCGGTGGCACCGGTCGCGGTGTTGAACGCGAACACGCCGTTGTTGCGGTTGTTGCGCTCCAGGTTCACGTACAGACCCTCCACTCGGAACGTCACGGCCGACGCGCGGAAGAAGTTCAGCCAGCTATCGGCCGACAGCGCGTACTCGACGCCGCCGCCGGCGGTCCAGCCGGTGCGGAAGTCGTCGTTGCCGCGGAAGCCGCCGAAGCGGAGTTCGTCGCTGCCCGAGCCGTAGGCGAAGCCGCCGGTGCCGTAGATCAGGGTGCGATCCCAGGCATAGCCGAGGCGGCCGCGCACCGTGCCGAAGAAGTCGAGGCTGGCCAAGCCGACCGGGTTGACAAACGCGATGTTGGGAGCCGGTGCGAAGCCGGGGGTCAGCGCGAAGCGGTTGCGGTTGCGGCCGAAGTCGACGTATTGCGCGTCAGCCTCGATGCCGACCACCGCGCCCGAGCCCGGCGTGAACTGGTAATTGTAGCCGATCTGGCCACCGCCGCTGAATCCATCGAGGGAGTTGCGGCCGCCGAACACGACCTGCGACGGGGCAAGCGGCCCGACGACCAGCGGGCTGCCGGCGGGCAGGTTCACGATGAAGGGGCCATTTCTGCGCGAGCTGGCGTCGAAGGCGTAACCCGCGTTGAAACCGGCGTAGAAGCCCGTCCAAGTGAAGACCGGGACCGGCGTGAACACCGGCGGGGGAGCTTCGCGGCGGGGGAGGTCGGCGGCGGCGGCGGCACCCATCAGGGCTGCCGTGGCCGCGCTGGTGAAAAGCAATTTTCTGATCATGTGGTCCTCGCTTCCTGGTTGGAAGTCCGGTCAGCCTTTCGAGGCGCGCCCTGCCTGCCTAGTGCCGCCGCGCAATGGGAAGGCTTTGGTAAAACGCGTACCACCACTGAAGTAAAGGCGCGCCCGCTTCCGTGTTGCGAAAGTGTAACGGCTGGCTCGCAAGTCCACATCATGAAAAACCCTGCGAGCCGCAGAGCTCGCAGGGCAAGTTTGCTTTCAGCAATCCAGAGGACCAGTCGGGAAAGCTTGAGAACTAAGTTTGCACGCCATGGCGCCGATCGGCAAGTCTGACGGCTGAGTTCATGTTACGTGAGTGTTGCGCGAAGGAGAGTCGTTCGCCTTTCATGCATCGAGAAGGCGCCGAAATGCTTCAGGCATCAGCAAGGTACACCGGCCGGAGACATAGCTGGGGGAGATCTCCGGCCGGCAATTTGGGCGAGAACGATCGGGAAGGCATGATGCTCACCCTCGAACTTCGTGATGTCGAAATCAGGCGGAGGCGTGGCAGTAGAAGGACCGGTCTGAAACCGGACGTATGCCTCCATTTCACAAGCCGAAAACCTAACCGGATGTCGCGGCACGATCACTCGCGCGCTCTCATCTTTCGGATGGTACCGCTTTGGACGGACCGGACTTCAGGATGTTGGAAACTTACTTGAAATTGTAGCCGCGGTGGTCAGTTGGGCGGCACGGCCAGCGTCCTCACGCCGAACCAGCCCGCTGACCCTGTTCTCTGAGCGACGCCTCTGCGCAGATCAACAGCCTTGGCAGATGCTGCTCATGGCCCCCTTGCCTCTGAGCGACCCACCACTCATCCTGTGCGGCTCGCGCCGCCTCATCGCTGCGGTCGGCGCCTCGATTTAGCTGGCCATCGGCAGCCCTGGCCTGAATGCCGGATCCGACCAGATCACGATTTTCCACACAGCCCCGGCCGACCGGGTGCTGCGGCTTTTGGAGCAACACCTTAGGCTCGGCAGACGTCTTGGTCCGGCATGTGGCATCCTCAGGCAGGCTTTGTGATTGACGTTCCAAAGGCGCATGAAACGTCAGCGCTTTCGCCGTTCAGAAGACCGTTCGGCGTGTGCGGAATACGGTACATCGACGCCTGGAACTGCCTGATAGGGCGACCCCTTTCGAACGTCAGACATACGGTGCGCTCCCGGGCCGAAGCCGGGCCGCGGTCCCATTCGGTCAAGCTGCCTTGCTCAGACTCGGTATGCTGCCATGCGCCGCGATCCGATGTGGCTCTCGAAGTATGCCCTCGTCGTGCTGACGGCTCGCGAAGCCGGCCCGATCGCACCTGGAGCGACGAGGGGCTACATCGGGCGCGCGTCATAGAGGGATGGTGATTTTTCCGGGAGCCGCCGGCCGGTGCGGGATTCTCAGGAGACGGCCATGGATGTCACCAGACGGACCTTCGCCGCGGGCGCCGCCACGCTGCCCCTCGTCGGCTCGGGCCTGCCCTCCGCCCGGGCTCAGAGCATGGTCCAGGACGCGCCGGTCATCGGCAACCATGCCGCGGCGGACCCGCTGGAACTGGCGATCGACGCCTACGTCTACGGCTACCCGCTCATCACCATGGAGATGACCCGCCGCGTCCTCACCAACGTGGCCGCGCCCGAGGGCACGCGGGGCGCCCCGATGGGCCAGTTCGCCAATGCGCGCGCCTACCCGGATCCGGCCTTCAGGGCCGTCACCGCCCCCAACGCCGACACGCTCTACTCGAGCGCCTTCGTGGATGTGGGCACGCAGCCCTACCTCTTCAGCCTCCCGGACGAGGAGGAACGCTACTTCCTCATGCCCATGCTCAGCGCCTGGACGAACGTCTTCGCCGTGCCGGGCAAACGCACCACCGGGACGGGGCCGCAGACCTATCTCGTCACCGGCCCCGGCTGGAGCGGCAGCGTGCCGGCCGGCGCCCGGCTCATCCAGGCCCCCACCAGCCTGATCTGGATCCTCGGCCGGACCTACTGCACCGGCACGCCCGAGGATTACAGGGACGTCCACGCCCTGCAGGACCAGTACCGGCTGATCCCCGCCAGCGCGGCCGGCAAGGCGTACACGCCGCCCGCCGGCCGGGTCGATCCGAGCCTCGACACGAAGACGGCCGTGCGCGAGCAGGTCAACCGCCTGGATGCGGCAGCCTACTTCACCCTTCTCGCCGCGCTGATGAAGGACAACCCGCCCGCGCTCGCGGACGGGGTTCCCGTCGCCAAGATGGCCGCGCTCGGCATCGGGCCGGGCCGGCCCTTCGATCCGGGCAGCCTGCCGCCCGCGACGCGCGAGGCGATCGATCAGGCCCCCCGGCAGGCGCAAGGCCGCATCCTGGAGCACATGAAGGCGACGGGCCGGCACGTGAACGGCTGGACCTTCACGACCGATGGCGGCGACTACGGCAAGGACTACCTACAGCGCGCCCTCGTCACCGCGGTGGGCCTCGGCTGCAACCTGCCGCAGGATGCGGTCTACCCGCTCACCACGGTCGATGCGGCGGGGCGGCGGCTGACCGGCGCCTCGACCTACGTGATGCGCTTCCCGCCCGGCGAGCTGCCGCCGGTCAACGGCTTCTGGTCGCTGACGATGTACGACGCGGATTACTTCTTCGTCGCGAACCCGCTCAACCGCTACACGGTGAGCCCGCGCAACGACCTCAAGACCAACCCGGACGGCTCGGTCGACCTCCTGATCCAGCACGAGAGCCCCGGCGCGCAGCGGGAATCGAACTGGCTGCCGGCGCCGGCCGGCCCCTTCGTGCTGATGCTGCGCACCTACTGGCCGAAGGACGCGCTGCTGAACGGGTCCTGGGCACCGCCGCCCGTCACCCG
>NZ_SMNT01000133.1 GCF_004348265.1 Methylobacterium segetis
CGGGAGAGGAGGGGGAGGAAGCGTGCGGTTCCGGCGCGACGGGCATCGCCCGGACCCGGGCATCGGACGGGTCGTCCCGTCCGCGCTCAGTTCAGGTAGGTCTGGATCCAGGTCGGGGAGAGCAACTCGCCCTCGTCTGTCACGATCCAGGGCTCGACGCCGGGTGCGGACAAGCTCTCGGCGGCAGCGGCGATGGCATCGCGCAGGCTGCCGAAGCGCTTCGGGCGGCCCGCGGCCGGGGTCGGCGCGACGTGCCAGATCCTCAGGTCGGCGGGGCGGTCGAGGGCCTCGATCTCCATGCTGGCCTCCCGTCGTTCAGGGCCGCCCCGAGGCGGCGTTGGCGCGGCTGCGCTCGGCGAGCCGGAGGTCGAGTTCGCGCAGGATCTGAGCCTTGGCGCGGAGGGCGTGGGAGCGTCGCATGGCATCCTCCCGGAGGGTTCGACGGGTGCCCGCGCTAGCGGCGGGCGGGCTGGGTGCGGATCGCGGCGGGCCGCGGCAGCGAGGCGCGCACCGGGATCGCGATGGTGGCGTAGGTGCCGGTGCGGGGATCGAGGACGACGAGGGTCATGGGAGCCTCCTGCTGCTGTGTCCCCAGTCTCGCGCCGTTCAGGGGCGCCGACTGTGAGGCGCATCACGCAGGGCCGGCCGCCCTCTCTGCGGGGACCGAGCGTGATCCGCGTCAGGGAAGGCGGCGCCCGGAGGTCTACCAAGGACGCCTGTCCCGACTTGCCCAAGGGAGCGTCCACGATGAAGCCCCTCTCCCCCGACGTCTCCGCCGCGCTCACCGGCTGCCGCCCGGCCCTGGCGAGCCTCGCCGTCGTCAGCGGCCTCGTGAACGTGCTCTACCTGACGGGCTCGTTCTTCATGCTGGAGGTCTACGACCGCGTCATCCCGAGCCGGTTCGTCCCCTCGCTCGTCGCGCTGCTCCTGCTGGCGCTGATCCTCTACAGCTTCCAGGGCGCACTCGAATCGCTGCGCGGGCGGATGCTGACCCGGATCAGCGCGGTCATCGACGAGGCGCTGAGCCCGCGGGTCTTCCAGTACGTCGTGCGCTCGCCGCTCACGGGCGCAGCGCCGGGCGAGAGCTTCCTGCCCCTGCGCGACCTCGACCAGGTGCGCGGCTTCCTCTCGGGGTCCGGGCCGACGGCCCTGTGCGACCTGCCCTTCATGCCGCTCTACTTCGCGGTCTGCTTCCTCTTCCATCCCCTCGTCGGCCTCGCCCTGGCCGGCGGCTCGGTCCTCCTCATCCTCATCAACGTCACGACGGACCGCCTGACCCGGGGTCCGTCGAAGGCCGCGAGCGAGCACGCGCGGGGCCGCAACCTCGTCGCGATGGGCATGCAGGGCCATTTCTCCACCCGCTGGGAGGAGGCGAACCAGAGCTACATCCTGTCCCAGCAGCGAGTCACGGACGTGGCGGGGCTCCTCAGCGCCGCCTCGAAGGTCACGCGCATGGCCCTGCAATCGGGCGTGCTGGCCCTCGGCGCCTGGCTCGTGATCAACGGCGAGGGCTCGCCCGGCATCATCATCGCCTCATCGATCCTCCTGGGCCGTGCGCCCGCTCCCCTCGATTCGATGATCGCGAACTGGAAGGGCGTCGTCGCCACCCATCAGGCCTGGGGCCGGATGACCGCGCTGCTCGCCAACGTCCCTGAGGAGCGCCGCAGCTCCGTCCTCGGCGCGCCCTCGCGGCAGCTCAGGGCCGACACGGTCTGCGTGGCGCCCCCGGGCGGGGGCCGGCTCACCGTGAAGGAGGTCAGCTTCGCCCTGCGGGCGGGCCAGGCGGTCGGCGTGATCGGGCCGAACGGCTCGGGCAAGTCGACGCTGTCCCGCGCGCTCGTCGGCGTGCTGCCGACGGTTCGCGGCGCGGTGCGCCTCGACGGCACCCCGATCAGCCAGTGGGCGAGCGCCGATCTCGGCCGCCACGTCGGCTACCTGCCGCAGGACGTGGCGCTGTTCGCCGGCACGATCGCCCAGAACATCGCCCGCTTCGAGCCGGACGCGCGCGGCGCCGACATCGTGGCGGCCGCTCGGGAAGCAGGCATCCACGAGCTCGTGACGAACCTGCCGGAGGGCTACGAGACGGTGCTCGGCGAAGGGGGGCTCGGCCTCTCCGGCGGACAGCGCCAGCGGATCGGGCTCGCCCGCGCCCTCTACGGCGCGCCCTTCCTCGTCGTGCTCGACGAGCCGAACGCGAACCTCGACGCCGAGGGCGAGGCGGCCCTGACCCGGGCGATCCGCAGCGTGCGCGAGCGGGGCGGCGTCGTGGTGGTGGTGGCGCATCGCTCGAGCGCGCTCGAAGCCGTCGACCTGCTGCTCGCCCTGGAGGACGGCCGCTCCGTCGCCTTCGGTCCGAAGGAGGCCGTGCTGCGCCATACCGGCCATCTGCCGAAGGCACCCACCCCCGCCAACGAGACGTCCGCCCGCCCGGCCCGGGCCTCGGCCTGACCCCTGCCCCGAAGGAGAGCGACCGATGCCCACCACCCTGACCCTGACCGGCCCCGCCCGCACCCCGGCGCGCCCCGCCGCCAACGCCGCCCGCGCCGCGATCCGCCGGCAGGTCCGCGCAGCCGCCTTCCTCGTCACCGCCCTCGTCGGCGGCGTGGGCGGCTGGGCCTGCCTGACCGTGATCGGAGGCGCGGTGATCACGTCGGGCCAACTCGTCGTCGACAGCGACGTCAAGAAGGTTCAGCACCCGGTCGGCGGCATCGTCGGCGAGCTGCGGGTGCGGGAGGGCGACCGCGTCAAGGCCGGCGACATCCTGATCCGGCTCGACGAGACGCAGGCCCGATCCAGCCTCGACATCGTCCTGAGAGCCCTCGACAGGCTCGCCGCCCGCCGCGCCCGCGAGGAGGCCGAGCGCGACGGCGACATGGCGATCAGCTTCACCTCCGACCTTCAGGCCCGCGCCGCCTCCGACCCGGCGGTGGCGACGCTCATCGACAGCGAGACGCGCCTGTTCCTCGCCCGCGCGAAGGCCCGCAACGGCCAGAAGAGCCAGCTTCGCGAGCGCCTCGCCCAGCTGGGCGAGGAGATCGCCGGGCTGACGGAGCAGATCACGGCGAAGACGAAGGAGATCGCCGCGGTCACGATGGAGCTGAAGGGCATCCGCGAGCTCTGGCAGAAGAACCTCGTCCAGATCTCGCGCCTGACGAATCTGGAGCGCGAGGCGGCGCGCCTCGAGGGCGACCGCGGCAAGCTGCTCGCCTCGGTGGCGCAGGCGCGCGGCAAGGGCAACGAGATCGAGCTGCAGGTCCTGCAGGTCGATCAGGACATGCGCAACGAGGTGTCTAAGGACCTCACCGACATTCGCGCCAAGTGGTCCGAATACGAGGAGAAGCAGACGGCAGCCCTCGACCTCCTGCGCCGCACGGATCTGCGCGCGCCGCAGGACGGCATCGTCCACCAGATGACGGTGCACACGGTGGGCGGCCTCGTCACGCCGAGCGAGCCCGCGATGCTGATCGTGCCCGAGGCCGACGAACTCACCGTCGAGGTGAAGATCCAGCCGAAGGACATCGACAACGTGCGGATCGGCCAGCCGGCGCGCCTGCGCTTCTCCGCGCTCAACCAGTACACGACGCCCGAGATCGAGGGCAGCGTCAGCCGGCTCGCGGCCGACGTGGCGCAGGACCAGAAGACCGGTCTGTCCTTCTACAAGGCGCGCATCCGGGTCGACGAGGCGCAGCGCAAGCGCCTCGGCGAGGTCCAGCTCATCCCCGGCATGCCGGTGGAGGCCTTCCTCCAGACCGGCGAGCGGACGGTGTTCTCCTACCTGACGAAGCCCTTCGTCGACCACATCTCGAAGGCGTGGCGGGAGACGTGAGGCGGACGCCTCAGCCCGCCGCCGCCTCTCGCCAGCCGAGGAGGCCGAAGGCCGTCACAGGGCGGTGGAAGCCCTTCAGGGCGAGAGGGCCGAGGCACTCGGTCTCGGCGACGGTCTCGGTCAGGGCCTGCAGGCGCTGGCTGAGGAGGATCTGGCCCGGAAGCGCCTCGTCGCAGAGGCGAGAGGCGAGGTTGGTGACGCTGCCGAGCGCCCCGTACTCGCGCCGCCCCTCGAAGCCGAACTGACCGAGCGTGGCGTAGCCCGTGGCGATGCCGATGCCGAAGCCGATCTCGTAGCCGCGCCGATGCCAGGCTTCCGAGAGGCGCCCGAGGGTCTGGCGCAGGTCGAGCGCCATCCGGAGCGCGCGGTGCGGGTGGTCGGGGCAGGGCACGGGATCGTTGAAGTAGACCATGATCCCGTCGCCCGCGAAATGCTCCAGCGTGCCCTCGTGCCGGACGATGCAGGCCCCGACGACCGATTGGTAGGCGCGCAGAACCTCCAGCGCGTCCTCGGGCGCCGCCGTGTCCGTGAAGGCCGTGAAGCCGCGCAGATCGCAGAACACCACCGTGATCTCGCGCCGGTGGGTCTCCAGAAGCGTCGCCTCGGTGCCCGACGCGGCGACGAGATCGGCGATCTGTGGCGAGAGGAACCGGCGCAGACGCCCGATCCGCTCGATCTCCGCCACCTGCTCGGCGATGCGGGTCTCGAGGTCCGCGTTGCTGCGAGCGAGCGCCGCCCGTTGGAATTCCAGTTCCTCGGCCTGGCGCCGCACGGTGTCGGTGAGGGCCTTGAGGCGCAGCATCGCGCGCACCCGCGCCATCAGGGCGGCGTGCTCGTAGGGCTTGGCGAGGTAGTCGTCGCCGCCCGCGTCGAGCCCCGCCACCACGTCGCGGGTCTCGGCGCGGGCGGTCAGCAGGATCACGGGAACGAAGCGCAGCCGCTCGTCCTCCTTGAGGATGCGCAGGACGTCGATGCCGCTGAGCTTCGGCATCATCACGTCGAGGAGGATCAGGTCCGGCACCGTCTCGCGGGCGCGGGCAAGGCCCGCCTCGCCGTCCTCCGCGGTGACGACCGCGTAGCCCGCCGCCTCCAGGCGGATGCGCAGGATCTCCAGGTTCTCCGGCGCGTCGTCGACGGCGAGGATGCGGGCGCTCACGGGCTCTCCCCCGGGGTCACGCATCCTGCAGGATCTCGCGCACGAGCGCGAGGATCTTGCGGGGGCTGAAGGGCTTGGCGACGTAGCCGTCGCAGCCGGCGTCGAGCGCCTTACCCTCGTCGCCGGAGAGCGCGTAGGAGGTCACCGCCACCACGGGGATGTGGCGCGTCGCCGGGTCGGCCTTGAGCCGGCGCGTCGCCTCGTAGCCGTCGAGCACCGGCAGCTGGATGTCCATCAGGACGAGATCGGGCCGCTCCTTGAGGGCGAGGGCCACGCCGCTGCCGCCGTCCGTCGCCTCCAGGAGGTCGTAGCCGGCCACCGTGAGGAGGTCGCGCAGGATGCGGCGGTTGTCCTCGGTGTCCTCGACGATGAGGATGCGCTTCGTCATGCGGCCTGCCTCTCCTCGCTGGCGCGAACCGGCAGATGGACCCGGAAGACGGCGCCGCGGCCGGGTTCCGACTCGACGTCGATGCGCCCGCCATGCAGCAGGACGAGCTTGCGGGCGATGGAGAGACCGAGGCCGGTGCCGCCCTGCTTGCGCGTGCTGGAACTGTCGATCTGCTGGAATTCGTCGAAGATGCGGCCCTGATCGGCGGCCGCGATGCCGGGGCCGGTATCGGTGACGCTCACCGTGAACCACCCGCCCGCGGCCTTGGCGGCGACGCGGACTTCGCCCGATTCGGTGAACTTGATGGCGTTGCCGACGAGGTTCATGAGGACCTGAGTCAGGCGCCGCTCGTCACCCTGGCCAACGGGCAGGCCCTCCGCGACCTCGGTCGTCAGCGCGAGGTTCTTGGCGTGAGCGAGGGAGGCGGCCGCCGCGACGACCTGCTCGATCATCGCCGGCATCGAGTAATCCTGCATGCTGAGGGTGAGGGAGCCGGCCTCGATCTTGGTGAAGTCGAGCACGTCGTTGATGAGGCTCAGGAGGTGCCGGCCGTTGATCTGGATCCGCTCCAGCGCGTCGAGCGCCTTGTCGCTCAAGGGTCCGTAGAGGCCGTCGACGAGAAGCTCCGAGTAGCCGAGCACGGCATTGAGCGGCGTGCGCAGCTCGTGGCTCATGTTGGCGAAGAAATGCGTCTTGTGCCGGTCGGCCGCGGCGAGCTCGCGGTTCTTGGCGTCGACCTCCTGGAACAGCCGGGCGTTGCGGATCGCGAGCGCCGCTTGGTGAGCGAAGCTCTGCATCACGTCCGGTGAGGCCGGTGGGCCGGGCTCGGCTCGGAGCACGAGGACGAGGCCGAGGGCCCCCTCGGCATCCGAGAGCGGCAGGGCGAGGCCTGACGAGAGGCCGGCTTCGCGCATCGCCGCGCGGCCCGGGAACCACGCGGCCTCGGAGAGGTCGGGAATGGCCAGCGGGCCGCGCGTGGCGGCGTCCGAACCCGGCATGGCAGCCAGCGCGAGTTCGGCGACCGCCGCCCGCGCCGCGTCGGGGACGCCCTGAGCGGCGGCGAGGCCGTCAACACCGCCGGCCTCGTCCCGAAGATAGACGAGGATCGTCCGCGCGCCCGTGAGGGCGGAGGCGCGGGCGGCGATGGCGGCCGTCACGGCGTCGAGGTCCAGCGACCCGACGATCGCCCGCCCCGTCTCCTCCAGCGCCCGCAGCTCGCTGACCGAGCGCGCGAGGTCTCGGGTGCGCTTCTCGATCTCGACCTCGAGCCGCCCGTAGGAGCCGGACAGCTCGTCCGCCATGCGGTTGAAGCTGTCGGCGAGCGCCTCGAACTCGTCGCCGGTCCGGATCGCGATGCGGTGGTCGAACCGGTTCGCTGCGAGATGCTCGGCACCCGCGTGGAGCGCCCGGATCGGCACGACCATGCGGCGGGCCAGCACGAGGCTCGCGCAGATCGCCACCACGAGGCCGAAGGCGAAGAGCCAGGCAAGGCGGAGCAGGAGTTCGCGGATCGGCGCGAGCGCCTCCGGCAGGGGCTGCTCCACCACGATCCCTGCGGGCAGGGCCGCGACGGGCCTGAGAGTCCGCAGCACCGCCCGCCCGTCGGGGCTCCGGCCGAACCCGCCGGCCTCCGCCCCGGCCGCCTCCGCACGCGCAACCTCCGCGCCGACCGCGACGGGGCTCGCCGCCGTGCGCCCGAGGACCCGGCCATCCGTGTCGACGAGGTAGGCGTAGCTCCCGCTGCCGGGCGTGGCGGCGGGAAGGGCGTCGGCGAGCGGCTCGAGGCCGACCTCGGCGACGGTGACGGCCTGTTCTGGCCAGGCATGGGAGACGACGAGCGCGGCGAGCGACCTTCCGTCCCGGAATACGGGCTTCGCGAAGCCGGGTCGCGTCGGCAACGGCTCGCCGGCCGCCGCGCCGCCGGGTCGGCCGGAGCGAACCTGCACGCGGCCCGAGGCGTCGATGAAGGCCAGTGTCAGAACGCCCGGAGCCTGCTGCAGCAGGAGCTCGTAATCGTCCCGGTGCTGCTGCAGCGTGACGGCGCTCGCCCGCGTCACCCAGCTGACCTGCCGCTCGATCTCGCCGAGGGCCGCCTCGACCGATCGCTCTGCCTCCTGCGCGTACTCGCCCTGCGCGCGTGCCACGGACCGCACCGTCTCGCGGTAGAGGATCCAGGTCTCGACCCCGGCATTGATCGAGAGCACGAGGGCGACGAGGCTGACGAGGGTCAGCACGTATTTCCGGAACAGGCTGCGATGCCACGGCAGACGGTCGGGAAATCTCGCTGAGAGGCGGGCGCGCAGGCTCATGCGGAGGCCTCGTCGGAGCGGCGCGGCAAGCCGGGTGCGCGCGCGCCTCTCATGTCCTCCTCCGCCCGGTACCGGCCATCGCGCCGTCCCACGACTGTCGGCCTCGGCGGTCCGCCCGAAAAATAACATTCGTGAAGGAGGGGAGGGCATCCCGTTCCTAGGCTCGGCCGCCGGGAATCGCCCGGATCCCCGCGGGGCGGACCGCCATGAGCAAGGGTGCGGATTTCGGGGTGCTGCTGCGCCTCAACCCGCTCTTCGCGGATCTCGGGCCCGAGATCGCGGCCACGCTCGCCGCCATGAGCACAACGCGCTCGCTGCGGGCGGGTGACGTGCTGTTCCGCGAGCACGATCCGGGCGACGCGCTCTACGGCATCCGCCGGGGCGAGGTGCGGATCGAGACCGGCACCGCTTCGGGCAAGCGGATCGTGCTCAACACCCTCGGCTCCGGCGACGTGTTCGGCGAGATCGCGCTCCTCGACGGGCGGCCCCGCACGGCGGACGCGGTCGCGGTGGAGGCGACCGACCTCTTCGTCCTGCGCCGGGCCGACCTCCTCGCCTATCTCGGCCGGGAGCCCGGCATCGCGATCAAGCTCATCGAACTCCTCTGCGCCCGGGTCCGATACATCGCGGGCCAGATGAACGAGATGACGGTGCTGCCACTCTCGACCCGGCTCGCCCGACGCCTGACGGTGCTGGCGGCGGATTTCGGCAGCGAGATCCAGATCTCGCAGGAGCAGCTCGGCGCCTATGTGGGCAGCACCCGCGAGAGCGTGAACCGCCAACTCCAGGCGTGGCGCCGGGCTGGTCATCTCGACCTCCGGCGCGGCCGCATCATGCTGCGCGACAAGGCGGCGCTCTCGCGCGAGGCCGCCCTCCTCGACGAGGACGAGGAGGGCTGGTGAGGGGCGGGGCCGCCCGCGCTCACGGCAGGGCGCGCACCACGCGGAAGCCGTTCGCGTAGTAGCGGACGTCCGCGTCGTAGCGGAACCGGGCGCTCGGCTTCACGTAGGACGCGGAACTGTCGAAGGAACCGCCGCGCAGGACGCGCTGGCCGCAGCCGCCGCGCAGCCACGCGCTCCCGTCGGCAGGGGCGTTCCGGTAATCGTCGTTCCAGCAATCCTCGACCCATTCGGCCGCGTTTCCGGCCATGTCGAACAGGCCGAACCCGTTCGGCGCGAAGCGGGCCGCGTCGAGGAGCTGCTCGTCCTGGCCGGGGCGGCACTCGCGGCAATTCGCCTTGCCGGCGCCGACCTGCGCCCCCCAGGCATAGGCGGTGCGGGCGCCGCCGCGGGCGGCGTATTCCCATTCCGCTTCGCTCGGCAGGCGGTAGCCCTGGCGCGTCCGGCCCGAGAGCCAGCCGACATAGTCCTTGGCGTCGTACCAGCTCACGTTCGTGATCGGCCGGGCGCCGGAGCCCCCCGGGGGCGGCCGGTACTTGCAGGCGCCGCCCTCGACGCACTGGTTCCACTGGTCGACCGTGATCTCGGTCGCCGACATCGCGAAGGGCTTGGTGATCGTGACCTTGTGGACCGGTCGGTCGAAGGGGGTGGAGGCGGAGCCCATCTCGAAGCTGCCCGCCGGCACCACGACCATCTCGGGGCAGTCGCCGCAATCCCGCAGGGTCTCGCCCCGCTGCGGGGCTGCCTTCGCGGGCCCGGCGGGCGGCGAGATCGCCGCCGTCGCCTGGGCTGGGGCTGGCGCGGGGGCGGCGGCGGGAGGCGGCGGGGGCACGGGTGCGGCCGCCGCCGGAGGCGGGAGGGCCGGAGCGGGCTGGGGGGCGGGGGCGGGTGGGGGCGCGGCGGCCGGAGGGGCGTTCAGGGCCGTCGTCCGGGCGCGCGGGACCCGCACGGGCGCAAGATCCGGCTGGGATGCGGCCCCCGCGCTCGGCTTAGCGACATGGAATTCCTCGATCAGGGACGAGGACACCCAGGGCACCTGTTCGGTGTTCGAGGCCCGCGACACACCCATTCGCGTGTGTGCGAAGGCCTCCTCGGCGCTGAGGTTCGGGGTGCGCAGTTCCTTCACGAGCTCGCCCATGAACAGGCTCGGCTCGGCGGTCGGCTCGCGCACCAGCTTGCCGGGCGGGGCGGCGAGCAGGACGAGAGTGCCCTCCGGCGTATCGACGGGGGCGAGCCCCGCCCAGGAGGCGCGGAAACGGCGCTCGTAGGGGTTTTCCCGGGCCGCATCGACGACGGCGATCTTCACCCGGGCGCCGCGCCGGTTCATCTCGGCCAGCACGCCGTCGAGGCTGATCCCGTCCTTGCGCACCTCCGTCTCGGACCAGACCTGCGCGTTGACGGGCAAGAGGAAGGTCTGCCGGTTCACCTGAATGCCGTAGCCGCCGAAATAGAGGAAGGCGGCGGAGCCGGCGTTGATCTTGCCGTAGAAGCCGTCGAGGACGGACTGCATGTCCTCGCGGGTGACGTTCTCCCGCAAGTCCACGTCGAATTCGTGCCGCCGCAATTCGTCGGCCAGCAGACGCGCGTCCCGGCCGATCGCGGCGAGCGGCGCCTTCGCGTCGGGGTAGCGCGCATTCGCGATGAGGAGCGCGAAACGGCGCCCGGCCCCGATCGTCGCCTGCGCGCAGGCCGGCAGCGGGACGAGCGGGAGGACGATGGCGGCCAGGCACGCGAGAAGCAGCACGCCGCGTCCCGCCCGGCCAGCGCCACGCAATCGCCGGATCTGACCGGAAGGGCTGCTGCGCATCATCAGATCCTGCCGGACGCGTCTGTCGCGGAAAAGTAAATCGCGCATCGGCGTCAATCCAAAATCATGAGCTTGACCGATCTCGACTACTGTCCGGTATAGCACGCGAGCGCCAAAGCAAACCGTAGCCGTTGCAAATCATTGTGGCATGTATTCTCTTGGTCATTGACCGCACGCTGCATCTTTCGGGCTAGCGAATCACCTTTTTAGAGGCGCTCTAGCTCGTTTTTGCGGGTCGGCGGCGGGCAGGAGATCGTGCGCCTATTCGGCTGCGGTGACGCGATGCCTGACGGGAGGGCGACGATGGGCGGCGCAACGGCCTCGACCCACCGGGTTCGAGCGTACCGAACCTGGATCTGCCGGCTCGGCGCGCTCGTCGCGCTGACGCAGGCGGTAGCCGCGCAGCCGGCCCAGGGCGACAGGAAGGGGGGGCCGACGCCCTCCGCGCCCGGTGCGGCCGTCTACTTCATCGACATCAAGGACGGCAGCATCCTGCCCCGCAAGCCGATGATCCGGTTCGGGCTGCGCAACATGGGCGTCGCCCCGGC
>NZ_SMNT01000134.1 GCF_004348265.1 Methylobacterium segetis
CCCGAGCCGAGATGGCCCCCGGTGACCGAGACCGCGTCGATCATCTCCGCCCGCACCGCGTCCGCCACGGCCTGCAGATCAGCCTCCGGCACGCGCCGAAGCGCCGAGGGATCCAAAATGCCGTCGAGAAGGGAAGTATCTTGCCGTGCCAATGCTCTGTACCCGCTTGCTCGTCCTTGACATCGATCCGGTGCATGCCGCGTCGGGGCCGGCGCGGGCATCGAGTCACCGTAGCGATCGATGAGAATTTCGGTCCTATATACCGATCTTGCCCAGCATTGCCATGGTGCAGCCCCAATCGCCGAGGTGCCCTGGGCCGGTTTTAGCTCCCCACCGTTTCGATTTCAGCGTTAATGATTGCGGAGCGGCCCTCAGCGGTAGCTACCCGCGGATGCAACTGAGAGTGCGGCATTTATGAACGGGCGGCGGCACCAGCAATGTTACTCGGCTCGATTCGCGGTTTTCGGCAGCGCGTTGCAGGCGGATACCGACCGATAATGCGCATTCTCCTCAGAGCCTGCATCAGTGCGTCCGCGCTGCTGGCCGCCGCGACGCCAGGCTCGGCAGTCGAGTCGCGCAGCTCCGAGATCACGTTCGCGTGCGATTTTCTCGGCCGCTGTCCGATCCAGGCCTCGCCCGGCGCGCCCGACCGCGACGTGCAACCCTTCGAGGGCAGCCTCGGCAGGCCCTGCGGTTGGCGTTGGCGGGCGACCCCTTCGGGCACCCGAAAGGTCCGCGTGTGCTACTGAGCGCGGTGCGCGCCCGGCGTCTGATCGCGGCTGCGCTCGTCCTCGCGACCAGTTCCGGCGCGGCGGCCATCGGGGAGGGGGCCGCGACCTGCCCGGCCCTCTATCTCGACGGGTCGCCGCCGGCACTCACCAACGCCAAGCTCTCGGCCCGGACGCTGCCGCTCTGCTTCGACGCCTACGCGGTGCTGCATTCGGGCGTCTCCCGCACGCCGCTCTACGCGGCCGAGCACCTCACCCGCGCGAGCGTCGCCGCGGCGCGGCGGGTCGACCGGGAGGACGCCTTCCACGACGAGGATCGCGGTCCCTCGGATGAGCGCGCCCGCGTCGAGGATTACATCCGCAGCGGCTACGATCGCGGCCACATGGCGCCCGCCGGCGACATGCCGACCGCGGAGGCCCAGGCCCAATCCTTCAGCCTCGCCAACATTGTGCCCCAGAACCGGACCTTCAATCGCGGGCTGTGGTCCGCCATCGAGGAGAGCGTTCGTCGCCTCGCGAGCCAGCGCGGGGAGCTCTACGTGATCACCGGCCCCGTCTTCGAGGGCGATTCGGTCGAGGCGATCAAGGGCCGCGTCCTCGTGCCGACCCAGATCTTCAAGGCGGTCTACGATCCGAAGCGGGGCGAGGCGGGGGCCTATCTCGCACCGAACCGGGCGGACGGTGCATGGCGCGCGGTCTCCTTGAAGACGCTCAACGCGGTCGCGGGGCTCGACGCCTTCCCGACCCTGCCGGACCGCGTCAAGGCCACCGTCATGGACCTGCCGGAGCCGCGCGAATTCTCCCGCGGCGAGCCGGGCGAGGCGCGCCGCCCGGAGGAGGGCTGGCAATCCTGGCTCAAATCCGAATTGTTCCGGGCACTGCGGCGGGCCTTGCGCGACGCGCTCCGCTCCATTTTCTAGGAGGGCCCGATGGCACGCCGCACGGACAAGCCCGCTTTCACACCCTTCTCCGACGACACGATGGTGCAGACGATCGGCGCCCTCTCGATCGAGAACGGCACGGCACGCATCGCCGTGCATGGGCAGATCGAGATCACCCGCGACCGGGCCGGCCTCGCCCAGGCGCGCGACCTCAAGCGGGCCGTCGACGCCATCGTGCGGGCGCTCGCCGCCGCGGACCTGCCCGATTCCGTCGGCGACGAGGGCGCGGAACCGACCTCCACGCTGCGCAATCCCTTTTCCTGAGAGGGGCGGGCGAATCGTCTCCCGTCCTTGCCCCTCCCGGGCGGCCCTGATACTCGGGCCGGATCATCACAAGAGACAGTGGCGCCGCGGGCGGCTTCGGGTTCGGAGCGCCGGGGACCGGATCGATCGGCCGGCGCCGCGCTCAAGACCCATCGCGGCCGCGCATCCGCGCGCCGCACGAGACCGCAAGACGCAAGGACACGGCGATGGCCCGCGAATTCATCTACCACATGCGGGGTCTGACCAAGACCTACCAGGGCGGCAAGAAGGTCCTGGAGAACGTCAACCTCTCCTTCTACCCCGACGCCAAGATCGGCGTGCTCGGCATCAACGGCGCCGGCAAGTCGACGCTCCTCAAGATCATGGCCGGGATCGACAAGGATTGGACCGGCGAGGGCTTCGTGGCCCAGGGCGCCCGCGTCGGCTACCTGCCGCAGGAGCCGCATCTCGACCCGACCAAGACCGTCCGCGAGAACATCATGGAGGGGGTCGCGGCGAAGCAGGCGCTGCTCGACCGCTACAACGAGCTCGCCATGAACTACTCGGAGGAGACGGCCGACGAGATGACGGCCCTCCAGGACCAGATCGAGGCCCAGAACCTGTGGGAGCTCGATTCGAAGGTCGACCAGGCCATGGAGGCGCTCGGCTGCCCCGGCGACGAGCAGCCCGTCGACAAGCTGTCGGGCGGCGAGCGCCGCCGCGTGGCGCTCTGCCGCCTGCTCCTGTGGGAGCCGGAATTGCTGCTCCTCGACGAGCCGACCAACCACCTCGACGCCGAGACGGTGAACTGGCTCGAAGGCCACCTCCGGCAATATCCCGGCGCGATCCTGATCGTGACCCACGACCGCTACTTCCTGGACAACGTGACGGGCTGGATCCTGGAGCTCGACCGCGGCCGGGGCATCCCCTACGAGGGCAATTACTCGGCCTGGCTCGTGCAGAAGCAGAAGCGCCTGGAGCAGGAGGGCCGCGAGGACATGGCCCGCCAGCGCTCCATCGCCCGCGAGCAGGAATGGATCGCGGCCTCCCCGAAGGCGCGCCAGACCAAGTCCAAGGCCCGCATCACCCGCTACGAGGAGCTCGTCGCCAAGCAGCAGGAGAAGATCGACGCCACCACCCAGATCGTGATCCCGATCTCGGAGCGGCTCGGCCAGAACGTCATCCAGTTCGACGGCCTGAACAAGGCGTTCGGGGACCGCCTCCTGATCGAGAACCTCTCCTTCAAGCTGCCGCCGGGTGGCATCGTCGGCGTGATCGGGCCGAACGGCGCGGGCAAGACGACGCTGTTTCGCATGATCACGGGCGCCGAGAAGCCCGACGCGGGCACGATCGAGGTGGGCGAGAGCGTGAAGCTCGGCTACGTCGATCAATCGCGCGACGCCCTCGACCCGAAGGCGACCGTCTGGGAGGAGATCTCGGGCGGCAACGACGTGATCTACTTCAACAAGCGCGAGATCAACTCGCGGGCCTACTGCGCGGCCTTCGCCTTCAAGGGCGGCGACCAGCAGAAGAAGGTCGGCACCCTCTCGGGCGGCGAGCGCAACCGCGTGCACCTTGCCCGCACCCTGAAGAGCGGCGCCAACGTGCTGCTCCTCGACGAGCCGACGAACGACCTCGACATGGAGACGCTTCGGGCGCTCGAAGAGGGCCTGGAGGATTACGCGGGCTGCGCCGTGATCATTAGCCACGATCGCTGGTTCCTGAACCGCATCGCGACCCACATCCTCGCCTTCGAGGGCGACAGCCACGTGGAGTGGTTCGAGGGCAACTTCTCGGATTACGAGGAGGACAAGAAGCGCCGCCTCGGCGCCGATTCGATCCTGCCCAAGCGCCTGAAGTACAAGAAGTTCAGCCGGTAAGGCTCAGCCCGCACGCTCGCGCCGTGGTCGCTTTCTCTCGCCGGGGGAGGCGACCACGGCCTCACGCCCGGGCGTTGAGGGAGGCGGCCTCCCTCAGGTCCCGCGCGTCCGTCAGCTTGAGGCCGCGGCGGCGCAGCTCCGCCAGCATCCGGCGGTCCGGAAAGCCGCAATAGGGCAGCGTCTCGACCGCCCGGCCGGGCGGCAAGCGGCCCTCGGCCGCCGCCTGATCGAGGACCCGCTCCACCAGGATCCGGCCGCGCTCGTGCAGCAGCACCGAGGCGCGGCTCGCCGTGACGTCCGCAGGCAGGCGCACCGCCTCCTGCGCGAGGAGTGCGCCCGTGTCGATGGCGACGGCGAGGTGCTGGATTGTGATGCCGAAGGCGTCCGGCCCCTCGGCCAGGGCGTGGATCGTCGGGACCGGGCCGCGATGGCGCGGCAGCAGGCCGGGATGGACGTTGAGGCCGCCGAGCGGGGCAGCGGCGAGCGTCGCGCCGGACAGGATCTGATCGAAATGGAAGGTCAGGATCAGGTCGGCGCCGTGGCGATGCAGGGCGTCGGAGATGTCCGGTCCGTTCACGTCGTCGACCTTCAGCACCGGAATGCCGAGCCGGCCGCATAGCGCACGCAGCGGCGTCGCCGCCGGCGCTCCCCCGCTTCCGGTGAGGCGCTGCGTCACGGGCGCCAGCGGCCGCATCAGGTCGGGCAGGCCGAAATTGACGCCGAGATAGGGCAGGAAGCCCGGCCCCGAGCGGGCGAGGTGCCGCCGGATCTGGCCGGTGAAGCCCCCCGTGCTCGGCCGCTCGGCGTTCGAGAGGCCGACGAATGCGATCTCCGCCGCGTGATCGGCGACGAAGCGCCTGAGCGACCGGGCGTTCGGCAGCGCTTCGAGGGCGAGGACGGCGAGGCGGAGCCGTCCCATCAGCGCCGCTTGCGGATCTGGAAGCGGAAGCCGTGCATACCGAGCCGGCGCAGGCGCTCCGGCAGGAGCCCGGCCCCGCGGGCGGCGGCGGCGAGGCGGCGGGGGAATGCGACCACGTCGAGGTCGCGCTCGAGGCCGCGGGCGATGCGCAGGGCCGCCTCGTCGGCGCTCATCTCGAAGGGCCGCCAGCCCTTGTAGTCGCCCCCCATCGGCGTCTTCACGTAGCCGGGCGTGACGACGTTGAGGCGCACGCCGGTGTGCCGGATCTTCTCCCGCAAAGCGAGGCCGTGGGCGAGGAGGGCGGCCTTGGTGCCGCTATAGGCCGGCGCGTCGGGCAGCGGCGCGTAGGCCGCGAGCGAGGAGACGAGGGCGATCTGGCCGCGTCCGCGGGCGAGCATCAGCGTCACGCAGGGCAGGGCGACGTTGAGCGCGCCGTTGAGGTTGATGTCGACCGTCTCGAAGGCGGTCTCCTCGGTCTCGATGCCGCCGGTCGGATGCCCGCCATTCACGCCCGCGTTGACGATGACGAGATCGAGCGGCAGCCGCGCATCCGTCTCGCGCAGCCACGCGCTCACGGCCGAGCGGTCGCGCACGTCGAGGGGCGCAATCTCGACCGCGGCGCCCCGCGCCCGGCAGGATTCGGCCACCGCTTCGAGCCGGTTCGCGCCGCGCGCATTGAGGATGAGGTGGTGGCCCGGAGCCGCGTAGTGGCGGGCGAGCGAGGCGCCGATGCCGCTCGACGCGCCGGTGATCAGGATGACGGACATGGGCCGCCTGCTACCCCCGCCGGGGGCGATCGATCAATAGACCGGGGCGAGCCGCTCGTCCGCGGCGCCCCCGTCCCGGATCCGGGCAGCGGCGGCGACACAGGCGTCCGGCAGGCTCGCCTCGATGCGCGGCACGGCGCCCGCGACCGCGCGATCGATCGCGGAGCGGGAGAAATAGCCGCCGTTGACCTGCGTCCGGTGCAGGACGACCCTGCGAAAATCCGCCATCAGGCTCATGTCGGGCGGGGTCGGGTTCGTCCAGAAGCTGTCGAGGCCGGCCTGATGGGTGAGGCCGGGCATGTTGTAGATCGCCGTTCCCATGGCGAGCGTCGGCCGGCCCGTCTCCAGCGACAGCATGCCGACCGTGCTGTTGACGATGACGACGCCGCGGGCGCCCCGGATGAGATTCGGCAGGTCGCCGCCGTCGATGAAGTCGAGGCGCTCGCTGACGCCGTGGCGGCGGGCGGAGGCACGGGCGAACTTGCGCCAGTTGATCAGGCCGCTGTCGAGCGGGTGGAGCTTCACGAGAAGCCGCGTCGGAGCCTGCGAGTGATCCGCGAAGGACTTGATGACCCGGTCCATGAAGCCCTCGACCCCGAGGAAGGGTGAGTGGACCCGGATCTGGTAGTCGCTGTCGAGCTGCAGCGGCAGCAGGAAGTAGTCGGCGCCGATCGCCGTGTAGATCTCGTTGCACCGGATCGCCTCGCGGCGCGTCCGGCCGCGGCGGGTGAACTTCTTGATCCAGCCGGCATATTCGGACGCGATGTGGCGCGGGCGGTGGGTGCGGAAGTTCGGGTAGAGATAGGGAAAGCCGATATTGGCGATGTTGTAGGCGACATCCCACAGGCCGCGCCGCGCCATGTTGCCGGTCGAGGGCATGGCGCGCCCCGGCTGCGGCAGGCGCCGGGCGATGGCGCGTACCTCCTCGGCGGTCTTCGGCAGGGAGGAATGGCCGTTCACGCCGCCGAGTTCGCAGGTGACCCAGTTCGGCCGGATGTAGCCCTCCTCGAACACGTGAACCCGCAGGCCGCGCAGCTTGGCGACCTCGCGGGCCGTGACGTGGTAGGGCCGGCAATCGCCGAACAGCACGATGTCGGTCACCTCGTGCCGCGCCACGTAGGCGTCGAGGTAACTCTCCCAGCCGTCGCGCTGGCCGCGGTAATGGTCGGAGGGGAGGGGCCAGAACAGCCAGTCGCCGGGGCAGAAGTTGATGCGCCGAACCGCGTGCCCACGGTCGCGAAGGGCGCGGCCGAGATCGGCGAAGAAGGGCGAGGCGATGCCCTGGAGGAACAGGAAGGTCGCGGGGCGATCGGGATACGCGTCGGGGCGAGGCTGCAGCATCACGAGGCGCTTGTCCTTCACCGGGCGGGCGCCCAGGCCTGCGGTCCGTCTTCTGGGGTCGCACAGGCGCTCGGCACCCGCAATGAGACCCGGAAAGCGATCACCGTAAATCTCTGTCACCGTGGCCCGGCGGCCACGCCGGCCGCGGCAAGTCTCGGTCTGCGACGGGTTAGGCGGCAAACACGGCAAGCGTGTGTCCAGCGCACCATGCACTCCTGACGGTCGCCCCGACCCTGTGAATTGCGCTAATAACCCGATCCCGCAGGCCCCGCGCCGCCCCTCGGCGGCGCGGGTTGCCAGAATTCGGCCCCTTCCCGGGCCGTCGCCCCGAACGTTCAAGCGATGCTGCCGAACTCACCTCCCTCGTTCTTCGCGATAGGCCGGACCGCTCGGCGGCTCAGCGCCGAGATCGAGGCCGCGACAGGACGCCGGCCCGCCCCTCCCTGGAGCCCGGGCGCGGCCGGCGCCACCTGGGGCGCGGATGGCGCCGCCGCATTCCTGCTCGGCCGGGCCGGGCGTCCGCCCCTCGTCGTCGAGCCCGGTCCCCTGCTCAGCCCCTACGACACGCCCGAAACCGGCATGGCGAGCCTGCGGATCAGGCTCCGGGGCAGGCCCGTGGGTGGGGAGGCGCCGGGCGCCGAGCTGGCCGCCTCGCTCCGCGGCCGCCGGCTCTACGGGCGGAACCGGTTTCCCCATGGCGGCGGCACCACCCTCGACGAGGTCTTCGGCGGCCTTCCGGCTCCGGCCCTCATCCTCGCGGACGGTCCGGCCGCCGCGAGCCCGGCGCGGCTGCGCGCTTTCGTCGGCCGGGTGCTCGCGGACCGTCCGGCAGAGCGTTTCGTCGTGGCCGGGCCGGAGGGCTGCCCGGGCCTCGGGCGCGACCGCGCGGAACGCCTGACGGTTCTGAGCGGACCCGTCGATCCCTGGCTCCTGTTCGAGCGCGCGGCGCGCGTCTACGTCGATCGCTGGGAGACCGGGTACGGGCCGAGGCTGGCGGGAATCGAGACGCACTGCGTCGACGGGACCGCCGCCCCCCCGGACGCAGCCTTGTTCGCCGCCGCCTTCGGCGCGGGCGTCCATTACTTCGATCCCTGGACGCGGCGGCCGGTCAGCGCCGCGGAATGCCTCGAGCACGTCGCGTGGCTGCGGGATCGATTCGCGGGCAACGATCGCAGGATCGTCTATGTCGGCGTATCGGGCTGGAAGCGGCCCGCCCTCGACGTCTTCGCGGCAGGCCCCCACGGCCCTCCGATCCACGCCATGAAGGCCGAGGACGCGGTCGCCGCAGGGCTCCTGCATCAGGCGCGGATCCGGGCCTGGGCCACCCGCGAGCCCGGACATCTGGAGGAGCGCTGCGCCGAGGTCGGCTTGCCCCTAGAGCGGATCGAGGACGGCTTCCTCCGCTCGGTCGGGCTCGGTGCCAGCCTGCAGCCGGGCGCCTCGATCGTGGTGGACGATCGCGGCATCTACTACGACCCGCGGCGCGAGAGCGGCCTCTCCGTCCTGCTGGCGCAGAGCCGCTTCCCGCCGGACCTCGTCGCGCGGGCACGGCGGCTGCGCGAGGCGATCGTGTCGCGCCGCCTCAGCAAGTACAATGTCGGCCTCGCCGCGCCGCCCCTCGACCTGCCGGAGGGACGCCGCCTCGTCCTGGTGCCCGGCCAGGTCGAGGACGACGCCTCCGTGATGTACGGCTCGCCCCATGTGCGCTCGAACCGCGAGTTGCTCCGAGCCGCCCGCGCCCGCAACCCGGACGCGCTAATCCTGTTCAAGCCGCACCCGGACGTCGAAGCGGGCTTCCGTACCGGGGCGATCCCCGAGGAGGAGGCGCTCACGCTGGCCGACCGGATCGTCGGAGGGCTCAGCATCGTCGACCTTCTCGACCGGGTGCACCATGTCGAGACCATGACTTCGCTGGCGGGCTTCGAGGCGCTGATCCGCGGCCTCACCGTCGCGGTCCACGGTCGCCCCTTCTATTCCGGCTGGGGGCTGACCGAGGATCTCGCCCCGAACGCCGACAGGGGGCGCAGGCTCGGTCTCGACGAACTCGTCGCCGGCGCGCTGATCCTCTACCCGCTCTATCTCGACCCGGTCGCCAAGAAGCCCTGCACGCCCGAGCGGCTGCTCGACCGCCTGAGCGCGGCGCGCGACGCCGCCCCGCGCAACGCCCTCTCGATCGGCCGCATCGCGCATCTGACCATGCGTGCCCGCTACGCCCTCCTGAACCCGATCGTGCGCCACCTGCGCAGCCGCCGCGGCGTCACGCGTGGACCGGACGGCAAGCCGCGTTGAGGAACCTGTCCCGGTGATCACCGTCCTCGTCGCGTTCCTCGCCGCCCTCGGCCTGTCCCTCGTCATCGAGGCGGCGGAGGGTGGGACCGGCCGGCCCATCAGCCTGCGGCCGGGGGATCTTGCGATCCGCCTCGCGGCCTATGCCCTGCTCACGCTGTTCTGGTTCGTGTTCTCGTGGCGGCCCTTTCTCGCCGCCGTCTCCTGCATCCTCACGGTAGCGGGGCTCGCCCTCGTGAGCCGCCTCAAGCGCGGGGTCATCGGCGAGCCTCTCGCCTTCAGCGATTTCGCCCTGCTGCCGCAGGTGCCCCGGCACCCCGACCTCTACTACACGCGCCCCGTCACCGACCCGCGCATCGGCCTGCCACTTCTCGCCTTCGTGTCGGTCGTCGGCCTCTGGTTCTGGCTGGAGCCGACCGTTCTGCCGAGCGGGTCGGCGCCCGCACTCGCGGCCGTGATCGCCCTGCCGCTCCTGCTCGGCGCGCTCGCCCTCGCCGCCGAACGCGCGCCCCTCGCCGCCCGCGTCGCACGGCGCTTTCCCCGTCCCGACCTCGATGCCGACATCGCCCGCTTCGGGCAGCCCGCCACGCTCGCCGCCTACCTCCTGCGCTGGCGGGCGACCCGGCGAGAGCGGCCTGCGCTGGTCCCGGCGGTCCCGGGCGAGGCCGCACGGGACGACGTCCTCGTCGTGATCCAGCTCGAATCCTTCATCGATCCGCTCCGCCTCGATGGCCCGGCCCTGCCGCTCATGGAGGTTGTGCGGGCACGCGCGCACCAATTCGGGCGCCTGCGCGTCCCCGCTCACGGCGCCTACACGATGCGCACCGAGCACGCGGTGCTCACCGGCCTCGATGCGGTCGGCCTCGGCTTCGGGCGCTTCGATCCCTACCTGAGCGCCGGCGGCCGCGAGCCGACGAGCCTCGCCCGTCTCGCGAAGCGGGCCGGCTTCGCGACGGTCTTCGTGCACCCCTTCCATCGGGACTTCTTCCAGCGCGCGGCCGTGATGCGGAATTTCGGTTTCGAACGCCTCGTCATGGAAGAGGACTTCCGGGACGCTCCCCGCACGGGCCCCTACGTAGACGACCGTGCATTCGGACGGCGCGTCCTCGCGGAGGTGGAGGCGGCCGGCGGCCCCCTGTTCCTGTTCGGGGTGACGATGGAGAACCACGGCCCCTGGAAGCCCGGGCGCCTGCCGGGCATCGACGATCCGCTCGCGCAGTATCTTCACCACGTCGCGCATACCGGGGAGATGGTGGAAGATCTCATCCGCGGCCTCGAAGGGCGCCGCGCCACCCTCTGCGTCTTCGGCGACCATGCGCCGGCCCTGCCGACCTGCCGGCCCGGCTTCGGCGACACGGCGACCGACTACGCGATCTTCCGGTTCGGCGGAGAAGTCCCCCGTCCCGGCCGCGTCGACCTGACGGCGGACGGACTCGGCCGCCTGCTGCGCAATGCCTGGATTCCGGCCGCCCCCGAGAGGGAAACGAGCTTGGCCGTGCCACGGTCGTGACGCAATATCGGCCGATGCCTACCCGCGCGGACGGGCCGGGATGAAACCCGGTGCCGAGCCGTGGGCGGCCACGGCGTGGTTGAGCCACCGTTAAACGGATTTCAGCGTTTGGCGCGCAAAGGTCGCGCACCAGACCCCAGGTCCCCGCCCGCCAGGGGGCTCGGACGGAGAACGAGTACATGCTGCGTATCACGGCGCTGTCCGCGCTGACGGCCTGCCTCGTCGGCGGCTGTAACGTCCTGCCCGGGGCAGGTCCGACGGCCGGCGCGATCGCGTCGGGCGCGGAGACGGTGACGAGCGAGGGGGTGTTCGCCCGCTACGAGATCGTCGACATCACCCCGGCCGTGGTCGAGTCGCTGCGCTCGCGCCCCCTCGACAGCCTGCTCGCCTCGTTCGGCGACAACCGGCCCGCCCTCGAACCCGTCATCGGCGTCGGCGACTTCGTCGCCGTCTCGATCTGGGAGGCCGGCTCCGGCGGCCTGTTCTCCGGACCCCTCGTCGCCGACCGCGTCTCGGCCGGATCCAAGTCCGCCCTCATCCCCGAGCAGGTCGTCTCCCGCGACGGCGCCATCTCCGTGCCCTATGCCGGCCGCATCCAGGTCGCCGGACGCCGCACCCAGGACGTCCAGGCCCTGATCGAGACCGAACTCGCCGGCAAGGCCATCCAGCCCCAGGTGCTCGTCTCCGTCACCCGCCCCGTCTCCCAGGCCGTCACCGTCACCGGCGAAGTCGCCGGCGGCGCCCGCCTGCCGCTCTCGGCCAAGGGCGACCGCCTGCTCGACGTGGTCGCCTCCGCCGGCGGCGTGCGCGCCCCCGTCGCCGAGACCTTCGTGCGGCTCTCGCGCGGGCCCACCACCGCCACCGTGCCGCTCACCACCGTGGTCTCCAACCCGCGCGAGAACATCTACCTGCGCCCGGGCGACGTGCTCACCCTGGTGCGCGATCCCCAGACCTTCCTGGCGGTCGGCGCGCTCGGCAACTCCACCGAGATCCCGTTCCAGGCCGAGGGCATCACGCTCGCCCAGGGCCTGGCCAAGGCCCGCGGCCTGTCCGACTTCCAGGCCGACCCCTCCGGCACCTTCATCTTCCGCTTCGAGCCCGCCAGCGTGGTGCGCAAG
>NZ_SMNT01000135.1 GCF_004348265.1 Methylobacterium segetis
GGCGGACACCTCCAGCATCACCGCCGAGGCGAGCCATGTGCCGCCAAGTCAGGTCATGCAGCCGGCGAACGGGGCGGACCCCTCCGGCACTACGAAGCTGACCGGTGTGGAGGAGCATGCAACGCAGACGGAGCCTCGATCGCCAACGTCAGGCGAGGCTGTCCCGCAATCTCAATCAACTGAAGCGAGCGACCTGTCGCAGACGAAAACCGAGGGTGCCACCGAGAACGGCCGGGCGGCAGACATACTTCACCAAGTTCCCGAAACTGCGCCTAACAAGTCGGCAGACATAGCGGTGTCGCATTCAGCAGCGCATTCGACGAACGCCTTGCCGCAGATCGCGGTGCAACCTCCGCAAACCAATGCCACGGCTCCCGCGCTGGCGACGATCGACGCGGACGGCAATCTCGTGTTCGGAGCAGGTGCTGGACATTCCAGCCCGCTGCCACCCGGTGACCCTGTGCCAAGTCCATACCCACAAGAAGCCGACCAGAATTCCGGCGTCGGTCTCGTAGGAATAGCGTCACTTCACAACCCGCTGCACCATTCAGAAATTCACTAAAGGGTGTGAGCTGGGCTGCAGAAATGACTGCTTTCGGGATGTTGTCCCGGATCGACCGAATCGCCGGGATGCGCGCATAGCTGCTGGCCGGGTTTGGCTGAAAGCGGTCCTTTCGGTTCAGGAGCCCGGCCACAAGTAAGCGCAGGTTCTGCGGGGCTCAGGTTCATGCCTCAGCGCAACCTCTGCCGGATCTTGTACTTGCTTTTTGCTGACGTCCGCTTCGCTGTAGAATGTTCTCAGTGGGTGCGCCAGCGTCGACCGCAAGGGGCATCGGCTATGTCGTTCAAGAGCGGTCCTGCCGTACTCGCGCTGGTGACCTCGCTTGCAGCGCCAACCACAGTCTGGGCGTTTGGCTTTGCCGGATGCCCCAATCTTCCTGAATACAACCGCGCCCTGGGCACTCTTCAAGGGATGACGGTGTGCGGCATGACCATCGAGCAGGCTCGCCGCGTCGTCGCGACTCATGACGGCTCCGCTATCACAGACCGTCAGGTGGTGCCGGTGCCTCAAGCTCGTAACCGCCGGTACCGGAGGCTGCCACGCCACGGAGCAACACATAACCGGCGACCTGCTGTACGCTAGCTAGGTTTGCCGTGACGTCCGCCTCACTTGTGCCGGCGGCGTCCGGTGGGTTGCGTGAAGAAGCCCGCCGCGGCGAACCGGGCGAGCTGAGGCGAATAGCTCGCGGACGGGCTTGAGCGACCGATAGTGGCCGGAAGCGGAAGGACGCTTGTGGGAGAGATGGTCGGGAAAGTGGACAGTGCCTGATCGCATCAGCGCGGTCCTGTCTCGGCTCTCGCATCCAGACCCTCAGTGCAAACGGGTAGTCCGCTGGAAGTGGGGCTCTGCGCCTGGTTGGCTCATCCTGACAAAGAGTTCCGCGCACTCTGCGGTCCGCGCCTGCGCATCAGCCAGGGTGTCGAAGGTCTCTGCCCCCCGGACCGTCCCATCCGGGCCGATGCAGACCGAGAGCCACGGTAGGCCAGCTGCAGGCGGATCATAGACCAGAAACGTGTAGCGCACCTGTTGGTCGTGGCTGAACATCGCCCGTCCCTCCGTCGCTGAACCCTTTAGTGCTTAGCCGGCAGCTTAAGCCAGGTAGGTGTGGATTAATCTGTGTTATTTTTTGGGTCCTCGGCTCGGCACGTTCGCTGGTCCAGCACGGCCCGCTGTGCGAGCCTCTACATCTACGCGCCAGCTGCCACGGGGAGACCAAACCGGGCGTTTCGCCCCCCGCCGGATCCCCCATCCTCTGTGGCGGTCAGTCTGTATCAGCTCACTTGTCGCGAACGGACACCCTCGCCGCCTGCAGATCCGACCGGCATGTCATCAGTGCCGCGCGAAGGCGGCGAGTGCGGATGGGCGAGGCGGATTGAACCGGGCTCGCGGCCTGAACGTGTTCGGCTACCGCGTCGGCGGGGAGATAGGCCTGCCCCACGAGCGAGGCAGCCAGGAGGGCGACGAACGCCACCACAGTGAGGCTGAAGGCGCTGACAAGCTGCTGGACTCTCATGGGCGTGCTCCGTGTGGTTGAGCACGCACGCCATGCGCTGTTCGCCGGGAGGCTTCCGTGATGCCGGTCACAGTCTCTCGGGCGAAATCATGCCGCCGGGTTGTCTGCAGGAGCGACGCAGACGTGAGAGCTTCTGTCGCGGGGACCAAGTCGCGCCTGTGACGTTGCCCGCAACCTCACACAGGAGATCTCATGGCAACGACCTACAAGCTCGCACAGGCTCTGGCCGCGAAGGTGGGCGATCACGTCGAGATCGCCGTCGAAGCCGAGGACGGCACCAAGTTCAAGATCGTCGCCACCGCGGAGCAATTGGAAGCGCTCACAGGGGACTTGGAGACGATCCTCGATGCCGACGACAGTGCGGCAGCCTAGCCGAACCTCACGTCCTCGATAGCGCGACAAGCAGGAGTAAGGCCGCCCGGCTGGTGCTGGGCGGTCCGACCTCGTGGTTCGGTCGATCCGTCGGCCGAAGCTCGGATTTGGATCGGCCGGCAGGCCCGATGGAAGGCTTGGCGCGCGTAGCTGGGGAGGACCGTGAACCCTCGACACTTCCCCACCCGGTTAGGATCCGGGGAACCGCGCACGCGGATGGCTTCACCCGCTCGCAACCCTCCTCCGGTAGAAGGCGCCGGCTCAGATCATTTGCCGCAAACCGCGCCCACCGCTCCGTCTCAGCCTTCCGATGCCCGACACGAACGAGAGCCCGAGCACGCCCGCGACTGCGGAGAAGAGGCTCACCGGCAAGCGTCACATCACGATGCGACTGGCCACCATCGTGCTGGAGGATGGCGAGCAGATCCCATGCGTGATCCGGGACATCTCGGTCAGCGGGGCCAAGCTCAGCGTGGCGCGTCGCTTTCGCCTGCCCGAATATTTCGACCTCATGGTCGCCGGTCGCGACCTGACGTGTCGGGTTCGACGCGCGTGGCAGCGGGGCGACTTCGCTGGCGTCTCGCTCCTGGCTGCGGATGGCGTCCTGAAGGAGGCGGGCGAGTAGGTTCTGCGGCTGCGCGGTGAGCGCGATGTCGATCGCTAGGAGATGCGCCGCGACATGCGCCGCGATCGGCGAGACGGGAAGGTTGATCCTGATGACGAGGACTGATCCGTAACATCACCGCAGCGCCTCTTGGCTTCCCTGCAGGCGAGGCACGGCGCTTCGTCGTTCGGCCCGACTGAATCCGCACCAGACGACAAAAGGCGACCCACGCGCGGCTGCGCCTGGATCGCCTTGGGATTGAGACTGCCCCGGTGTTGAGACGGAACCGGCAGCCCGTGGAGCCTCGCTACGGGCTTATGGTTAACGAGTCCTTGCCGAGCGGCGTCCCGATCAAGCCTGCGCTCGTCACGATGCCTGCACGCCGGATGGTGCCTTGCTGTCCCAGGCTTGCAACCTCCGCCTCCAAGCGGATGCCGAGAATACTTGAACGGTAGCGTCTCGCGCCAGAAGCTCGTCCTGGCTAGGGAGGCGCGGCATCAATTCTGTCAAATATCAACCAAGATCGACTGCTTTTTGGTCACCGCGCCATGCTCATCGAAGCGGTACACGAGTTTCTGGCTCGTCGCGAGGTGCACATCCACCACCTCCTGAGCACTCAGGCCATCCAAGTGCATCACAAGGGCCCGCAGCGAATTGCCATGGGCCACCACGAGCGTGCGCTTGCCCGCTCGCACCTGCGGCTCAATCTCCCGCACATAGTACGGCACAAGCCGTTCCGCGGTCATAGCTAGGCTCTCGCCGCCCGGGGGAACAGCGTCATAGGATTTCCGCCATAGCTGGACCTGCTGCGAACTCCACCGATCGCGCGCTTCCTGCTTGTTCAAGCCAGCCAACTCGCCGTAGTCGCGCTCGTTCAGCGCTTCGGTTTTCTCAACCTTCAGAGAGGATTGCCCGAGTTCTGCCAGCATGAAGGTCAGGGTGCGCTGTGCGCGGCTCAGCTCGCTGGTGAAAGCGAGATCGAAGAAGAAGCCAAGGCCTTTCAACTGGCGGCCAGCCTGCACGGCTTCGGCTACGCCTCGGTCGGTCAGATCCGGATTTCGCAACCCGGAGAACAGGTTGCGCTCGTTATCAGTGCTTTGCCCGTGGCGCACGAGCACAAGGGTTCGTTCGGTCAACGTGAGGGCCCCGTCGTCAGACGGGCTTGGCATACAACACCCCGCCCGCAGAAGCGCGCCTCGCTACCCCTTGAGAAGCCTTTGGAGTGCGCCGTTCGTCGGCTTCTGGGTCTCGTCGACGAGGATGAACAGCGCGGTTGCGGCGATCGGCGCCTGGGGTGGGGGGTTGCTGTGGAGTTGGCCCTGCCCGTCCGCGTAGCCGACTGGCGTGCCGTAATTCGCCTCGAGCACGGCCCTGACCACGCTCGACCACGTCAGACCCTCAACCGCGACATCAAACCGGAGGCACTCGTCACCCTCGCTGGAGAACAGGCGCTCGATGATCCACTCCGTTCCCGGCGCGACGATCGCGCGGACGATCATCTCGGGGTAGCCCCGCAGCGGCCTGACGATCGCCGACGCGCCAGCGCGCTTGAGACGCTCGCGGTTCAAGTCGTCCACGCACTCCGCGATGATGCGCGCCGTGATGCCCCGCTCGCGCAAACGATGGATGATGTCGAACGTGCGGCTGTCTGACAGGCGGTCTCCTTCGTTCTCGGCGAGAATGACGAGCACCTGAGCCTGGTCGACCCCTGCCGCTTCCAGAGCGGCCGGATCGTCGAACCGACCCTTGAGCTGGACGATGAGCGGATCGTCCTCGAGGTCCGGTGGAAGACCGTCGGGGAAGGCTTCGGTCAGGATCAGGGAGGGTACGGCGGCGAAATGGGCGTGCGAGCGGTGAAGCTGGTCGAGGAGGCGGCGCAGGTAGTCGCCCGGCTCGTCTGCCGGCGCATTCACAAAGACGATGTGGTCACGCATGTCCCATCTCCACTCGCCGCGGCGCTTGCGCTCGCGGCGCAGGATCCTGAACTCGAAGAAGGCGCTGGCCGCCTGCGTCAGCAGGAAGATGCCGCTCAGGTAGATCAGCACGATGGTGGAGGCGCGACCCGCCGTCGTCTTGGCGGAGTAGTCGCCGTAGCCCGTCGTCGTGATGGTGGTGAAGGTCAGCCAGATCGCCTCACCGAGCCCCAGATGCTCGAAGGCGACCATCGAGACGACGTGCAATCCGACCAGGATCAGCAGGCCGACGAGGGCGAACCGGATCCGGTTTCGCAGATCCCGCACGACGCTGCGCCGGAACCGAAGGGGACGGGTTCGAGATCGCGTCGGGCGCCCCATGCTTACGCTCAGTTCGCATCCGAGGGTGTGCTCAACCCGCCCCGGTTGGCCGGCTCAACGACGACATTCAGCGGCGTGTCCGATCCTTCCTTAAGGACGCTCTTCAGTTCCCCGTCGGCCACCTTCTGCGAGGTTGCTGCGGCCGTTGGTCCAACGATCTGCTGGGTCTTGGCCACCATCTCGGCAGTGCTGGCAGCCGCCCGCTCGGCTGAGACCGCTTGACCACCTTCGGGCGCGATCAGGCCGAGACCGGCAGCATGCTTGGCCATAGCGGCGCTGTCGGCGGCTAAAACAAGGCTGCTACCGGCCGCAGCAACCGTAGCGGCGAGGCGCTCGATTTCGGCAACGCGACGCGCGTCTCGTGAAACGTTGCGGATATAGACGGCGAGCACGCGGCCTGGATGGTCCGCCACGACCTGAGCGTACACCTCCGGGTCGTGTTGGCCGCTGTCGCCAATCAGCACGAAAGGCAGGTCCCGGTAGAGCGCCAGCATGTGGCTGATGAGCTCGCGCTTGTGGTGCTCCGCTCTTCGCGGCAGCGGGTGCCGCCAGGACAGGCCCCACTCCCGTAAGAACAGCACTGGTCCGACCGGGATCGCGTGCTGCCGGAAGAACTCCTCGAGCATGTCGTAGATGCCCCATGGGGCGCGAGACACGTAGAGCATGGGATTGGCTTCATCGCCGGTCACGCCGGCATGGAGCGCTCGACACAGTGCGGCCGCACCGGGGACTGCTACACGGCTCTCCGCGTCGGCCACAAACAGGCGCCAGAGCATCTTGAGCTTGTTGGCAACCCCCGTGTGCATGATCGTGTCGTCGATGTCGCTGATGACGACAAAGCGGCAGCGGGTCGGCGGGATGTAGACCTGTGCCTGTGCGCGTACCGGCGGGTCGGCATCGAGCGTCAGGTCGACTGAGTGCCAAGCGGAGTTGCTGGATGGCACATCGTGCGGGCGCAGGTGAAGACGGAAATAGCCGTCGCGGTCAGTCGTTACGCGAGTCTGCGTGCCGCCAATGCGAGCAGTCACGAGAGCTCCGGTGACTTTGCGACGGCGGATGCGGTGCGCGATGTTGCGCAGGCTGGCACGCACATCGTCTTCGCGTTCCGTCCGGTCGGCGTGCGACTGCCGGAACACCCGTCCGATGAGGAAAATCTCCTCGCTCGTGCCATATCCTCGATAGGCTTCTATGACAGTTCCGCTCCGTCCTTGCGCCCTGCGTACGGGTCGTGCCGCGAGCGCCAGGAGTTGAACGACTGCCTTTCGCCAGTGCGACCCCGACTGGCTATCATCAGTCATGTGGTCAGCATCCAAAATGAAGCCATTGGTCCCGTTTGGATCAGGCATCGCATACGCCGGTCGGCGGACATTCCGCAGTCTGAGCCACACCCTGAGAAACCTAGCAGCCGATGCCGGCGGTGTGAGTATGGAGGCGACGCCATTGCCGACCGCGGCTGTCCTAACGAGTCCGTGCACTCGGGAACGACCGCACACGCAACCTGGTTCATGGGCTTGCGCCTACCCTGGTCCGTCGTGCGCCGGCGGGAGCGGAGAAAACCGCGCATGACATCAACGGCTGTGGCGCGACCAGAACCGACACCCTTCTGGTCGGCGCTGTTCACGGATCGGCGGATCGCACCGGCCCTCGGCCTCGGTTTCACGTCCGGCATCCCCTTCCTCCTCGTCTACGCCACTCAGTCGGCCTGGCTGTCCGACATCGGGATCTCGATCGCGACGATAGGGCTCCTGAGCGAACTGACCCTCGCCTACAAGTTCAAGTTCCTGTGGGCACCGTTCCTGGACCGGTACGATCCGCCCGTACTCGGGCGCCTCCTCGGCCGCCGGCGGGCCTGGATCATCGTCGCGCAGCTCGGCGTCATGGCCGCTCTCGCCGGCATCGCGTTCGGCGATCCCGCGCATCAGCTCGCGTGGACGATCGTGTTCTCGCTGGCCTTGGGGTTTGCCGGAGCCACGCTGGACTTGGTCATCGACGGATGGCGCATCACCAGCGTCCGGCCTCCCGAGAAGCAGGCGGTCCTGTCGTCTTGGACCGAGATCGGCTGGCGCGTCGGCAACCTCGCGGCTGGAGCCGGCGCCCTGTTCCTGGCTGACCGGATCGGCTGGCGCGGCGCCTATCTCTCCATGGGCGGCCTGATGCTGCCGGGCATGCTTGCGGCCATACTCGCCCCCGAGCCACCTTCAGACCTGCTCCCCTCTCACCTTGCCCGAGCCGGCCTCGTCGAGACCGTGTGGGCACCGATCCGTGAGCTTCTGACCCGGCTCGGCCCCTCGGCACCGGTCATCCTGCTGCTCATTGCCGGCTTCCGGATGCCGGGCTACGTCGCGAGCGCGATGGCGGTGCCGCTGTTCAAGCACCAGGGCTTCTCGAACACGGATATCGCGACCGTCACCAAGCTCTTCGGCTTCTGGATCGCGCTCGGCGGCACTTTTCTCGCGGGTGCCCTCATCCCGCGGATCGGCATGCTGCCGAGCCTCCTGATCGGCACGGTTGCCGGCTCGGCCTCTCATCTCAGCCTCGCCTGCCTTGCAGCCCACGGAGGCGACGGTGGGACGGCCTTCTGGACCTTCGCAGTCACCGTCGGCATCGACGGCTTCGCCTACGCCTTCGCGTCAGTGGTGCTGATCACGTACATGTCGACGCTCTCCTCGCCCGAGCATGCGGCGAGCCAGTTCGGACTGATGACGTCGCTCTGCGCCGTCCCGGGGAGCGTCCTGGCGGGCTTTTCGGGTTTCGTGATCGAGCGGACGGGCTTCACCTGGTTCTTCGTCGGGACGTCCCTGCTCGGGCTGCCGGTGGCGCTGCTCGCGTTCTATGTCTGGGCCAAAGTCGGCATCTCCGATGAGACTGCGGCGCGGCCTGTCGCTGCGCATTGATCGGCGACTTGGGATCGCCACAGGACTGGGTGAAGGCCAAGGACCGCCTCAACAGCCGACCATTTCGGCCGAAAACTGAACGGCGGCTTTCGGACGGGCCGCCGGGCTAAACAGACGTCCCGCATCGGCCTGTGCCGTCCTTGGACTGGTCGTCGCAAGCGGGGGCTTCGGGAGGGTCTGAAGCAAAGCGTATCCGGCGTCCTGGTATGTCGGCCGACCTGTGCGGAACGGGGCGCGCAGGCTCATCGGACGGTCCATCCGAGCGAGCCCAATCGAAACCGTGCGCTTCCGCGCCGAAACCGGGCCGCGGTCCCATTCGGTCAAGCTGCCTTGCGCAGGCTTGATACGCTGCTGCGCGCTGCAAGCCTCCAGCGGGCATCCTCATTGGCCCGGGTAAGGAGCGCATCCTCCCTGGCCCGCGTAAGGAGCGCGCGATGCCGAGCGCTCCTGTCCTCAGCTGGCGCGCCATGTTGTCCGATCCGTCTCCTGGCATGGTCTTTGTGCCCGGCGGGACCTTCCGAATGGGTTCGGATCGGCACTACCCGGAGGAGGCGCCGGTCCATCGCGTGTGCGTCGACGGCTTCTGGATCGACCGAACGCCCGTCACAAACGCGCAGTTCCGGGCCTTCGTGCGTGATACCGGCTACGTCACTCTGGCCGAGCGGCAGCCCAACCCGAAGGACTATCCGGGCGCGCTGCCGCACATGCTGCAGCCTGGCTCTCTGGTGTTCAGGCCGCCAAAAGGCATGGTTGACCTGCGCGACTGGAGCTCGTGGTGGCGCTTCAAGTTCGGCGCCCATTGGCGGCGTCCCTCCGGCCCAGGCTCCTCCATCGCCGGGCTCGACGAGCATCCGGTGGTGCACATCGCTTACGCCGATGCGGAGGCCTATGCGGCTTGGGCCGGCAAGGAACTGCCAACGGAGGCAGAGTGGGAGTATGCCGCGCGCGGCGGCCTCGACGGGGCCGAGTTCGCGTGGGGCGAGACGTTCATGCCAGGCGGGCGGCATATGGCCAACACCTGGCAGGGCACCTTCCCGCACGAGAACCGCGCCGAGGACGGCTACGAGCGGACCTCGCCGGTCACGGCCTTCCCGCCGAACGGCTACGGCCTGCACGACATGATCGGCAACGTATGGGAGTGGACAGCCGACTTTTTCGCCCCGCAGCACTCGGCGAATTCGTCCAAGGCCTGCTGCGTTCCGGAGAATCCTCGGGGCGGGCGCGAGGCAGGCAGCTACGACCCCTGCCTGCCCGCGATTCGCATTCCCCGCCGCGTCCTGAAGGGCGGCTCACATCTCTGCGCTCCGAATTACTGCCGCCGCTACCGCCCGGCTGCGCGCCACCCGCAGCCGGTCGACAGCTCCACCAGTCACATCGGCTTCCGGTGCATCGCGCGTGAGAGGAGGCGATCATGAATCATGACCGTGCCTGCGAAGAGAATTCAGCGAACCTGCAAGCAGATGGCAGGCTGAGCCGCCGTAACATGCTTCTCACCGGGACGTCGGCCCTCGCAGCTGCCGCGCTGGTCTCGAACGCCCCGACCACGCCCGCACAGGCCCAGTCACAATCCCAGCAGCAACAGGCGGCCGGGCAGAAACCGAACATCCTCGTCATCATGGGCGACGACATCGGCATCTGGAACATCGGCGCCTATCACCGCGGCATGATGGCAGGACGGACGCCCAATCTGGACCGGATCGCCAGCGAGGGCATGCTGTTCACCGACTACTACGCGGAGGCGAGCTGCACGGCGGGGCGCGCGGCCTTCATCACCGGCGAGCTGCCGATCCGCACCGGCATGACCACGGTCGGTCAGGCTGGCGCCGCCATCGGCATTCCGGCAGAGGCCGTGACCATTGCCACTGCGCTGAAGGGCATGGGCTACGCCACCGGCCAATTCGGCAAGAACCACCTCGGCGACAAGAACGAGTTCCTGCCGACGGTGCACGGCTTCGACGAGTTCTTCGGCTATCTCTATCACCTCGACGCGATGGAGGACCCGGCTCATCCCGCCTATCCGCAGGAGCTGGTGAACAGGGTCGGCCCACGCAACATGGTTCATTCGTGGGCGACCAGCGTCGACGATCCCGCGGAAGACCCGCGCTGGGGCAGAATCGGCAAGCAGCGCA
>NZ_SMNT01000136.1 GCF_004348265.1 Methylobacterium segetis
GCCATCCCGGCATCTCGGCCAGGAAATGCAGCGAGTTCTGCGCGACGTTCGTCTCTTCGTAGAGTTCGCGCATCGCCGCCGCGCGCGGATCCTCGTCCGGATCCACTCCGCCCTGCGGCATCTGCCAGGAATAGTCGCCGGACACATGCTCGGGGCCGCCCTCCTTGCGACGGCGGCCGATGAACACGAGCCCGGCCCGGTTGACGAGGGTGATGCCGACGCAGGGCCGGTAGGGAAGGTCGGGCGGAGCCGGGTGTTGGCCGGCGGGAGGCTCAATCGTCATCGCCGGCGACCATAGCAGCCGGCCCCGCGGCGGCAACGTCCACGAGTATCCGTGCCGCGCCTATTCAGCTCGGGACAGCCGGGTTCCCGCAGCCGGCGTGCGGAGGGCCGCGCTGACCGGCACCAGGCGGATGCCGCGCGCATCGAGATCCTTCGCCCAGCGCGCGACGCGCTCGATGGTGAGCGGCTGGGCGCCCGCCGAGGCGAGCACGAAGCCCTTCGCCCGCGCCTGGGCCTCGAGGCGAGCCAGTTCCGCGTCGATCGCCTCGGCCCGCGGGGCGGCATCGAGAACGATCTCGGCCCGTGCGGCCGGGGCCTTCGTCTTGGCGGCGAGGCTCGCGACGAGCGAGCGCTGAGCGGTGCCGTCGTCGACGAAGCCGAGGCCGCGGGCGGCGACTTCGCGTAGCAGCGGCTCCAGGGCCGTCGCATCGGTGATCAGCTTCGAGCCCATCAGGTTCGCGAGACCGATCGCGCCGGGTACGCGGCTCATCACCCAGGCCAGACGGTCGGCATTCTCCGCAGGACGCGCGCCGGTCAGCAGGGTCTGTGGGCCGGGATCGCTGTCGGGATAGTCGAACGGCTCCATCGGCACCTGGACCATCACCTCGTGCCCGAAATCGCGGGCGCGAGCGGCGCTGCGCTCGACCTCACCGTAGGGCGAGAACGCGAGGCTGACCTGCGGCGGCAACTTCACGATGGCGCTGGCTGTCGCTGCCTGCCCCGTACCGAGGCCGGTGAGGAGGATCGCGATGCGCGGGCCCGAGCCGGGCTCCTCCGGCCGCGCGTACAGGTCGAGTGGGCGCAGCCGCCCCTCCCCGACCTTCGGCATAGCGCCGTGGCGACCGCGCTCGACGAGGCGGGCATCCGGCGCGGGCGCGAGCTTCACCGAAACTGTCGGCACGCGGATCACCACCGCCTCGCTCGGCGCGGCACTCCCCGAGGGCCGGAAGACCGTGACGCCGGAAGCGCTCTCGACCTCCTCCGCGCTGCGCTGCAACGGCGGAGCCGGTTCGGCCTCCGCCATCCGCGGCTGCTCCATGGATGCCGGGCGCGGCTGGTCGGCGGGCGCCTCGCGTAGGGCGATCTCCGCATGCGTTCGGGGCTCCCCGCCGCGCGGATCACCGACGATGAGGAGAATGGCGAGGGCTCCGGTCGGCAGAGCCGCGAGACCGGCGTAGACGTGCGCAGGGCGCAGGCGCGCGCGCAGCCGCGCCAGCCGGCCCTTGAGGCTGGCATCGGCAGGTTCCGGCACTCCGAGCGGCCGGGTCAGGATATCGTCGGAGGGCAGGCTCACCGCATCCTCGGCAGGCGGGCGGCCGCCCTGGCGCCGACGAGCGCGCAACGGTCCCCCGCCGCCATTGCGGGGCGTCATGGTTAACGTTCGGCTAACGGCGGATGCGAGCGCGCAGGCTCGGCCTCGCGCCGGTACTCGAAAGGCTCGTCGACGGCCCCAACGGCCGCTCGCGCGATCCGCCGGAACGAGAAGCCCCCGCCCGAAAGGGTCGGGCGGGGGCTTCGATCGGTGTCAGGTCGCGCTGGGCGGCGCGCTCAGTTCGGCAGGCTCGGCTTCTGGGTGTTCGCCGCGCCCTTCTGGATGCCGCGCAGGAAGTCGAAGGCGGCGGTCAGCTGCTTGTCCTTGGCCGGGTCCGGCGGGACGTAGGCCGAAGAGCCGCCGCGCTCCTCCGTGTCCTTCTGCTTGAGGTGACCCTTCAGGCCGGCCTCACCCTTGGTCTCGTCCTTGCCCTTCAGCTCGTCGGGCACTTCCTGCAGCACCTCGAGGTCCGGCTCGATGCCCTTGGCCTGGATCGAGCGGCCCGACGGCGTGTAGTAGCGGGCGGTCGTCAGGCGCAGGGCGCCACTGCCGCCGAGCGGGATGATCGACTGCACAGAGCCCTTGCCGAAGGAGCGCGTGCCGAGGATGGTCGCGCGCTTGTGATCCTGCAGGGCGCCGGCCACGATCTCCGAGGCCGAGGCAGACCCGCCGTTGACGAGGACCACGACGGGCTTGCCCTTCGTGATGTCGCCCGACTTCGCCGAGAAGCGCTGCGTCTCGTCCGGGTTGCGGCCGCGCGTCGAGACGATCTCGCCGCGGTCGAGGAAGGCGTCGGAGACCATCACCGCTTGGTCGAGCAACCCGCCCGGGTTGTTGCGCAGGTCGATGACGTAACCCTTGAGCTTGTCCTGGCCGATCTCGGTCGTCAGCTTGTCGACCGCATTCCGCAGGCCGTCGAAGGTCTGCTCGTTGAACTGGGTCAGCCGGACGTAGCCGATGTCACCGCCCTCGGCGCGGGAGCGCACCGGCTTGATCTTGATGACGTCGCGGGTCAGCGAGACCTCGATCGGGTCCTTCGCCTCCTTGCGGCTGATCTTGAGCTTGACCGAGGAATTGACCGGGCCGCGCATCTTGTCGACCGCCTGATTCAAGGTGAGGCCCTGGACCTGCTCCTCGTCGATCTGCGTGATGATGTCGTTGGCGAGCAGCCCCGCCTTCGAGGCGGGCGTGTCGTCGATCGGGGTGACGACCTTGATCAGGCCGTCCTCCATCGTGACCTCGATGCCGAGGCCGCCGAACTCGCCGCGCGTCGTCGTCTGCATGTCGCGGAAGGCCTTCGCGTCCATGTAGCTCGAATGCGGGTCGAGCGAGGTGAGCATGCCGTTCACGGCCGCTTCGATCAGCTTCGCTTCCTCGGGCTTCTCGACATAGTCCGTACGGACCTTCTCGAAGACGTCACCGAACAGGCTGAGCTGACGATAGGTTTCGGCGGAGGCGGCGACCGCGCTCGGACCGGAGAGGAACTGGGTCTGCGTCGCCAGCATCGACGTGCCCGCGCCGAGGAGCGCGCCGAGCATGACCAGGGACATCTTGCGCATTATCCGCGAACCTTCTCGCTGGGGCCTTTCGCCCACCAAGGCTCCGGGTCGATGGAGCCGCCGTCTTTCTTGAACTCGACGTACAGGACCGGATCGCTTCGGTCACCCTCGCCAGCCTGCGGGCTCGCCGCCCCTTCTCCCATGCTCGCCACCGGCTCCCCGGCGAGCACGAACTGGCCGACCTCGACGTTGATCTGATCCATCCCTGCCAACAAGAGATAGTAGCCATCGCCCGCATTGATGATCAAGAGACGGCCGTACGAACGGAACGGCCCCGCGAAGGAGACCCACCCGTCTGCCGGTGATGCCACGACGGCCTTCGGGCGGGTCGAGAGCGAAATGCCGCGCGTCATCCCGCCATTGCCGTCCGGCTGGTTGAAGGCGCGCAGGAGCCGCCCGCTGACAGGCTTCGGCAGGTCGCCCCGTGCCTCGGCGAAGCGGATCTTGGGGGCGAGCCGGGCCGGATCCTTGAAGCCCGCCGCCGCGAAGCGCTCCTGCGTCAGCCTCGCCTCGCGCAATTCCGCGTTCCGCGCCTCCTCGGCGGCGCGTCGGGCGGCGAAGACCTCCCCCTGCATGCGGTCGACGAGATCCCGCAGGCTCTTGGCCTGCACGCCGAGCTCCGCCGCGCGCAGGCGCTCGGCGGCGAGGCCGCTCTCGACCTCGGCGAGGCGCGCCCGCCGGGCGGTGACGAGGGCGTTGAGGCGCTGCTGTTCCCTGGCCCAGCCCGCGAGATCGTTCCGGAGACCTTCCTTGTCGGCGGCGATGAGGCCACGCAGGCGCACGAGCTCGGCGAGGTCGCTCGCCAGCGTCTCGGCCTCCCCGCGCAGTTCCGGCACGATGGCGCCGAGCAGCATCGAGGTGCGGATCACCGCCAGGACGTCCTCGGGCTGAACCAGCACGGCCGGAGGCGGCCGTCGCCCCATGCGCTGGAGAGCGGCCAGGATCTCGGCGATGACGCCCCGCCGCCCCTCCAGCGACCGGCGGATCGCCGCCTCGCTGGCGCCGAGATTGCGCAGGCGCTCCTCCAGCCGGCTCATCCGGTCCTCAGTGGCCTGGGCTTGGCGCGTCGCGTCGAGCAGGGCAGCGTTGAGCTTCGCCCGGTCGCCGCCGATCGCGGCGATCTCCGCCTCGAATTGCGCACGCGCACTGCCAGAGGCCGTAAGTGCTTCCTCGATCCGCTTCAGGTTCTCCGTCCGCCGGTCACGCTCCTCGACGGCTGCCCGGATCTTGTCGGCTTCGGATAGAGGCGCCGGTGCTTGCTGCCCGGCCGGCGTCTGCGCGCACAACGGCCCGCCGCTCAGGAGCAGCGCGAGCCCGATCCACCCCCCATGTCGGAGTTGCGCCCCGCGCGCCATCCTGCCCTACCCGCCCCTATGATCCGTCCGGGCCGCCCCGATGATACGGGTGGCCGGCCAGGATCGTGAGGGAGCGATACAGCTGTTCTAAGGCAAGAACCCGCACGAGACCGTGCGGCAAGGTCGCCGCCCCGAAAGAGAGGATCAGGTCCGCGCGGTCGCGTACGCTCGGATCGAGGCCGTCCGCCCCGCCGATCGCAACGAGGAGGGCCGCCTTGCCCGAATCGCGCCAGCCACCGATGCGCTCCGCGATCCGCTCGCTCGACAGGTCCGAGCGTCCGCGTTCGTCGTAGGCGATGAGGATGCCGCCGGTCGGGCAATGGCCGAGCAGGTGCGCGCCCTCTTCGGCGCAGCGGTCGGGCGCGCGGCGCGCGCGGCTCTCGACGATCTCGATCATCTCGCAGGCTGGGATGCCGAGGCCGCGGCCGACCTGTCCCGCACGGTCCCGGTAACGGGCCGCGAGATCGCGCTCGGGACCGGCCTTCAGGCGTCCGACCGCGGCGACGGCGAGGCGCAAGGCTGCGGCGTCAGCCGGCCATCCGGCCGACCGGCCGGTCCGCGCCCCACATCTTCTCGAGGTTGTAGAAGCCGCGCACCTCCGGGCGGAAGATGTGGACGAGCACGTCGCCCGCATCAATGAGCACCCAGTCGCAGGCCGGCATCCCCTCGACCCGGGCCGTGCCGAAGCCCTTGTCCTTCATGTCCTGGATGATCTTGTCCGCGATCGCGCCGACGTGGCGCTGCGATCGGCCGGAGGTGATGATCATCGTGTCGGCCAGCGAGGTCTTGCCGGCGAGATCGATCTCGATCGTTTCCTCGGCCTTCATCTCGTCGAGGCAACCGAGTGCGAGATCCTTCAGATCTTGGGCCCTGGCGAGGGCGGTGGTCTCGGAACCGTTGGTTCCCATGTCGAGCGTCTCGGACAGCGTCCTGGTTCCTCAGGTCAATACGGAGGCGCGACAACATTCGCGCGCGTCCCTGAGATTGGAGGGTTCGCGGACGGTTTTCAATACGCATGCCCGCTTCGTCCCGACGATTCGGCGCCTGTGTCGCTTCGAACCGGTCAGGCCGCGCCCATCCTAAGGCGGATCGCAGTCGACGAGAGGTCGGATCGCGGGCCGTGCAGGTAGACCCAGGCCGGAGGTCGCGCCACGGCGAGCCGCCCCGCTTCCGCTTCCGGCAGCCGGAAGCGCTGAAGTGTCTGCGCAGCGCGGGCATTCGGTGCGCTCAGGGTGAAACCCGGCCGGTCCAAGACGGCGACCGGCACCGCGGCAGCGATGTCGCGAAACCCCTTCCAGCGATGAAATGTCGCGAGGCTGTCGGCGCCCATGATCCAGACGAAGTGCAGGTCGGGGCGCCGCCGCAGGAGGAAGCGCAGGGTATCGCGCGTGAAGCGCGCCTCGATCTCGGCCTCGAAGGTCGTCACGGCGATGCGCGGATCGGCGGCGACACGCCGTGCCCCGGCCGCCCGTTCGGCGAGTGGGGCAAGGGCGCCGAGGCTCTTCAGAGGATTGCCGGGCGTGACCAGCCACCAGACCCGGTCGAGCCGGAGGCGCCGGAGGGCGGTGAGACTGACGTGCCGATGACCCGCATGAGCCGGGTTGAAGGAGCCGCCGTACAGCCCGATCCGCTGGCCCGGCGCGGCGGGCGGCAGGCGCGGGATCACCGCGGCGTCAGGCCCGCATCCGGAGGCTCACGGCCTTGTCTGGCCGTTGCCGTGCACCCGGTACTTGAACGTGGTCAATTGCTCGACACCGACGGGCCCGCGGGCGTGCATGCGTCCCGTCGCGATGCCGATCTCGGCGCCGAAGCCGAACTCGCCGCCGTCGGCGAACTGTGTCGAGGCATTGTGCGTGACGATCGCCGAATCGACCTCGGCGAGGAAGCGCGTCGCCTCAGCCTGATCCTCGGTGATGATCGCGTCGGTGTGATGCGAGCCGTTCGCCTCGATGTGCTGGATTGCCGCATCGAGCCCTTCGACCACGCGGGCCGAGATGATCGCGTCGAGGTACTCCGTGCGCCAGTCTTCGTCCGTGGCGGAGGTGACGCGAGGATCGACCGCGCGGACGGCCTCGTCGCCGCGAACGGCGCAGCCGGCGTCGAGCAGGGCGGTCACGAGGGGAGCGAGGTGCGTATCGGCGCAGGCGCGGTCGACGAGCAGCGTCTCGGCCGCGCCGCAGATCCCGGTGCGGCGCATCTTGCTGTTGAGGAGCACGGTGCGGGCCATGCCGAGATCGGCGGCGGCCGCGACGTAGACATGACAGATGCCGTCGAGATGGGCGAAAACGGGCACCTTGGCTTCCGCCTGGACGCGCTCGACGAGGCTGCGCCCGCCGCGGGGTACAATGACGTCGATGGCGCCGCCGAGGCCCGTCAGCATCGCGCCGACCGCCGCACGGTCGCGGGTCGGCACGATCTGGATGGCGTCCGCCGGCAGGCCGGCCTCGACCAAGCCCTCGCTCATCGCCCGCGCGATGGCCATCGCGCTCCGGTGGCTGTCGGACCCCGCCCGCAGGATCGCCGCGTTGCCGGCCTTCAGGCAGAGGGCGCCGGCATCTGCGGTGACGTTCGGCCGGCTCTCGAAGATCACGCCGATGACCCCGAGCGGGACCGCGATCCGCTCGATCAGCAGGCCGTTCGGCCGCTCGAAAGCCGCGAGCTGGCGCCCGACCGGGTCGGCGAGCGCGCCGATCTTTTCGACCGCGTCCGCGATCGCGGCGATGCGCTTCTCGTCGAGGGTCAGCCGGTCGATCAGCGCCGCCGACTGGCTCGCGGCCTTGGCCGCCGCGACGTCGCGGGCGTTCGCGCGCAGGATCTCGGCGCTGCCGACGCGGATGCGCTCCGCGATCGCGCGCAGCGCGATGTCCTTCGTCTGGGCCGAGGCGAGCGCCATCTGCCGGGCTGCCGCCCGTGCGCGACGGCCGATCGCGGCCATCTGCGTATCGAGGTCGTCGGCATCCGCAAAATCAGATTTCAGGTTCAGAGCGGGCACGGCGGCCGATCCTCGCGCAATCCTCGCGGCCGCTGAGTTCCGTGGCCGCCTCACCGAGAACCCGTCTATGCACGGCGTTCCGATCCTAAACAACCCGCCCGCGCAGCGCCCCTGCTCTACTCCGAGAACATCGCCATGTCGTCGCGGTGGACCATCTCGGCCCGTCCGGGATGGGTGAGCAACTCCGCGATATGGCTGCTCGGGCGCCCGATGATGAGGGCCGCCTCCGAACTGTCGTAGGCCACCAGGCCACGGCCGAGGGGACGACCCTTGAGGTCACGGATCAGCACGGCGTCGCCGCGCCCGAAGCTGCCCTCGATGGCGCGCACGCCGACCGGGAGCAGGCTCGCGCCGCCCTGCAGGGCGCGTACGGCGCCGTCATCGATGATCAGGCTTCCGCGAGGCTCCAACGAGCCGGCGATCCAGGTCTTGCGGGCAGCAGTCGGCGTCGATCCCGACAGGAACCACGTGCAGCGCCCTCCCCCGACGATCGCGCGCAGCGGGTTCTTCTCGCGGCCGTCGGCGATGATCATGTGGGTGCCACCCCCGACCGCGATCTTGGCCGCCTCGACCTTGGTGCGCATGCCGCCGCGCGACAGTTCGGAGGCGGGTCCGCCTGCCATCGCCTCGATTTCCGGTGTGATCCGCTCGACGACGGGCAGGTGCCGGGCGTCCGGATCGACATGCGGCGGCGCGGTGTAGAGGCCGTCGATGTCGGAGAACAGCACCAGCACGTCCGCGCCGATCATGGTGGCGACGCGTGCGGCGAGGCGGTCGTTGTCGCCGTAGCGGATCTCGCTCGTCGCCACCGTGTCGTTCTCGTTGACGACGGGCACGGCGCGGACTTCGAGGAGCTTCAGGGTGGTGGCGCGGGCGTTGAGATAGCGCCGCCGCTCCTCCGTGTCCCGGGGCGTCACCAGGATCTGCCCCGCCACGATGCCGTGATGGCCGAGCGCCTCGGCCCAGTGGCGCGCGAGCGCGATCTGGCCGACCGAAGCCGCAGCCTGGCTCTCCTCCAGACGGAGCGCCCCCGGCGGGAAGCCGAGCACCGTGCGCCCGAGGGCGATGCTGCCCGAGGAGACGACCAGCACGTCGACGCCGCGGGCGTGCAGGTCCGCGATGTCCTCGGCGAGCGCGGCGAGCCAGGCGTGCCGCAGGCGGCCGCGGGCCCGGTCGACGAGCAGGGCCGAGCCGACCTTGATCACGACGCGGCGGAAATCTTCGAGGCTCGGAATCATGTGCGGAGTATGTGTGCGGGCCCGAAATCCGTGTGCACGAACTCGCTGCCGTTGAACAGCGGCGGCACCCGATGGGTCCTCGCCACCGTCGAAGCCATCGGAAGTCTGGTCGGTCAGCCTAGCACGTCACGGCTGCCAGCCGATCGAGGCTGCGGACGCCTCGGCCTTCGCGGCACCCGCCGCGTCGATCTCCGCCATCACCGCCCGCAGCGCCTCCTGCACCCCCCGCCCTGTGGCCGAGGACAGGATCAGCGGCGTGCGCTTGGCCGCCCGCTTCAGCCGCGCGACCTGCTCCTTGAGCGTGTCCGGATCGAGGGTATCGGCCTTCGAGAGGGCGACGATCTCCGGCTTCTCGGCAAGCTCGTGGCCATAGGCCTCGATCTCCCCGCGCACCAGCTTGTAGGCCTTGCCCGCATGCTCGCTCGTACCCTCGACGAGGTGCAGCAGCACCCGGCAGCGCTCCACATGCGCGAGGAACTTGTCGCCCAGGCCCACGCCCTCGTGCGCGCCCTCGATCAGACCTGGGATGTCGGCGAGCACGAATTCGCGCCCGTCGGCCCGGACCACGCCGAGGCCGGGATGCAGCGTCGTGAAAGGATAATCCGCGATCTTGGGCTTGGCCGCCGTCACGGTGGCGAGGAAGGTCGACTTGCCGGCGTTGGGCAGCCCGACGAGGCCGGCATCCGCGATCAGCTTGAGGCGCAGCCAGATCCATTGCTCCTGGCCCTCCAGGCCGGGATTGGCGTGTTTCGGCGCCCGGTTCGTCGACGTGGTGAAATAGGCGTTGCCGAAGCCGCCATTGCCGCCCTTGGCGAGGCGCACGCGCTGGCCGATCTCGGTCATGTCCGCGATCAGCGTCTCGCCGTCCTCCGCCAGGATCTCGGTGCCCGCCGGCACCTTCAGCACCACGTCCGCGCCCTTCGCGCCGTGGCGGTTCGAGCCCATGCCGTGCTCGCCCTTGCGCGCCTTGAAATGCTGCTGGTAGCGGTAGTCGATCAGGGTGTTGAGGCCCTCGACGCACTCAACCCAGACGTCGCCGCCGCGGCCGCCGTCACCGCCGTTCGGCCCGCCGAACTCGATGAACTTCTCCCGCCGGAACGAGACGCAGCCCGCACCCCCGTCGCCGGAGCGGATGTAGACCTTGGCTTCGTCGAGGAATTTCACGGCGTCAGGCTCGTCATCGGGTCGACGTCCGCGCTGTCGTGCGCGGACGCGTTGGGGCAAGGTGTGGGCCGGGCGGCCGGAATGCCAGGGCGCCCGGCCGTGATCATGCGTGGACGGCCAGGAGCACCGACCGCTCGGAGAAGGCCGCTCCCTCGCCGCCGTTCCGGCGCTGCCACATCCGCCGGTCGAGGCGGAAGCGGTCGACCGGAAGGTCGCCGCCGCGCGCCGGGAACGGCGCGAGCGCCGTGTCCTCATGCGCGAAGCCGCACTTCTGAAGGACGCGCCGGGACGCCGCGTTCTCGACGCGGGCGGCCGACGTCAGCACCCGGCCCGGCGTATAGGCGAAGTACGCCTCCACCATCGCGCCGACCGCCTCGGTCACGAGCCCATTGCCCCAGTGCGGAGCGCCGAGCCAGTAGCCGAGATGGGGGCCGGCCGCCGTCGGATCGGGCTCGATCGCGACGATGCCGATCAGACTCTGCGGGCGACCGCGCGGGGCGATCGCCATCACGAGGGAGCGGCCCTCCGTGTTGCCCCAGCGTGCCTTGACGATGAACCCGTCCACCGTCGTCCGGTCGAGCGGGTGCGGGATCCGGGCCGTCATCTCCGACACGGCCCGGTCGCCGGCGAGGTCCACGATCGCCTCCGCGTCGGCGGCACAGGGCCAGCGCAGCCAGAGCCGGCGGGTCTCCAGGCGGAAGACGTCGTCGCGGGTGAGATCGGGGAACATCGTCGCGGGCTCCGATCGCGGGCGGACAGACCGCCTCAGGCCTTCTGACGAAGAAAGGGGAAGATGGCATCCCATCCTCCCCCGCGTTCCGTTCGCAACCCGGGCCCTGTGTCGGGCCCTCGAGGGAGCTTCGGATCCGCCGGTTCGGTGTGGGACACCGGCGGGAAGCTCCTTCGTCCGTCGAGCTTGCCCGCCGTTTACTCGGCCGCCTCTTGCACCGGTACGACCGCTACGAAGGCGCGGCCGCGCTTCGTTTCGAAGCGGACGCGGCCGTCGGTGAGGGCGAACAGGGTGTGATCCTTGCCCATGCCGACATTGGTGCCGGGGTGCCACTTGGTGCCGCGCTGCCGGATGATGATGTTGCCGGCGATCACGGCTTCCGAGCCGAACTTCTTGACGCCGAGGCGCCGGCCTGCCGAGTCGCGGCCGTTGCGGGACGAGCCGCCTGCTTTCTTGTGTGCCATGGAAATCTACTCCGGATTCGAGGGAGATCGCGGCGAGCGGAGCTCAGCCCTTGGCGCTCTTCGCGCCGGCGTCGATGCCGGTGATGCGCACGACCGTGTGGTGCTGCCGGTGGCCGCGCTTGCGGCGCGAGTTCTGCCGGCGGCGCTTCTTGAAGGCGATCACCTTCTTGTCCCGGCCGTGGGAGACGATCTCGCCCGTGACGCTGATGCCCGACAGGAGCGGCGCGCCGACCTGGGTGGCGTCTCCGTCCGTGAACAGCAGCACCTCGCCGAAGGTGACGCTGGAGCCCGCCTCGCCCTCGAGGCTGGCGATGGTGATGGTGTCGTTGGCGGCGACGCGGTACTGCTTGCCGCCGGTCTTGATGACTGCGAACATCGTTCTCTCTCGTGTTCCGATCGGCCTCCGGGGTCGCCCCCTGGACCGGCTTTTTATCAGTTCGTCCCGACCGGCAGGGTGGCCCGCGGCGAAACGCGAAACGCGCGGACTTCTGCGAGGAAGCCGCGCGTGGTGGCCGGGGGATAGGCCGGAGCGGTCGCGATTGTCAATCTCGCGTGCCCGGCCGACGCCCTACTTCTTCATCAGGCCGCCGAGCACGTTTCGCAGGATGGCGTTGCCGACCTGCGTGCCGACCGAGCGCGCCATGGAGCGGGCGGCGTTCGTCACCACCTGCTCGGCAAGGCTCGGAGGCGGCCGGCGCCCGCCCTTGCCCTGCGGCGCGGGCTTCGAGCCGAGAACGCCGCCCAGCATCCCGCCGAGGCTGCCGAGCAGACCGCCGAGGCCGCCCTCAGACCCTTGCGCGGCCTCCGCCGGCGCCGAATCGAGGCCCTTTCGCTTGGCGAGCATCTCGTAGGCGCTCTCGTTGTCGACGGTCTCGTCGTACTTGCCTCGCAGCGGGCTTCTCGCGACGAGGTCGGCGCGCTCGGCAGGGGTCAGCGGGCCGACACGTCCCTGCGGCGGCGCGACGAGCGCGCGCTCCACCACCGAGGGCGTTCCTTTCGCCTCTAGGAAGCTCACGAGCGCCTCGCCGACGCCGAGTTCAGTGATCGCCTTGGCGACATCGAAGCCGGGATTCTGCCGGAAGGTCTCGGCGGCGGCCTTCACGGCGCGCTGGTCGCGGGGGGTGAAGGCGCGCAGCGCGTGCTGCACCCGGTTGCCGAGCTGGCCCAGCACCGTCTCCGGAACGTCGAGGGGGTTCTGCGTCACGAAGTAGACGCCGACGCCCTTCGAACGGATCAGGCGCACGACCTGCTCGACCGCATCGAGGAGCGGCTTCGGGGCGTCGTTGAAGAGGAGATGCGCCTCGTCGAAGAAGAAGACCAGCTTCGGCTTGTCGAGGTCGCCGACCTCCGGCAGTTCCTCGAACAGCTCCGACAGCATCCACAGCAGGAACGACGCGTAGAGGCGCGGCTTCTGCATCAGCTTGTCCGCGGCCAGGATGTTGACGAAGCCCCTGCCCTCGCGGTCGGTGCGCATGAAGTCCGAGAGGTTCAGCGCCGGCTCGCCGAAGAACTTGTCGGCCCCCTGGTTCTCCAGCATCAGGAGTTGGCGCTGGATCGCTCCGACGCTCGCGGCCGAGACGTTCCCGTAGGTGCCCGAGATCTCCTTCAGGTTCTCGGTGAGGACGGTGAGGAGCGCGCGCAGGTCCTTGAGGTCGATGACCGGCCACTGGTTCTCGTCGGCCACCCGGAACGCGATGTTGAGGACGCCCTCCTGCGTGTCGTTGAGTTCGAGGAGCCGCGCCAGCAGGAGCGGGCCCATCTCCATCACGGTGCAGCGGATCGGGTGGCCCTGCTCGCCGAACAGGTCCCAGAAGACGGTCGGGAATCGGTCGGGCTCGTAGGTGATCCCGAGTTCCTCGGCCCGCTTCACGAAGACGGGCTTCGCCTCGCCGGGTGCGGCGAGACCCGAGAGATCGCCCTTGATGTCGGCGGCGAAGACGGGGACACCCGCATTCGAGAACCCCTCGGCCATGACCTGCAGGGTCACGGTCTTTCCGGTGCCCGTCGCGCCCGCGACGAGGCCGTGGCGGTTGGCGAGGCGGAGCGTCAGACGCTCGGGCTTGCCGGTGTCGCCGCTGCTCTTGCCGATGAGAATCGTGCCGTCGTCCGCCATCGCGCCCTCGCCCGATCGATTGCGCTCAAGGTTATGCCGCCGGGGCGATCCGTTTTCCAGATCTTGTCCCCGCGGCGGCTTGATTTCGCAGGGCGCAGGCCCGAAGGACGTGGGATACCGTACCCTCAGGAGCCCGCCCCGATGGAAGAACTGATTGCCCGCGTCACCGCCCGCACGGGCCTGGACGCCGCGACGGCGCAGACCGCGATCGGCCATATCCTCGCCTTCCTCCAGAAGGAGGGCCCGGCAACCGAAGTGAGCCAGCTTCTCGCCGCGATGCCCGGCTCCGAGAGCCTGATCGCCGAGTCGAACGGGACCGAGGGTGGCGGCGGCCTGATGGGCATGCTCGGCGGCATGATGGGCGGCGGCGTGATGGCGCTCGGCCAGAAGCTGATGTCGGCCGGCGTGCCGATGGGCCAGATGCAGCCGCTCGGCCAGGAGCTCTTCGCCTACGGCCGCGAGAAGGCCGGCGAGGACGTGATGGGGCCGATCGTCGGCTCGATCCCCGGCCTCAACCAATTCGTCTGAGCCGCCCCGCCCGCTCGCGAATGGTTCGGCGGCTACGCGTTCGGGGCCGGTTCCGGACCGAGCCGCAGCGGCTGCCAAGTCCTTGATGCGCAAGGCGCGCGACCGTCATAAAAGCGTGCGCGCTTCGTGGTGTTGTCGCATCCGCGAGGCCGGGGCCTTCCATCCCGGGGGTAGGCCCCGCCGACACCCGAGGGCAGGCTGAACCATGGTCGCGAATTTCGCGCGGGGCGCTTCCGCGGCTTGGCTGAGCGGCTGGGAGAAGGGCGTGAACGGCCCGATCACCCGGCTGAAGCAGCGGAGCGCCGCGGTCGGCCTTCCCGGCTTCGGCGGCCGCAGCCTGATCCCGCCCGGCGCCACGCCGATCCGCTTCGGCGAGCGTTTCCGGGCACCCCTCGCCACTCCCGGCCTCGATCCGAGTCTCGGGCGCATCGGCAGCCTCGAGGTGCGGCTCGCCACCCGGAAATCGGAGGTGCGCCGCGCCCAGCGTCTGCGCTTCCGCGTCTTCTACGAGGAGATGTCGGCGATCCCGAACGGCATGGCGATGCTCTCGCGCCGGGATGTCGACGATTACGACGCGATCTGCGACCACCTCCTCGTCATCGACCACGCGGCGACCGAGGCGAAGCCGTTCCGCAAGGCGCGGCCGAAGGTGGTCGGCACCTACCGCCTGCTCCGGCAGGACATGGCGGACCGGCATTTCGGCTTCTACACGGCCGGCGAATACGACATCGCGCCGCTCCTCGCCGCCAATCCCGGCAAGCGGCTCCTCGAGCTCGGGCGCTCCTGCGTCCTGAAGCCCTACCGCACCAAGCGCACGGTCGAACTCCTCTGGCACGGCATCTACGCCTACGTGCTGCACCACCGGATCGACGCGTTGATCGGCTGCGCGAGCCTGGAGGGCACCG
>NZ_SMNT01000137.1 GCF_004348265.1 Methylobacterium segetis
CGAGGGCGGCCATGTCCGCGGGCAGCGGGCTCTCGAAACGCAGGGCCTCGCCCGTGCGCGGATGGGCGAAGCCGAGGAGCCCCGCGTGCAGCGCCTGCCGGTCCAGCGCCGCGAGCGCGGCCTGCGCGGGCTCGGGGAGCCGGGCCGCCTTCGTCTTGAAGGCGCTGCCGTAGACCGCGTCGCCGAGAAGCGGGTGGCCGCGATGGCTGAGATGGACCCGGATCTGGTGCGTGCGCCCGGTCTCCAGCCGGCAGGCGAGCAGCGCGACCTCGGGGCCGAGCAGGCCCTCGGTGCGGTAATGCGTGATCGCGTGCCGCCCCTCGCCCGCCCGCACCACGGCGATCTTCTCGCGGTTGCGCTGGCTGCGGGCGAGATTCGCCTCGATCGTGCCGTTGCGGGGCTCGGGCGCACCCCAGACGAGCGCCTTGTAGGCCCGCTCCAGCGGCCCGCTGCGCCCGTGATCGGCGAATTGCGCGGTGAGGCCGCGATGGGCGAGATCGTTCTTCGCCACGACGAGGAGGCCGCTCGTGTCCTTGTCGAGGCGGTGCACGATGCCGGGCCGGCGCACGCCGCCGATGCCCGAGAGGCTCTCCCCGCAATGGGCGATGAGGCCGTTGACCAGGGTGCCGCCCTCGTGGCCCGGCGCGGGGTGCACGACGAGCCCGGCCGGCTTGTCGATCACGATGAGGTCGTCGTCCTCGTGGACGATCGCCAGGGCGAAGGGCTCGGCCGCCGGCTCGGGCGCCGACGCCTCGGGCACCGCGACGGAGAGGCGGGTGCCCGGCGCGACCTTGAGGGCAGGGTCCCGCACCGTCTCGCCGTCCCGCCGCACGTGGCCCGCGCGCACGAGATCCTGCAGGCGCGAGCGCGACAGGTCCGGAAAGGCCGCCGCGAGGGCCTTGTCGAGGCGCCCCCCCTCCTCCTGCGCGACGACGGCCACGCGTTCCCCGGTCTCGTCCATCCTGTCCTGCAACGCTCGTCCCCACCCGATACCCGCGCAACGAAAAAGGCTCCCGACGGCCCTTGTGCCCGCGCCGGCACGTCGCTATACGAACGCCTCCCGACCGGAAAGCTCCCATCGTCTAGCGGTCTAGGACGTCGCCCTCTCACGGCGAAAACAGGGGTTCGATTCCCCTTGGGAGCGCCAGTTGGCTTTAAGCCACTGGGTCGGCTCAAGCTTCAGAAATCATTGTGCTTCTGGCAGAGCCTCCGCACCTCTGACTACGCCGCAGCCAAGAAGGCGCTCGCTCGGCTCCTCCCACGATTCTCTGCAGACTTTGAGGCCGCCGAGCGGGCGAAGCGCCGCGAGCCCATGAAGGTGGCCGCGGGCTCGGCCGTCACGCCCTCCCCTGCCGAGATCGCGCAGGACTGGCTCACGGCTCTGCTCTCGGAGGACGAGGCGGAACGCCGCGAGGGAGACCCTCGGCAGCAGTTCCAGACGGCGGAGGAGCGGGAGCGTCGGTGGCCCAACCTCGTAGGTGCCGAGGCGCGGCATCGGGCGGGACCTCGGGTCCGTCCAAGGGCTGGAACTTCAGGAGCAGCACGCCGCGTACGCCGAGGCTCTTGGGCGGTCTGATCCCGAGATCGCTGACGGCGAAGTGCGCGCATATCGGCCCCGGCGCCGGAGGTGTTCAGGCCGGCTTTCACCGTTTGGCCCGTCGCGTCGGCTAGGACGCCCGTGGCCGAGCGGCCAACCGTGCCCCAAACCTTGAACTCGGACCACACCGTGGTGGCCGATCACTGCGTTCGAGCTACCGCATCAGCGGCGATCTCGAACGAGCCGATGGCTGTGATGAGAGTGGCCATCTTGGCCCTGCAGCTATCGGCCCTAAGATGCACTCGCGAGCACCGCTTTTTCATTGATAGCCACACAGATACCACGTCGAAACCTTGACGGCCCAAATCGACACCCTTTGCTGACGAGATGTGATGACCACTCACGGGTCACGTCGTATGGCATGACTTTGTGCAACACATCTGTCGACTTTGTACAAAGCAGAATGCTGGTTCGGTCGGATCACTCGGCAATGGGCTGGCACGGTTGACGACAGTCACTGGCGAGGCGTTGGCCAAGGCGCCAGGATCGGTTCAGGATCGCAGCAAGGTGACGCCAGCGATTCATCCCTCGGAAAGAGAGTGGTCAACGTCCGCCAGTCGTCGACAGGGAGGTGGATCATGAAGATCGTCGTCATCGGCGGCACCGGCCTGATCGGCTCGAAGGCCGTCGCGATCCTGCGGCAGCACAGTCATGAGGTCGTCGCTGCCTCGCCGAAGGCCGGCGTCAACATCATCACCGGCGAGGGGCTCGACGAGGCCATGGCCGGCGCGCAGGTGGTGATCGACCTCGCCAACTCGCCCTCGTTCGAGGGCCGGGCAGTGCTGGAGTTCTTCGAAACCGCCAGCCGCAACCTTCTCGCAGCCGAGGCCGCAGCCGGCGTTCGGCACCATGTCGCTCTATCGATCGTCGGAATCGATCGGACGCCTGAGAACGACTACTTCCGCGCGAAGGTCGCGCAGGAGACGCTGATCGAGAGCGCCGGCATCCCCTACACCATCGTCCGCGCGACCCAGTTCCTGGAGTTCCTCAGCGCCATCGCCGCTTCCAGCGCGGATGGCGACGTGGTCAGGCTTTCGCCCGGCCTGTTCCAGCCGATCGCGGCGGACGACGTTGCCGCCTTCGTCGCCGATGCGGCGCTCGCCGAGCCGAGGAGCGGCATCATCGAGATCGCCGGCCCGGAACGGGCACCGTTCGACGAGATCGTCGCCCGCTACCTGAAGGCGGTCTGCGATCCGCGCGAGGTCGTGCGCGATCCTGAGGCCCGCTACTTCGGCGGACGCGTCGAGGAGCACTCTCTCGTGCCGCTGGGCGAGGCTCGCCTCGGCCGCATCGGACTGGACGAGTGGCTCCGATGGTCGCGGGCCGCGTGACGATCGAGGAAGCGCTGAAGCTGACTGGCAAGGAAGCTGTCTCCTACCACGCGCGCCTAACGGGAGCTTCCAACCGCCGGGCCAAAGCGCAGTTCGGGTTCGCGCCGCGAGCTCTCCTCTGGCACCCGCGGGAAATCGAGCTTTTCATCGGCAGGCTGGCGAAAACCGAGGCATCAGGCTTTCTCAGTAAATTTGAATATTGGGAACGGCTAGCAAACTGTCTTTTGCAAGAGAATGAAATAGGTGTTTGTAAGTATTTTTGAAAAACAATCGCTGGTGCGGGGAGGATTTGATGAATCTGGCCTACATCCGCTTGTCCGCCATCGCTGCGGCAGCGTGCTTCTTACCCTTCATGTCAAACTTGGTCGGAGGCAGTGATGCCGAGACCTCCCCGATTTTTGGTGTCGAGGTGCCTGCTGGCTACCGCGACTGGCGGCTGATCAGCGTTGCTCATGAAGCGGGCGACCTGGATGACCTTCGTGCCGTTCTCGGCAATGACATTGCGATCAGAGCATTTCGAGAAGGGACTCGGCCCTTCCCCGATGGGACGGTCATCGCGAGACTGGCCTGGAAGCATGTGCCGTCACAGGAAAACAACGCAGCATTCGGGCGAGAACAATCCTTCGTTCCAGGCGCCTCCACCAACCTCCAGATCAGTGTCAAGGATACGAAGAAGTACTTCGAAACAGGCGGCTGGGGGTACGGCCAGTTTGAAGGAGGCAAGGCCAACCGCAGTGAGGCTTTGATGAAGACGTGCTTCCCCTGCCACACTCAAACAAAGGCAGCAGATGATCTCGTTTTCACCCGCTATGCGCAATGATCGCCGCATGTCGGTTTCGGTATTCGGGGCCATATCTTGATTAAAATACGTGATGCAGGGCGCCGAGCTTCCGATACGGACCCCGATCCGTTTTCCCTTGGGCAGGCCCTCGCCCAGATGTTGGCTTATGAAAGCCGGGGATTCCACGAGCTCTGATGCCCCGCCGCAGTGACCGCTTCGAGAAGCGGTCCGGATCGGCTGGACGACGGCAATGAGCGCGAAGAGACGGTCCATAGGTGGCCGATGGCGGCCCCTCCGCTTCGGGGCGGACGGTATGGGGAAGCGGACGTTCAGCGCAGCACAGGTGGATGCCGTGAAGTCGACCTTTCCGGACCTTCCGCGTTTCAGCTCCGAACATCTGCTCCAAGACTGGAAGCGCACCGCGTCGAGATCCAACGAGCACGCTCTGCGTTTGCGCGCGGGAAAGGGGGCGTCGCGCCGGACCGTGCGGTGGCCTTGATCGCGCGGGTGCGTGCGATTGGCCTGGGGACCGATCCTTACGGGTCGCCCTTACCTCTGGCCGGCAGCCTCTAGGATGAGGTCCGCAATGGATTGCGGCTGCGAGATCAGGGACAGGTGGCTTGCCTTCAACTCGACCGTCTTCGCGTTCATGCGCTTGGCCATGAAGCGTTCGAGATCCGGGTTGATCGTCCGGTCTTCAGTCGAGACGGCGTAGAAGCTCGGCTTCGACCGCCAGGCTGCCTGGGTCGTCTTGCCCGTCAGCAGGGCCTTGCGGAAGGGCTGCTGGACGGCAAACAGCACCTTGGCCCTTTCCGGGGGTAGGTCGCCAGCGAAGTCCCTCAGGAAGGCCGCCTCGCTGAGACGCCCCTCGTCGCCGTCGAACACGATCCCGGCCGAGGCCGGCGGCGTCGGATAGGTCCTGGCAAGCGCCGTGTAATCCTCACCGGCCTCCGGCGCCCGTGCCGCGACGTAGACGAGTGCACTGACCTTGGGGTCGACACCGGCTTCCGTCACGATCATGCCGGAGAAGGAATGGCCCACGAGCACGGTCGGCCCTTCCTGCCGGGCCAGCACGCGTTGCGCGGAGGCGACCGCCTCCTCGAAGGTGGTGAGCGGGTTCTGCACGGAGGTGACGTTCAGGCCTGCCGCCTGCAGCTTCGGAATGACCTCCGACCAGCACGACCCGTCGGCGAAGAGCCCGTGCACGAGCACGACGTTGCGTGCCCTGGGTAGCTCCTGGCTCGACGCCGTGCCGGCGAGCAGAAGCGCCGCTGCGGTCGCGAAAAGGGCATGGTTCAAGCTTCGACGTGTCATCATGGGTGCGCCTCTCCGTCCAGGGGCTCCGCTACTGAAGGCTCGCTCCCGGTTCGATCGTCATCGCGAGAAGGATACGCCCGTCAGTTGCGCGCACGCGTCCAGGAGTGCGTTCTGGCACGCTCCGTCACGGGGGAGCGGGTCGGGCTGAGGAACGGGCAGGCCGGTCCTTTGCCTCTACCTCCTGCTGAGGTCACTTCCACGTCCAGCCTTGATGGGACGGTATGGCCGGCTCGGCGAGCCTGACGACTCGGACGCGAGCACGTCGCGGGTGCAATCGAGGCTGGCGCGTTTCTTCCGCGGGTCTCGAGGAACTTCGGGGATAGCCTCGCTAGCCCCGATCGTCGGTGAGAACAGGCCGCTCGCGATGGCGATGCCGCACCGTACCCTCACCCAATCTGGTGCGCAGGCCGAGCACCAGCGGAACCGTCGCGAGCGCCGTCAGAGCGGCGGCGGCCACGCCCGTGTTCTCGCCCAGCCGGTCGCCGAGCACGCCGTAGGCGATCGGCGCGAGGCCCCCTGAGCCGATCACCGCCGTGTAGAACAGGGCGAAGGCTCGGCCGGCTCCGCCCGCGGGCGCCAGCTCCGGCACCGTCCCGTACAGGACCGAGGAGGTGCCGTTCAGCACGATGCCGAGGACAGGCAGCAGCAGGAAGCAGGGGCCGAGGGGCAGCGCGAGCGTCGCCACCATCAGGAGCGCCGTCGCTGTCTCGGTCGCGACCACGCTCGGTACCACGCCGAACCGCTCCCCGAGCCAGCCGCAGCAGGCCTTGCCGAGCGCGCCGCCGGAGAAGATCAGGGCGAGACTCACCCCCACGGCCGTCTGCGCGCCGCCCTTCGCGTGGATCAGAAAGGGCAGGAACAGCAGATAGCCCATGCGGGTCGCAGTATCGAGCGCGCCGACGGCGAGGAGCAGGCGGAAGCCGGAGCGGTCGCCGCGCGAAGCACCCCCCGCCGTCGCCGCTGCGGCCCGCGGCGGGCGCCCGCGGGGCACGATCGGGAGCAGGGCGGCGGCTGCGACGAGGCCCACGAGGGCCATCAGGCCGGCGATCGGGCGCCAGGCGATCACCCCGAGGAGCAGCGCCACCGCCACCGGGAACACGGCCTTACCCAGATCACCCGCGAAATTGTAGATTCCGAGTGGCCCGCGCGCGTCCGCGCCGTAGGCCTCCGAGACGAGGAGCGAGGCGCGGGGATGCTGGAGGCTCGACCCGACGCCTGAGAGAACAAGCCCGGCGCACAGCCCGAACAGGCTGTCCGTCAGGCCCATGATCAGGAAGCCCGCCGCGGCGATGAGCGTCGACAGCGCCAGGGCGGCCCGGTTCGTCAGCCCGGCGGCGAGGCGGTCGGCCGGCACCTGAAGGCCGCCCATCGTCCCATAGTAGAGGCAGCGCATCAGGGCCAAGCCCGCATAGGAGAGGCCGAACTGCGCCTGCCAGACCGGCAGCAGGACGTAGAGCAGGTCGGTGTAGCCGTCGTGCAGGACATGGGCGAGGCACGCGCCGAGCAGCGCGCGGCGCGGTCGCCGCACGCCGTCGGTCACGGCGCTCGGCGCGGTCTGCGGAAGGGCCAGCGGCACGGCATTCCTCGTGAGAATGATCGGACGACGATGCAGACGCGGCCCTAAACCCGTGCGTTCTGCGCGAAAAGCACCTATCTCGTCGCGAGTGCCGTGCGTTTTCCTCACGGATCGAGGCATCGTATGCGCCGTCTGCCGCCGCTCAACGCCCTGCGGGTCTTCGAGGTCGCCGCGCGCACCGGGAGCTTCACGCAGGCGGGCGCCGAGCTCGGCCTGACCCACGGCGCCGTGAGCCGGCAGATCGGCGCCCTGGAGGATTGGTTCGGGCAGCGGCTCTTCGTGCGTGTCGGGCGCCGGATGGCCGCCACGCCCGCCGCCCGCGCCTTCGCGGCCGAGGTCAGCCTGTCGTTCGACCGGGTCATGGCCGCGGCCGAGGCCTGCGGGCGCCCGGAGGCGCGCCGTGTGCTGCGCGTCAGTGCGCCCTCGACCTTCGCGATGCGCTGGCTGATCCCGCGCCTCGACGCGTTCCGGATGGCGCGCCCCGAAGCGGATGTGAGCGTCACCACCACCACGACGCTGCACCAGGAGTTGCGCGGCGGCTTCGACCTCGCGATCCGGCGCGGGGCGGGTCCCTGGCCGTATCAGCGCGCCGTGCCGTTCCTCGACGAGGCCGACACCCTGATCGCGAGCCCAGCCCTGCTGGCGCGGCGCGCGCTCGCGGTGCCGACCGACCTCGGACGGCACGCCTTGCTGGCCACCGAGACGCGGCCGAACGACTGGGCCGATTGGCTGTCGGCGGCGGGCCTCTCAGACGGTCCGGCGACGCGGCGGCGCGTGTTCGACCATTTCTTCGTGACGCTCCAGGCAGTCGAGGACGGCCTCGGTCTCGGCATAGGGCCGTTCCCGATTCTCGACCGCAGCATCACGGCGGGCCGTCTCGTCGCGCCCTTCCCGGAAATCCGCGTAGCGCGCCCCGGCTACGTCGCACTCATACCTTCCGACACGGACAAGACGCCTTCGCTCCTGGCGCTGGTCGACTGGCTTGTGGCGGAGGGATCGAAACAAGCCGGCTGAAGGCGCACATGCTGCCCCGGCGCGAGCAGCGGTCCTTCGGAAATTCATGGAGGGTCAGGCTTGCTCGCAGGATTAGAGGTCGCAGACTTCCACGCTCCTACCTCGGCCATCCGGCCTGTGTCAGGGCGCCGACGACCAAGGCAGGCTCACAGGGAGCGTCGACGCCGACGTCAGCCGAATTCATCGCGGCAACACAGGAGCCGACGACGTCGACAACCCCGTAGTAGATCCGCAGCAATGACCGCGTCACAGAGGCAGCTCCGCTCGCTTGTGTGACGAGAATGGGCGCAAATCGGAACGGCTCGCATTGGCCGCAAATAGAAGGTCGGCTTTCGGGCAAGCCACAGGGCGAAGGCGACGTCCCACTTCGGCCAATGCCATTCCTAAGGCAAGCCTTCACAAGCGAAGTTCCGACAGGGCTTGAAACTTCAGCGCTTCCGCCGTTCCAGAATGTCAGGCAACCTGTGCGGAAAGAGACAGGCCGTCTCGTGGAGCGTGCCTTTATAACAAGGTCTATTGGCTCAGGTCGGACTTGTACTCACGCTCGTCGACACCTGTGTTCTGCTGCACACGTCCCTGGACTAGCGCCCGCTCGTCCACGACAGGGCCCGGTCCCTGCCCGGATTGCCATCGACGCGCACCCCTGTTGCCGTCGGTCAGCCTCGAACGGGCAGCCCCGCGCTAAACAGGATGTCGTAGGTCATCGGGTCGTAGAAGCGCATGAGCGTCTGCACGAAGTGCCGGACATCGACGCCCAGCGCCTGGGCCCAGGCCCGGTAGCGGTCCGGCGGGATGCGGCCGCGGCCCGTCTCGAGCTGCGAGATGAACGTGTAGTAATCGGCGCCGACCAACTGCGCGAGCTGCCGCTGGGAGAGGCCGCGCGCCTCGCGCAGCTCCTTCAGGTACCGTCCGCCTTCCCGGCGCAATCCCCGGACTTCCTCCGAATCCAGGTGCTGATGATGAGCGTACACGATGAGGCGCCTTCTGCTCGAGACGCGAAGCTTCAATCGATAGAGTGACGTCCATACAGGATTGCCTAGATTCCTGTCTACATCACCCGTCGATGCGGCCGATGCTTAGGGTGGTCTTGGTCGGAGAGCGCACGGTGCCCGACGATATGTTCACCTCCTTCTTCGATGCGATAAAATGCACGCTCCATGAGCGCCAGCCTCGGCTCGGCACGAAGGTCCCGGGCGCCGGCCGGGCACCGCCGCACGATTGATTGGCCACGAGGCTGACCAGGCTTTCGGAGTAGCGTGGCGATGGGCGAGGTGATCTCCTTCTTCCGGCCTGCTTCAACGACCCAGGGCGCGTGGTCCCCGCAGGAACTTGCCGAGTTCTATCGGGTCGAGGACGCCCTGATCCGGGCTGGGATGCGGATCACCAGCGAGCAGGGCTTGAGCGACGAGGCCGATCCCTGGTTCGTCTTCTGCCGCCCCGACGGCGACGCCATCATGCACTTCGCCCGGATCGACGGCAGCTACGTGGTGGCATCCGAGGTCTTGGACCACACGATGCGGGGGGGCGACTTCCGCACCCTCCTCGACGAGATCGCGGCCCAGAACCCGGAGCTGCTGCCGATTCGGCGGCGGGGCGCCGGCACCACGTTCGCGGTCCACCCGGCGGCCCTGCTGGCGGCCCTCGTCGCGGCGGCGGCCCTGACCCTCTACTCCGAAGACGCTTTCGCCGGTGATCTCGACACCACCGGGCGCATCATCCTCGTGCCGGTACCGCCGATTGTTGGAGGCGGTCACGCCACCCAGATCGAGGTGCCCCTGCAACAGGCATCCCGAAGTGGAAGCGAAGCCTCGAGCAGCGAAGGCCAACGCCGGCAGATTGAGGCCGTCCTATTCGCAGCGATGATGTTTGTCGCTCAGGCCGCCGCGGCGGAGGAATTGGATCAGCCGCAGGATCCGGCTCTTTTCGCGACTGAGCCGGGCCATTCGCTCGCGTCGCAGGCGACCCACGGTGATATGCCATCTCCCCTCGCCTGCGCGGCCGGCAGCGCGCGCGTAGAGGCGGGGGCGATACAGGCAAGCGTCTTCGGCATGGACGCCGAGCCTCGGAGGTCCGGGGGCGGAATACCCTCGAACCCCGAGCGCGCTGGCGTCACTCCCGCAAAACAGGCTGAGCCTGAGCTGGAAGGACCGGACCCGCTGAAGCTCGCGGGCGCGCACCGGCAAAGCCAGACAGACCCCGATGGCGCGAGCGCTCCGCATCGCCGCGAGGCCCACTCCAAGCCAGCCACAGCCTCGCACTCACCTGCTGACCCACCTCCTGCCGAGGCCGGAGGCGGCGATGGTGCGGCGGAGGCCAGGATCGAGGCGAAACGGGGCGGCGACACACCCAGCTCGTCGGAGAGCTTGTCGTCGCAGGACAAGTCGGGCTCAGGCAAGAAGGCCGATACCAACACGGCAGCCGAGGCGAGCCATGTGCCGTCTGGGCAGGCCACGAAGGCGTCGGACCTGGCCGACACCTCCGGCACGACAGCCGAGTCGAGCCACGCTCCGACTGGGCAGGCCAAGAAGTGGGCGGACGTGGCCGACACCTCCAGCACCCCGGTGGCGGTGAGCCTCGTACCACCCGGTCAGGCCACGAAGGCACCGGACGCGGCCGACACCTCCAG
>NZ_SMNT01000138.1 GCF_004348265.1 Methylobacterium segetis
CTACAGCGTCGACGGCAAGGCCTACGGTGCCTACGACCCGACGCCCCTCACGGACGGCCAGCACACGGTCTCGGTCAAGCACATCGACGCCGCGGGCAACGTCTCGGTGGCACGCTCGCTGACCTTCACGCTGCACTCCACGGCCCCCGGCGCTCCGAGCCTCGCCCTCACCAGCGACACGGGCGCCTCGGCGGGCGACCGGATCACGAGCGACGCCCGCGTGACGGTGACGGGCACGCAGGCCGGCGCCAGCCTGAGCTACAACCTCGACGACGGGGGCTGGGCTGGGACCTACGACCCCGCCGCTCTCGCGGACGGCGCCCATACCCTGGCCGTGCGGCAGACGGACACCGCCGGCAACACCTCCGTGGCTGCCTCCCTCGCCTTCACGCTCGACAGGGTCGCGCCCCAGGCTCCGGCGGTGCTCCTCGCCAACGACACCGGCAAGCTCGGCGACGGGATCACGAGCGACGGCCACCTCTCGGCGACCGCCCCGGAAGCGGGAGGCAGCGTCAGCTACGTCATCGACGGCACGGCGTCCGCGACCTACGATCCGTCGACCCTCGGTGACGGCGCGCACACGGTCGCGGTCCGGACCAGCGACGCGGCGGGCAACGTCTCGTCCACCACGGCGGTGACCTTCACCCTCGACACGACGGCGCCCTCCCTCAGCGTCAAGGGAGTGTCCGGCCCCGGTCACGTGGTCGGCCACGCCGTCTCCGGCACCGTCGGATTCTCGGAGGCGGGCGCCTCCGTCACCGTCAAGGACGGTTCGACCGTCCTCGGCACGGCCGTTGCGGATGCGGCCGGCAACTGGAGCCTGCCCTTCGCGATGACGGAGGGGGGTGCCGGCCGCCACTACGCCCTGACCGCGACCGCGACGGATGCCGCGGGCAATGTCGGGCACAGCGAGAGCTTCGCCTTCGACCTCGACTTCTCGGTCAACCGCGGCCTGTTCTCCACGGCCTTGCACGACGCACAGAGCGTCGAAGGGCAGGTCTACGCCCTCTACGACGCCATCCTCGACCGGGCGCCGGACGCGGGCGGCTTCGCCTACTGGGTGGGCGCGCTAAAGAGCGGGATGGCCCTGCACGACGTCGCGGAGATCATCCTGAACTCCACCGAGGCGCAGGCGAAGTTTCGCGGCCTCGACGACCGGGCCTTCGTCGAGCACCTCTACGAGACGGCGCTCCACCGCTCGGGCGAGGCGGCAGGCATCGACGGCTGGGCCGGCGCCCTCGGCCACGGCGGCTCCCGCGCCGACGTCGCGATGGGCTTCGCGCTCTCCGGCGAGAACGTCGCGGCCCTGCAGACGGCGCTGAACTCGGGCACCTACGTCGAGGACCACGCGGCGACGGACGCGGCCCGGCTCTACTACGCGCTCCTCGACCGCGCGCCGGACGCGGGCGGGCTCCAGGCCTGGACGCAGGCGCTCAAGGGCGGCCTGTCCGAGGCCGGCATGGCGCAGGCCTTCCTCGGCTCGGGCGAGTACGAGGCCAAGCACGGCGGCCTGTCCGACTCGGCCTTCGTGGACCTGCTCTACCAGAACGCGCTCGGGCGCCACGCCGAAGCCGGCGGCCTCGCGGGCTGGACGGGCGCCCTCGCCCACGGAGCGAGCCGCGCCGAGATCGCCCTCGGCATCGCGCAGAGCGAGGAGGCGCACCAGCACCTTGCCCCGCATATCGAGCAGGGTTGGCACCTGATCTGAGTCGCGTCACCCGCTACGTGGCGGCCGGGCCTCCAGCCCGGCCGTCGGCCTGTCCGGCGCCTGTCGATGGGGGACGCCGCCGGCTCGACCGGCCGAGCTTTCCGCGTCATTCTCCGCCCGCGCATCGCGCGACGAAATGGGGAGGTTCTCGATGGAACGCCGTGACTTCATGACCGCAATCGGTGCCGTGGCGGCTCTCGGCGCCATCGGCTCGGCGCAGGCGCACGAGATGGGTCACGACCACGCCGCCCACGGCGGGCACAATCATCCGCCGAAGTACAAGGCCCTGACGGAAACGAGCGCACAATGCGTCTCGACGGGCAATGCCTGCCTGCGGCACTGCTTCGGCATGCTGGAGATGAAGGACACCAGCATGGTCTCCTGCACGATGTCGGTGCGCGACCTCATCCAGGCTTGCACGGCGCTGGAGGCACTCGCCGCGGTCAACTCGCCCCATACCGCGATCCTCGCCAAGGCGGTCGGCGAGATCTGCACCGCCTGCGGCAAGGAATGCGACAAGTTCGCAGACATCGCGGAGTGCAAGGCCTGCGGCGCCTCCTGCCGGGCCTGCGCCGAGGAGTGCCGCAAGATCGCCTCGTGAGGCTTCGCGGCGTGAGGCCCGGCCCTCACGCCTCGAACGGCGCCAGTTCCGGCTCCTCGATCACGCCGTCGGATTCCGGCTGCTCGGCCGTCCGGCGCCGGGACAGGAGCAGGATCAGCACCGGCAGGATCAGCAGGATCAGCAGGGGCGCGAGCGCCATGCCGCCGACGACGACGAGCGCCAGCGGCTTCTGAACCTGCGAGCCGACGCCTGAGGAGAGGGCGGCGGGCAGCAGCCCGACGCCGGCCACCACGCAGGTCATCACCACTGGCCGCATCTGCGTGAGGCAGGTGCGCATCATGGCCGAGACGCGTTCCTCGCCGGCCGCGAGGAGCGCGTTGAACTGCGTGATCACGATGATCCCGTCCATCACGGCGATGCCGAGGAGGGCGATGAAGCCGATCGCCGCCGAGACGCTGAAGGGCGTGTCGGTGAAGACGAGGGCGAGGATGCCGCCCGCCACCGCCATCGGGATGACGCTGAGCGCGAGCAGGGTGTCGGTCACCGAGTTGAAGTTGACGAAGAGCAGGATCGCGATCAGCGCCACGGCGAGCGGCACCGTCAGCGAGAGCCGGGCCAGCGCACCCTGCATGTTGTTGAACTCGCCGACGAGCTCCAGCCTGTAGCCTGGCGGCAGCTCCACCTCGGCGGCGACGCGCTCGCGCGCCTCGATGATGGTGCTGCCGAGGTCGCGGTCGCGGACGCTGAACTTGACCGGCAGGTACCGCTCCTGCCCCTCCCGGTAGATGTAGGCCGGCCCCGAGACGAGGCGCACGGAGGCGACCTCGTTGAGCGGCACCTGGATCACCATGCCGTTCGGCCCCTGGCCGGCGATGCGCAGGTTGCGGATCGCGCCGACGCTCTGCCGGAACTGCGAGGCGAGGCGCACGATGATCGGGTAGTGCCGGTCGCTGCCGGTGTCGTAGAGATCGCCCGCGCTGTCGCCGCCGATGGCGGTGCGCACCGTGGTGTTGATGTCGCCCGGCGTGAGGCCGTAGCGCGAGGCGCGCACGCGGTCGACGTCGATCTGCACGGTCGGCTGGCCGAGCGAGGTGAACACGCCGAGGTCGGTCACGCCCGGCACCGTCTTGAGCACCGACTCGACCTTGCGGGCGACATTCGTCAGCGTCTGCAGGTCGGGCCCGAACACCTTGAACGAGTTCTCGCCCTTGATGCCGGAGACGGCCTCGGCGACGTTGTCCTGCAGGTACTGCGACAGGTTGAACTCGATTCCTGGGAATTCCGCCCGGAGACGGTCGAGGAGTTCCGCGGTCATGCTCTCCTTGGTGACGCCCGGCCGCCACTGCTCGGCGGGCTTGAGCGGCGCGAAGAACTCGCCGTTGAAGAAGCCCGCGGCGTCGGTCCCGTCGTCGGGCCGGCCGTGCTGGGAGACCACCCGCTCGACCTCCGGCACCGCGGCGATGATGCGGCGCATCCGGTTGACGTAGAGGTTGCCCTCCCGCAGCGAGATCGTCGCCGGCATGGTGGCGCGCAGCCACAGATTGCCCTCCTCGAGCTTCGGCAGGAACTCCGAGCCGAGATTGCGCGAGGCGAGGCCGACGCCCACCGCGAGCAGCGCGGCGAAGCCGAGCACCAGGGCCCGGTTGCCCAGCGCCATGCGGATTGCCGGGCGGTAGAGGCGGTCGAGGCCGCGCACGAGGAAGGTCTCGACCTCCTCGATATGCTCCGGCAGCAGGTAGGCCGAGAGCACCGGCGTCACCGTGAAGGTGGCGATGAGGCCGCCGAGCAGGGCGTAGGCGTAGGTCTGCGCCATCGGCCCGAAGATGTGGCCCTCCACGCCGGTGAGCGTGAAGAGCGGCAGGAAGCCCGTGACGATGATGATGGCCGCGAACACGATCGAGCGGCTGACGTCGCTCGACGCCCGCACGATCGCGCCGAGCTTGCCCGCGAGCCCCTTGGCGCCCCCGCCGGCCGAGGGCGGCCCGTGCCCCGAGAGCCTTCGGAAGATCGCCTCGACCATGATCACCGTGCCGTCGACGATGAGGCCGAAATCGAGGGCGCCGACGGAGAGGAGGTTCGCGGATTCGCCCCGCAGCACGAGAATGATGACGGCGAAGAAGAGCGCGAAAGGGATCGTCGCCACGACAATGAGCGCGCTCCGCAGATTGCCGAGGAAGAGCCACTGGATCACGAGGATCAGGCTGATCCCGAAGAGCATGTTGTGCAGGACGGTGTGGGTCGTGACCTCGATCAGGTCCGAGCGGTCGTAGATCCGTTCGATGCGCACGCCGGGCGGCAGGATGCCCGCCGCCTCGATGCGGGCGACCTCCTCCTCGACCGCCTTGATCGTCGGCGTGCTCTGCTCGCCGCGCCGCATGAGGACGATGCCCTGCACGATGTCGTCGTCGTCGTTCATGCCGGCGATGCCGAGGCGGGGCTGATGGCCGATCGTGACGTGGGCGACGTCGCGCACCAGCACCGGCGCGCCGCCCGACTGGGCGAGCACCGTCTCCTCGATGTCGTCGGTGGAGCGGATCAGGCCGACGCCGCGCACCACGGCGGATTGGCTGCCGAGCGTGATCCGGTTGCCGCCGACGTTGAGGTTGCTGTCGTTGAGGGTCTTCACCACCCCGGCCAGGGTGAGGCCGTAGGCGGTGAGCTTGTCGATGTCGACGCTGATCTCAAAGGTCTTGGTCTTGCCGCCCCAGCCGATCACGTCGATGACGCCGGGCACCGCGCGGAAGCGGCGGCGCAGCACCCAATCCTGCAGCGTCTTCAGGTCGAGGACGCTGTAGCCCGCGGGCGCGGCGAGCTTGTAGCGGAAGATCTCGCCGATCGGACTCACCGGCGAGATGGTGGGCTTGGCGCCGTTCGGCAGAGGGTCGAGCTGGGCGAGGCGGTTCAGCACCTGCTGCTCGGCCTCGTAATAGGTGAACTCGAAGCCGAATTGCAGCTTCACGTCCGAGAGGCCGTAGAGCGAGACCGTGCGGACCTGCTTCAGATTCGGCAGGCCAGAGGTCATCACCTCGATCGGCACCGTGATGTAGCGCTCGATCTCCTCACCCGAGAGGCCCGGCGCCTGCGTGACCACGTCGATCATCGGCGGGGTCGGGTCCGGGTAGGCCTCGATGTTGAGGGTGCGGAACGCCGCGAGCCCGCCGATCAGCAGGAGCACGAAGGCGAGCACGACGAGCACGCGCTGCCGCAGGGCGAAGGCGACGATGGCGTCCATGTGGAAGGTCCCCTTGGCCGGCCCGCGGCCGGCGGCGCGATGCGGCGGCTCGCCCCGGAGCCGCGCGCGCCCTCAGCCCTGCGTGGCCATCCGGTCGATGAAGAGCGAGCCCCGCGAGATCACCCGCTCGCCGGTCTTCAGGCCGTCGAGGACCTCGATCGTGCCTCCGTCGACGATGCCGGGCTTGATCTCCCGGCTCTCGACGGAATTATCGGGCTTCAGCACCCAGACGCTCGCCTTGCTGCCTTCCAGGATCACGGCGGCCCGGGGCACCGAGTGCGACAGGCTCTCGCGCTCGTTGATGATGCGCACGCTCGCGAACATCTCGGGCTTGAGGAGCCCCTGCGGATTGTCGATCTCGGCGCGCACGACGATGCGGCGCGTCGCCGGATCGACCGAGGCGCCGATGAAGTTCACCCGGCCCTCGAAGGTCCGGTCCGGCAGCGAGAGGACGCGGAAGGTGAGCCGCTCGCCGAGATCGACCTTGGCGGCGTCGCTCTCGCGCAGCTGCGCGATCAGCCAGACCTTCGACAGGTCACCGATGATGTAGGACGGGTCGCTGCCGCCCGTGCCGATATACTGGCCGGGGCCGATCTTGCGCTGGATCACCGTGCCCGAGAGCGGGGCGTAGATCGTCGTCGTCGGATTGATGGCGCCCTTCTGGAGGGCCGCCATCTCCTCGTCCTTGAGGCCGAGGATGCGCAGGCGGTTGCGCACCGCCTCGAGCCCGACCTCGGCCGTGCGCGCGTCGTTCGTGGCCGACGTCAGATCGTTCTGGGCGTTCTGCAGGTCGCGCAGCGTCGTCGCGCGCGATTCGAAGAGGTCGCGCTGCCGTTTCTCGACGGCCTGGGCGAGGGTGAGCTGCGAACGGCTCTTGTTGAGGACGTTGAGCGCTGCGAGATAGTCGTTCTGGGCCTGGACCATCTCGTTCGCCTGAACCGCGAACAGAGGATCGCCCTGCTTCACCTGCTCGCCCGAGCGCGCCAGGATCGACACGACGCGGCCGGGATAGGGCGAGAAGATCGGAGTGGCGCGATACTCATCGACGCCGATCTTACCCTCGGTCGCGATCTCCTCGTAGAAGAGCCGCTGGTCGACCGTCTCGCTCGTCAGCGTCGCAAGCTGCGCCGCGGTGAGGACGAAGCCGCCCGAGGGCCGGGGCGCCGTCAGGGCCGCCGGCTGCACGGCCGCGTCGGCCACGCTGCCGCGGTGAAGCAGGCCGTAGCCGGCCACCGCAGCTCCGCTCAGCCCCGCGAGGATGAGAAGTTGCGTGCGCATCCTCAACCCGATGGGGCGGAGGTTCTGACCCTGGATGATGCTCATCGGAGTAAGCTCGGGCGCTCGCGCGGCGTGGAGGCGACGGTGACGGGGATGCGCAGTCGATGGACCGCTCTCATGCACAGGCGGGCGGTCGGGCACCAGTCCTGAACGCCGCGAAGGCGTCGGTAGGCCAACATTTTGACGGGTCCGTGACTGAATTCACCCGGTCTGCATGTGAGAACACCGAGGTCCCGTAGAGGGCTCCCGCCCTCTACAGCTGCGCGCCCCGAAGCGTGGGCACGATTTCGTGAGCGGCGAAGGTTCGCCGCGCCGAGGGGCCTCACGCGATGGCGCCCCCGCCCTTCCGGGTCACGGCGACGATGGACGGACGCGGAGGCATGCCGGGCTCGAAATCGGGCCAGCGGGTCGAGGGCTGGTCGAAGCTCGTCGGGATGGCATCGTCGTCGGACTCGCCCGGATGCTGGACGGCGACGAAGAAGGTCTCGTCGTCCGGCGTGAAGCAGGGACCGCACATCTCGGCGCCGATTGGCACCCGGAAGAAGTGGCGGGCTGTCGCCCGCCGCGGCCCCTCGGTCTCGACGGCCCAGATCCCGTCCGCCCGGCCCGTCGCCTTGCGCGAGTTGCCGTCCGTCGCGACCCAGAGCCGGCCGCGCCCGTCGATGGCGCAATTGTCCGGCATGCCGAACCAGCCGCTCTCGCTCGTCGCCGCCGAGAAGGTCGCGCCGGACGCGGGTGGGCCGCAGCGCAGGAGGATCTCCCAGCGGAAGCTCGTGGCGGCGTGATCCTCGCCCTCCGGCAGCATCTCGATGATGTGGCCGAAAGCGTTCTTCGGGCGCGGATTCGCGGCGTCGACCTGTTCGTCCTGGCGCCGGCCGTTATTCGTCAGCATCACGTAGACGCGGTTCGTGCGCGGGTTCGCCTCGATGTCTTCGGGCCGGTCCATCCGGGTGGCGCCGAGGATGTCGGCGGCGCGCCGGGTCTCGATCAGCACGTCGGCCTGCGTTTCGAAGCCCGCGCCCGCATCGAGGCCCCCCGTGCCGTGAACGAGGGGAAGCCAGCGCCCCGTCCCGTCCGCGTCGAAGCGGGCGACGTAGAGCGTGCCCGCGTCGAGGAGATCGCGGTTCGCCGCGGGGTGATGCGGATCGACCCGGCCCGCGGTCACGAATTTGTAGACGTAGTCGAAGCGCTCGTCGTCGCCGAGATAGACGACGTAGGCCCCGTCCTTCGCGACGATGCCGGCGGCACCCTCGTGCTTCAGGCGCCCGAGCGCCGTGCGCTTCTTCGGGACGGAATGCGGGTCGAAGGGGTCGATCTCGACGACCCAGCCGAAGCGGTTCGGCTCGTTCGGCGCCTTCGCGAGGTCGAAGCGGTCGTGGAATCGCCCCCAGCCGTAGAAGGGCTGGCCGAGCCCGTAGCGCTTGGCGTTCTCCGCCTCCCGATGCCCCTCGGGCAGGTTGCCGACGAAGTAGTAGTGGAAGTTCTCCTCGCCCGAGAGCCACGTGCCCCAGGGGGTGAGGCCGCCCGAGCAATTGTTGATCGTGCCGAGAACCCGCCGACCCTCCGGGTCCTCGACTGTGCGAAGGCGCGGGTGGCCGGCGGCGGGTCCGGTCATCTCCATCGGTGTCTCGGCGGTGATGCGCCGGGCGTAGGGAGAGCCGAGCACGGGACGCCAGCGCCCGCCTTCGCGCCGGATCTCGACGACCGAGCCCCCATGAGCGGCGATCTCCACCGCCACCTGCTCGCGCGAGAGCAGGTTGAGGCTGGTCTTGCGGCTCTGCGGGCCGAGGCCGGGGACCATGAGTTCGCTGTTCGTAAACTCGTGGTTGACGACGAGGAGTCCGTGTTCGCTCGACCCGGCGATGGGCAGGTAGCCGACGAAGTCGTTGTTGTAGCCGAACTGGCGGCGCTGGCGCTCCGCGTCCTGAGCCCGCGGATCGAGCGGGGCCGCGTCGGGAAAGAGCGGGTCGCCCCAGCGCAGGAGGATTTCGGCCTCATAGCCTGCGGCGACGTGATGCGTCTCGTCGACACCGGCCTCGACCTCAGGGAACTCGAAGCCCTCCGCCGCAGCGTCGCCCGCGACGAACGGCGCGCTGAACCCGGCAACCGCGCCCGCGACGAGCGCGCCGCGCATGAGATCGCGCCGGCTCAATCGCACGGCGATGAGGTCGTCGAGGGTCGGCTGCGCCTCGGTTTCGGGTTCGCGGACGCGGCGTCCGTTCGGCATCATGCGGCACCTTGGGCTTCAGGGGATCTGACGGTTGGGCGGGAAGCTCCCGCATCCGCATGTCGGTCCTGTGACAGAGCCGCCGTCCGGGCCTCGGGCGGCGGCTCAGGCGAGGCCGAAGAGGGTGCGTTCGCCGCGCACGCCCCGCAGGCCGAAGGTTCCGAGCCGCACCGTCTCCCGGGCACAGCGGCGCGCGACCTCCTCGGAGAGGAGGATGCTGCGCCCGAGCCTGTCGCAGAGAGCCTCCATGCGGCAGGTCTCGTTGACGGCCCGGCCGATCACCGTGAAATCGAGCCGACGGCTCGCCCCGACATTGCCGTAGACGACCTCGCCGAAATGCAGCGCGACATCGACGGCGAGGGCCGGCTCGGCCCGCTGCCTGCGCCGGGCGTTGAGGGCCTCGTTGGCCGCGACGGCCGCCTCGGCGGCCCGCAAGGCCGCCTCGCAGTTCGGGCAGGGCGAGCACTCCACCTCCGCGACCGGAAATACGGCGAGCATCCCGTCGCCGAGAAACTTCAGGATCTCGCCGCCCTGGTCGGTGACGGCGTCGCCGATCGCCTCGAAATGCTCGTCGAGCCAAGCCACGACCTGCAAGGCGTCGGCCCGCTCGGTGAGGTCGGTGAACCCCTTCAGGTCCGCGAACAGGATCGTGGCCGAGATCCGCTCGCCCTCGCCGCGGCGGATCTCGCCGGCGAGGACCCGCCGAGCCGCGGTCGGGCCGAGATAGACGCTGAGGGCGCTCGCGGCCGTGCGAGCGGCGCTGGAGCGGTAGGCCGCGAGCCCGAGCGCCGGGATCAGCCCCGAGACGACGTCGATCTCGACCTGGGTGAAGCCGCCGGGCCGGTCCGTCGCGAAGGAGAAGGCGAAGCCTCTCACCACCGAGCCGCCATCGCCGAAGGTGACGAGCCGCATCACGTAGTCGGTGCCGCCCGTCTCCCGCAGCGTCGCGAGAAGGGCGAAATCGGCCACGCCCTCCCCCGCCTCCAGTCTCCAGCGAGACAGAGTGAGGTCGCGCGAGAGCAGGTGATGGATGACGCTGCGCTGGAAATCCCGTTCCTGCTCGGGCCCATGCAGGAAGGTGCCGACCGTGACCGGCTGGTCCCGCCACCATTTGTGCGTGAGCGCGCGGAAATGCGGATCGATCGTGGGCAGATCGAGGCTCGCCCGCCAGACCGGGATGCCGCGGGCGGTCAACCGCTCGCAGATGCCCGTCAGCAGGCCGCCGAGATCGTCCTGGGCGAGCGCATGGCGCAGGATCCAGTCGATCAGGTCGTGAGGTGCGGCTAAAGCGTCCATGCTGCCGGTGTCCAGAGGTCCGAATCGGATGGGAGAGTATGCCCGCCGCGCCGGCCGCGGCATCCTGCGCGCCGGCGCGCCCCGAAGGCGCCGACAAGATCAACAGATCGCCAGATGAGATTGGCGGATTAGACTTCAGAATATTTCCTGCTACCGTCACCGAACTGGTCGGCAAAGCAGATCCGGCCGTGCGTTTACGTACGAACACCGTCCGCAAGCGTGGCCGTGTTTAGGAACGCTTGCTCGGGACCCTGTCACGCCCCGCCTGGGGCTCCGCGGAGACGGTTCAGATGGCGGCGCCGACCCTGCAGAACGACTACGACATCTCGCGCTGGATGTACGGCTTTCCGGACAGCGACGTGCTGCCCCCGGTCCCGACCGGGCTCGCGCCGTTCTTCTACCGGACCGGCCAGTTCGATTCAGGCCTGCAGGCGAGCGGCTTTCACGGGGCCGCCTTCCAGACGCCCGGCCCCGTCTCCGAGATCGTGATCGGCTTCGAGGGCACCGACACGGCGGGCATCGAGGAACGGCCGGACTTCCTCCTCGCCCAGGTCGACGCCGACGTCGCCCTCTATTTCGGCGGTATCCCGCAGGCCCTGACCGATGCGGTCGCCTTCAGCCGGCAGGTGATCGCGGCGGCGGCCCTCCAGGGCATCGGAACGGACCGCATCACCATCACCGGTCACTCCCTCGGCGCGGCGGAAGCGGCCTATGTCGCGGCCGTGCTCGGCATCGACGGGCTCACCTTCGCCGCACCCGGCCTGTCGGCCACCAAGCTTCCGCCGAGCGGCGCCGGCACGCTCGTCAACTACGTCGAGTATCTCGATCCGGTCGCCAATTACAGCTTCACCCCGGTCAATTACGAGACCGAATTCCTGTGGAGCGACACCATCCGGCGCGTCGGCGATCCGAGCTACATCGGCTCGCCCCTGGAGGAGGCGCTGCGCGGCCTCCTCTCCGAGGCGGGCAACCTGTTCGGCCCGAACTCGACCTTGGCCGACCGGGTCGCGGGCCTGACCGCCTTCGGGGCACTCGCCGCCACCTACCACCCGCTCACGAATTACGGCGAGGACCTCGGGCTCCTCCAGAACAATACGCCGATCCTCGTCGACGGGAGCCGGATCGTCGCGGGACGCGACTACCTCCTGCTCTACGGCGACATCGCCGATCGCAGCGCCCTCGTCAGCGACGCCTTCTACTCGATCTCGAATCCCGACGTGCGGGCGGCCGGCCTCGACGCGGAGGGGCATTACGCGCGGTTCGGCTGGCGCGAGGGCCGCGACCCCGATGCGTATTTCTCGACGCTCGGCTACCGGGCGGCCTACGCCGATGTCGGGCGCGCGCAGGTCGATCCTCTGGCGCATTACGACCGGGTCGGCTGGCGCGAGGGCCGCGA
>NZ_SMNT01000139.1 GCF_004348265.1 Methylobacterium segetis
CGGGGCGGGCCCTCCTCGGCCTCCTGCACCACCGGCCGGGTCTCGTCGAGCGCGGCGGCGGCGGCCGCGCGCAGGGCCGCGGCGTCGGGCCCGAGGCTGGCCAGGGGGCTGAGGCCGGGCGCCTGCAGCAGGCAGGCGGCGGAGGCGCCGAGCCAGCGGGCTTGCAGGGCGAGCCAGGCCTCGGCGGCCTCGGGCAGGCCCTCTGCGGCCTGCAGGCGCTGCCACAGGGCCGGCTCCAGCACGGAGGGGCGCGCCTCCGGCTCGGCCGGGATCCCGGCTGCCCCCCGCTCGCTCATCGGAGCTGCCTGCTCATCGGGACCGCTCGCTCATCGGGACCGCTCGCTCATCGCAGCCGCCTTCCTCGGGGCTGGTCGGCATCGGGGCTGGTCGGCATCGGGGGCCGCCCCCGGCCTGAGGGAGGCGGCCGGGCGTGGGAGGGCGGGCTCAGGCCTCGAGGTCGAGGCGGCCGTGGCGGGCCTCGTACTCGGCGAGGACGCCGCCGAGCACCGAGAGCAGGCGCTTGGCCGCCAGGGGCGTGAGGATGATGCGGTTGGAGAGGTCGACCACGACGCTGTCGCTCTCGGCCACGTTCCAGGTGCGGTTGGTGCCGAAGAAGAGGTCGACCTGCTCGCGGGTGCCCTGGACGTTGACGACGTTGGCGAAGTGGGTCGCCATGGCCTCCTCGCGCCACGCGATCGCGCGGACCGCCTCGGGTCCGGTCTGCCTGGTGTCGCTCACGGGCGTCCCTCTATCTGGCGCGAGCGCGGCGCGGGGCCGCGGTAGTCAGGTGTTGGTGGAGTAAAACCGCGGCTTTGTATGCGGTCTGGCCGTGTTGCATATCGGTTTGGCGAGGCTTGGCAAGTGTCGCGCGGCCACAGGAACAGTGCTATCCCGGCGCGGGATGGAAGCGAATCAGGATTGGAATGTGGCGCGGTCGGGCGGCGGGGAGATTTGGTGTTGATCAAGCGTCTCACGCCCGCCCCTGCCGGCCCCGGCTCTCGCCCGGGTCCCGGCCCGGGCAACAGCCGAGATCCCGGCCGATGCCCGCGCTGAGCCGGCCCGCGCCGGGCCCGAGCCCCGCCTTCCCCCGCATCGACACCTTCCTCAAACACCACATCGCCGCCCGAGCCTCGGGCACGCGCCCGTGACTGGCTGGCGGGATCGGATCGGCGATCCCGGTGCCGCGAGCCACGCCCCGTCGGAGCCGAGGCGGCCCTGCGTCGTGGCCGTCGCCGGTCTGCCGGGTGCCGGCAAATCCACCCTGGCGGCCGCCCTCGCCGCCGCGCTCGGGGGCGCGCCCATCCTCCACTACGACGATTACGAGGAGGTCCCGCCCGATCCGGGCGAGTCGATGGAAGCCTGGATCGCCCGCGGCGCTCCGGTCGACGATATCGAAGTGCCGGGTCTCGCCGAGGATCTCGGTGCATTGGTGCGCGGTGAGGCGGCGACCGGCTCCCCGGGCCGGCCGCTGCGCGTCGGGCCCGTGCCGGCCAGGGCGCCCTACCTCGTCTTCGAGACCTTGCTCGGGCGGGCGCACCCGAAGACCGGGCAGTTCATCGATCTGCTGTTCTGGATCGAGCTGCCCCTCGACGTCGCCCTCGCCCGCAAGCTCGGCGCACAGCTTGCAGCATTCCGGGCCGAGGCGGCGTCCACGGATGCCCTGGCCCTGGCTGACCATCTCGGCCGCTATCTGCGCGATTACCCGACCCGGATCCGCCCGCCCTACCTAGTTCAGCAGGGCCGGATCGCCGCCGGCGCCGACCACGTGCTCGACGGGATGCGTCCGGTCGCCGATCTCGTGCGGGAGGCTGCCGCCCGCGTGCTCGGGCGCGCCGCGACGGGGCCGGATTGAGGGCGGCCCGTGCCGGAGGCCCGATTCACGCGCTGCGCGAGCCGAGGCGCTCCCACCACCAGTTCAGCACGTCGAGGCTCGTCGGCTCGGATTCGCGTGCCGACTTCACCTGCCCGGCCCTGAACTCGCTCGCCGTCGACCCGAACTGGGCGCGAAAGCTGCGGCTGAAATGCGCCTCGCTCTGAAACCCGAAATCCGCCGCGAGCCGCGAGAGAAGGCGCGTCTCGAGGGGATCGCTCAGGGCGGCCCGCACGGCGAGGAGACGCCGCTCCTGGACGGAGCGCATGATCCCGCCATAGGGCGCGAACAGCCGGTAGAGGCTCGCGCGCGAGATGCCGAGCTCCGTCGCCAGCCACTCGGGCGAGAGATCCGGGGAGGCGAGGTTGGCGCGGATCGCCTGCTCGGCGAGCGCGAGGAGGCTCCTGTCGAGAGCGGGCGTCTCCAGCCGGTCGATGGGACGCGAGGGATCGAGGAGGGTGGTCAGCACCTCCTGCGTCCGGGCCACCACCTCCGGAACGTCCGCCTCCTCGAGATGCGCGCTGCCCTCGCGGAGCGCGGCCAAGTGGGCGGCGAGCAGGCGGTTGCGGGCCGGCTCCAGGCGCGGCGGCAATCCGGCCTCACCGATGCCGGGGAGCAGGCTGCGCGGCACGATCAGCGAGATCGTGTCGGACGAGGCGGCGTGGGTGTTCACCTCGAGCCGCAGGTCGATCAGGGCGACCTGCGCCGACCAGATCGTGGTTTCATGGCCGCTGATCCGGCCGTTGAAGCCGCCGACATTGTAGAGATGGAAGAGGAAATGGTCGGGGGTGCGCTCGATCAGGGCCCGGTCCCGGCGGAAGCACTGCGCCGTGAAGACCACCCGCGCCACGATCATGTCCCCGACGACGACCCCGCTCGCCGAGCCGGTCGGCAGCCGCTGGGTCGGATGGAAGGGGTGCGGCTCGAACAGAGCGCCGACCACGCCCTTCCAGACCTCGTAGGCCTCGGCATTGGGGAGGCCGGTGGTCAGATAGTCGAGCCGCGGCAGGGTGGACACGCGTCGTCGCCTTCGAGGAGTTGGGGAGGTTTCGAGCGGTGTCAGCCGGGATTGGCCGCCGACAACCCGTCGCGCAGGACTGGATTGCCAGCAGCTTTCATCCCTGCCTCCACGGGTGCCGCACGTCGCGCTGCGCGCCGGCGATTTTCCGGACGCACGGCAGGCTGGAAAGTTCCCGCTGCGCGAAGGCTCATTGCAGCAGAGGCCCTGCCGACGTCAACACAGCCTCGAAAGCCCGCCAACCTATCTCTGTCGAGAATTGCACAGTTCGGAGTCAGATGTGCGGCGCGTGTGCAAGAAGCGAACTATTTGGCGGCTGAAAGCGTCCGATCGCGTTGCTGGCTGCCGACGCGCGCAGGATTTTTGCGCGGCCATTTCAAGTGGTGACGGTCCGAATTTGGCCGTGGAAGCGGCCATTTCATCGGCTCTCAATAATGAAAATGATCTTTCCCACAGGTCTCGCGGAATGCGACTCCTGGAGCTTCCCCGGAGGGTGAGGGCGCGAACGCGCTGGCGGCCTGCCGCCTCATCTTGAGGCCGGACCGAGCGAGGCCCTCGAATACGGTTCGCGAGGAAAAAATACCAGCAAATGTTGATTGGACAAAACGGATCAATTCCGTGTTGCGGCCGCGCTTCGAGCCGCCTTCAATTGACCTCAACTGTGTTTTTCAGATTGCGTCCGTGGGCGTGAGACGCAGGATCAACGCAAAACGCACCGACTGCCTCCGCAAGGTGCAGCCGCACTGTTATGCACGGTGCGGAACGATGCGGAAATCGCACATCCATCCCCTGGGGGAATTATGAGCAAGCAGCTTCTGATCTACGAGCGGGCCGTTCCGGTGACCCGGCAGCGCCACGGGTCGTGGTCCGTCAAGGCCGGTTCGAGCTTCGATTTCGCGCGCGCCGTGAACTCCGTGCCGCTGATGGTCGCCGAGTTCGGCAACGCCTCGGCCGAATACACGATCGTCTTCGGCGGTGCGGCCGACGAGGTGATCCCCGTCGCGCTTCTCGGCATTCGCGACAACGAGAATTTGTACGTCAACGATTCGGGCGCCTGGGCGGGCAATTATGTCCCGGCCTTCCTGCGTCGGTACCCGTTCGTGTTCTCGAGCGACAACGCGAACGATCCCGACGCTACGTTCACGCTGTGCGTCGACGAGGAATTCGCCGGCTGCAACGACGAGGGGCGCGGTGAGCGCCTGTTCGACGCCGATGGCGAGCGCACCCAGTACCTGCAGAACGTTCTGGGCTTCCTCCAGGCCTACCAGGTCCAGTTCCAGCGCACGAAGGTCTTCGTGAAGCGGCTGCAGGACCTCGACCTCCTGGAGCCGATGCAGGCGCAGTTCACTCTGCGGACGGGCCAACGCTCGACCCTGTCGGGCTTCAGCGTGGTGAACCGCGAGCGCCTGAAGGCGCTCTCGGCGGATGCGCTGGCCGAGCTGATGCAGGCCGACGAACTGGAGCTGATCTACCAGCACCTCGGCTCGCTGCGGAACCTGACCCCGATCGCCGATCGCATCGGTGCTCCGGCGAGCGCCCCCGAGCCGGACACGGCGCCCGCCGCCCCGGCCGACTTCGAGACGTCGGGCAACGCCTGATTCGGAGCGCCCGAGCCCTGAGGCTCGGGCCTCACCTCTCCCACCAGTGACGGCGCTCCGAGGTTCGCGGAGCGCCGGGTTCAAGACCCCGACATCGGTACCGACGATCCCGGCCGCCTTCCGGCGGGCCGGGTGACGTGTCCTCCGCGCGCGGTGACGCGCGCCAGCGGCTGGAGAGAGTGGGATGGCTTTTCCGTTCAAGTCGGAAGGCTTCTGGGGTCCTCTGTTTCGCCGTCGCAACCGGCCGAAGGCGGCCGACGACGCGTCGCGCGCCAAGCGGCCGACGAAGCGTCAGCTCGTCATGCGCCTCAAGGCGAAGACCGACCGGATGCTCTACCGCGACCGGCTGATCTTCGATCCGCTGGAGCCGCGCGTCCTTCTCAATTCGGACATCACCTACACCGTCCCGTCCGATCCGCCGACGCAGGAGCACCAGCTCCTCGTCAAGCTCGTGCAGGAAACCCAAGGGGCGAACCAGTCTGCCACCCCGATCCAGCGCATCCAGATTCTCGACTTCACGAACGGCCAGGAGGGCGCGGTCCTTCACTCCTTCGGCGACGTCGCGACTTCCGGCACTTTCACGATCGTCGGACTAGCCGGAAAGAAGGACGTCATCACTGTCGATGTCGATTCCTTCAACATTCTGCCGGACAGCCGCCGGCCGATGCTCGCCGTCAGCGACACCAGCGCCAGCGACGATGACGGCGTCGTCCTGCGTAACGGCGCGAGCGCGCTCTTCGCGCTTACGGGCACGGACGCGGGAACAATCTCCTCCGGCAAATTCACGGGCAGCTTCTCGGGGGTCGCCAACCTCTCCGGCGCGTCCGGTGCATCCGACACGCTGGTGATCGGCGCAAACGGGCAGCTCAGCGGCATCTTCTCGGGCGGCAAGGGTTCCTTGCAGCTCGATCTCTCGAACACCGTCTCGGGCGACCTCGACGCGACGCTCTCGGATCGTACAGGCGGCTATGCCATCGGCTCCTCGGCCGCGACCTTCGCGAGCCTCGCCTTCACGGCGCCGACCACGAATTTCGGCGTGATCCTCGGCAGCGGTAACGACACGCTTCACCTCGCGACGCTGCCGCCGGGCACGAGCTTCGGCGTCACCGGCGGGGCCGGCAACGACGCGCTCGTGTTCGACGCGAACCTCCCGGCCGCTTCGGGTGGCCTCACCGTTTCCTTCGACGGAGGGGCGGGCGACGACCGGATCGACCTCTCGACGAACCTCACGGCTCAGGCCGGCGATATCGGATTCACCTTCCACGGGGGCGCGGGTGACAATTCCCTCGTCGTCGCCCAGGGCAAGACGATCACGGCGAGCGGTGCGGTCACCTTCACGACCGACGCGACGGTGACCCCCGCGCTCGTCACCAGCGGCGACAACCGCGGGGTGACGGCCGACGCGCGGATGGGCGTGACGATCAACCAGGACGCCATCATCCGGGGGGCCTCGGTCGCGATCTCGGTGCGCAGCAGCATCACGGTCTCCGACACCGCGCCGATCAACACGCAGACGCTCTCCGTCTCGACGACGGGCGGCGCCCGGATCACCCTCGACGGCACGGTCACGGCAACGACGGGCGCCGCCGACCTGACCACGGACGTCGAGAACGGCGTCACGCTCCGCTCGGCGCTCTCCTCGCAGCTCAAGCGCATCACGCCCACGCAGACCAACATCTCGACCATCGCGGTCGGCGCGCGCGGCGCGGTCAACGGCGGCACGATCAAGCTGGCGGCGACGACGCGCGCCACGGTCGACGTGAAGGCGGTCGGCCTCGTCCTGCCCGGCGCCGGGACTTTTACTGACACGGCCAAGCGCACCGGCGACACCCTCAAGGGCATCGTCACCGGCGAGAGCAGCCTGTCGGACGTGTTCACGCCGGCCGAGCTCGCCGTCGAGGGCGTGATCAAGAAGGCCGAGACCAGCGTCACCAACACCACGCAGGTCACCGTCGACAAGGACGCGCGCCTGACGCAGACGGGCACGGCGACGCTGCCGGGCACCGACCCGGCCATCGCGGTCCAGCTCGCGGCGAGCGACACCACGAACGTCACGACGAAGCTCGTTGCGGCCGACAACGCCAGCATTCCGATCCTCAGCGACATCCTCAACCTGTTCGCTCTGACCGGGAACCAGACCGTCACCCGCACGACGAGCGTCGATGTCGGGGTTGCGGCGAACGGCACCCTGCCGGCGGCCGCGCCCCTCGAGACCGATCCGGCCGTGATCACGGCGGCGGGCGGCGTCGCGCTTCAAGCGGCGAACAGCGGCAAGCTGCTCGTGAAGATCGGAGCGGCCACCGAGGCGCCCGACGATCCCGTCAACCCGACGAAGGCGCTCGCCGGTGACGGCGAGGAGGACGGCTCCCTGGCCGCGCCCGTCAAGGCCGGCGCAGCCCTGATCACCGCCAACGACACCGTGCGCGTCGCTGTGCGCGGCGTCGCCGTCACGGGCGCCTCGCTGCTGGCTGTCGCCACCAACAGCACCGAGATCGAGGCCCGCGCGATCCAGGCGCGCAACCTGCTCACCGGCGCGACCAGCGCGACGGCCGAGAAGGCCCGCCTCACGGCGGGCACCGGCAGCATCACCATCACCGCCATGGACGCCACGGTGGCCCGCGCCATCGCCGTCCCGACCGACATCACGACGCTCGACGAGCAGGTCGATTCGGCCGTCGTGAGCCAGGGCGCGGTCGCGATCGGCCGCGGCTCGGCCATCAACACGGTGCAGCGCGACGTCACGGCCACCGTCACGGATTCCGTCGTGACAGGCGAGACCGGCGTCACGCTCACCGCCGAGAACGCCCTCGACCTGACCACCACGGCGCAGGCTTCGAGTGCGCCGAGCAAGTTCGGCGTCGCCGGCTCGCTCGCCGTGAACGTCGTGCTCGGCAGCACCACGGCCACGGTCACCCGGGGCAGCGTCACGGCAGTGACCGGCGACGTCACCGTCAGCGCGGGCGACGTCTCGAAGATCGATTCGCGCGTCGAAACCACCGTCGAGGGCGGCTCGAAGGGCGGCGGCACCGCGATCGGCGGCGCAGCGGCGTTCAACGTCGTCGGCTACGGCCTGACCGGCATCGCGACGAGCGCCATCGCCGACAAGATCGTCGGCACGGCCCTCGACGCGGTGCTCGGCACGGGATTCTTCACCGTGCTCGCCACGCAGTCGATCCTGGCGCGGATCAGCGCCGCGAACGTCACCGCAACGACGGGCGCGGTCGGCGTCAACGCGGCGAGCGCGGGCACGGTCAACGCCACGGTCAGCAACACTGTGACCGTCCGCACGCCGGAGCAGAATGCCGCCGCGGCGATCAAGAACCGGGACAAGGGCGTCGCGATCGACAAGGCGCGGCAACTCGCCGGCAAGACGCCCCTCAAGACGGTGGCCGGCAGCGGCACCACGACGAGCGCGGGCTCGCGCAGCTTCGGCGGCCTGATCTCGACGAACCGGATGGCGCGCGCGGCGACCGCCGAGATCGTCTCCGCCTCCACCATCACCGCCGGCGGCGAGGTCGGTGCGCGAGCGGCCGACACCTCGACCATCAACGCGAACGTCAAGCTCGTCTCCTCCGGCCAGGCGTCGAGCGACGGCGGCCTCAAGAAGCAGGCTCAGATCCAGTCCGACTACCAGGCGGGTAGCGCGACGCCGGTGGCGATCAAGCTTGGCCAGCGCGTCGCGCTGAGCTTCCCGAGCGCGATTCCGACGATCCCCGTCCTCGACAAGGTCAAGGGGGCGTTGCCGACCTCAACCAATGCCGCGCAATCCGGCCAGAAGCCCGCCGCCAGCCCGGCGACGCGGGTCATCCAGCCCGGCAGCGTGGTGCTCGTCAGCGAGGGCCATCCCGTGGCCAAGGGCGAGGTCGGGTCCTATTACCGCTACGTCCCCGCCACCGCCTCGGCGGCCCTCAACCTCGCGACCACCGATTTCACCGTCGCGGGCACTTGGCAGAAGATCGGCCCGAAGGACGCGGTCTACGCCTGGACGGGGGCGGACAAGGCCGCTGCCGACCTCGACCTGCGCACCGCGAACTACAGTGATCTCGATCTCTGGCGCCGGGTCGGCGACGGCGAGGGTGCCGTCAGCGGCAAGGGTGCCGCCAAGGCGGGCGGCTCCGGCGCGACGGCGGCCGGCGGCATCGTCGTGCGCAACGAGATCCGGGGCGGGGCGAGCGCGAGCATCGCCGGCTCGACCGTGACGGCGGGCAGCGTCGCCGTCTCGGCCGAGCGCGCCGCGACGATCACCGCGAAGGCCGACGCCACCGTCGAGGCCATCGCCACGCTCAAGGAACAGACCGGCACGGACGCCAACGGCGACGCCGGCGCCGGCACGGCGAGCTCCGTGCCGGGCCAGACCTCGGCCTTCGACAAACCTGCCGGCGCCAACGCCCAGAATACGCGCTCGACCGCGCTCGCGATCAATGGCGTGATCGCCACCAACACGATCCTGTCGACCGCCGAGGCGCGCATCGCGGACGCGTCCATCACGACCAGGGGAGGCGACGGGTCCGTTTCGGTGAGCGCCAAGACCGAGGGCTCGATCGAGGCGACGGTCGCGGCGCAGATCACCGCAGCTTCGC